>NZ_BNED01000005.1:4877187-5196250 GCF_016755875.1 Streptomyces spororaveus | reverse complement strand
GGCCCTGGTGGGCGGCCGGGCTGCTCGGGGCCTCGTACGCACTGTGCGGCTGGTCGGTGATCGAGGCCTCGTACAACCCGATGTGGCTGGACGGACTGATCGCCTTCCCCCTGCTGTGCCTGACCGGTGAGTGGGCCCTGCGCGGACGCAGGTCCCTGCTCGCGCCGCTGGTCGTCGCGGTCTGCTGGACGGCGAACTTCTACACCGCCTACATGGCGACGCTGGGTGCGGCGCTGGTGCTGCTGGTACGGGTGGTGCTCACCCGGGAGGGCGCACCGGCCCGGCTGTCCGTGATCGCCCGGGGCGCGGGGACCACGGTGCTCGGGATCGCGCTCGCGGCGCCCGTGCTCCTGCCCCTCTTCCTCAGCTCCGGGCAGGCCTACCCGGGCTGGGTCAAGGAGTTCCGGCCGGTGTCCTGGGCCGACCTGTTCGCCCGGCTGCTGCCGGGGACGTACTCCTTCTCCTCCCCCGCCGTCTTCGTCGGCACCGGGACCCTGCTGCTGGTGGCCGCGCTCCCCTTCCACCGGGCGGTCCCCGCGCGCACCCGGCTGTGGTGGGCGGGGCTGACCGCGGCCGTGGCGCTCTCCCTCCAGTGGGCGCCCACGCACCTGGCCTGGCACCTCTTCGCCACCCCGAACGGAAGCCCGTACCGGCAGACCTTCGTCCTCGCCGGGATCGCGGTGATCGCCGCCTGGACCGGGCTGGCCGCGGGCCCGCCGCGGCCGCCGGCCCTGGCCGCGGGTGCGGGCCTGCTGACGGCCGCCGCGCTGTGGGCGGGCGACAGCCCGCTGGTGACGACGGCGGGCTACGCGCTGTTCGGCGGCGGGCTGGCACTGGCGGGGGCCGCCTGGTGGGCGCTGCGGCACCGCCGGCTCGCGTGGCCGGCGGCCGGACTGCTGGCGCTGGTCCTGCTGGCGCAGGCCGCCGCGACCACCGCCTACGGCCACAAGGGCAAGCTGGGCGGCCTGGACGACTACCCGTCCTGGGGGCCCGCGCACACCGCGCGCGCCGAGGCCCTGGCCGGCGCGGAGGGCTGGCCCGCCTACCGCACCGACCCGGGCCGGCCCGCCCTGTCGGGCAACGACCCGCTGCTGCTCGGCGGCGAGGGCGGCGCGTACTACAGCAGCCACACCCCGGACGTCTTCACCCGCACGATGGTCGCGCTCGGCGCCGGCTGGACCTCGCGCGGACGCAACGTACAGAGCATCGACAATCCGGTGACGGACGCCGTCTTCGCGGTCGGCGCGCGCCTGGGGCCCGACGGCACGGTCCGCCGCGCACCGGTGCCCCCGCTGGTGACGACCCGTCCGCCCGGCGCCGCGCTCTCCTACGCCGACGACTCCCCCTTCGCCAACCAGGAAGCGCTGCTGGGCGCCCGGGTGTACGAGGACCCGCTCGCGCCCGGGGTCTGCCGCGCGGGCACGGAGGCCTACCTGTGGGCCCCCGAGTACAACGCGACGGCCCGCCTCGCGGACGGCCCCGCCTTCCGCCTGAACGGCAACGCCCCCCGCAACCGGGCGGCCCTCCAGCCGCTCGGCGCCTCCCGCGGGACCTCCTCGGCCCTGGTCTTCGACGCGGCCCCGCCGCCCCGGTGGACCCTGTCCTGCCTGGACCGGGCGCGGCTCGACGCCGCGGTGGCCGGTCTGCGGGCCACGGCGGCGACCTCCGTGCGGGTCGGCCCCTCGGGCATCCGGGCCGAACTGCCGCGGGGGGCCGCCGGCACGGCGGTCCTCTCGGTCCCCGCGATCGCCGGCTGGACCTGCAACGGCCGCCCCGCGGCCGCCCACCTGGGGCTGGTCGCGCTGCCGCTGTCCCCCGGCACCACACGGCTCAGCTGCGAGTTCCGGCCTCCGGGCCTGGTCCCGGGGCTGGCGGTCGCGGCGGGCGCGCTGGGGATCCTGGCGGCCGCGGCCCGATGGGGCCGGACCCGCCGCCGGGTCAGCGGACCTGGCTGAGCCAGTGCAGGGTGCGGCGGATCTCGGCCGGGAAGGGATGGGCCGGGCCGTGCAGCCGTTCCGCGTCGAACAGCAGCCGGGCCAGGGTGTCGTGCGCCGCCTGGCGGTCGCCGAGGGAGAGCAGCAGGTGGGCTATCCGGCGGCGGACCTCCAGCGGCAGACCCGGGTCCGGGTTGGCGTAGTGGTTCTCGAAGAACGGGAGCAGCGAGCGGTACTCCGCCAGGGCGGCGGCCGGCTCGCCGAGTTGCTCCAGGCACTGGGCCGAGTCGTAGCGGAAGCGCAGCGACTGGGGGTCCCCGGCCGGGAACTCGTCGGCGAGGCGGCGCAGTTCCGGCAGGGCACGCCGGTACTGGCCGTCGTCCATGAGCGTGGCGGCGTACTGCTTGCGCAGGGAGCGGACCACCGGGGAGTGCTCCCCGTGCTCGGCGGCCGCCGCCGGGAGGATGCCGCCGAGGATGTCCACGGCCTGGGTGAGCCGCCCCTCGTCCAGGAGCTTGCGGGCCTCGTCCACGGCGCCGGGGACGTCGGGCTTCGGCGGCGCGGGCGGGGTGCTCGGCCGCGGCGGGACGACGGCGGCCCGGTCCGGCCAGGGTGCCTGCGGGCGCAGGAAGGGCCGGGTCGGGTCGAGCGGGCCGGACGGGGTGCGGCTGCCGCGGGCGGGCAGCAGCGGGGCCAGGGCCTCGTAGACCTCCTGGGCGGAGGAGGGCCGGTCCTGCGGGTCCTTGGCGAGGAGGTGGAGCAGGAGCTTCTCCAGCTCCGGCGGGATCTCCGGGCGCATCTGGCGGACCGGGAGCGGGGGTTCGTACAGGTGGCGGTGCAGGACTCCGAGGGCGGTGGATCCGGCGAAGGGGACGTTGCCGCTGAGGAGTTCGTAGAGCAGCACGCCGAGGGCGTACAGGTCGGTGTACGGGCCCACGGCGCCGCCCATGGCCTGCTCGGGAGCCATGTAGGCGGGGCTGCCGATGGGCGATCCGGTGCTGGTGAGGCGGGTGGTGTCGGTGTCCATCACCGAGGCCACGCCGAGGTCCAGGACGAGCACGGTGCCGTCCGGGCGGACCATCACGTTGCGCGGCTTCAGGTCCCGGTGCACGATCGGCACCGCGTGCACGGCCGACAGGACCGAGCACAGCTGCGCGACGACGGCGACCGCCCACTGCCAGGGGTAGGGGTCGTGCTCGGCGAGGTGGTCGGCGAGGTCGGCACCCTCCACGTAGCCCATGACGAGGAAGAGTTCGTCGCCGTCGCTGCCCGCGTCGTGCACGGTGACCAGGCCCGGGTGGTCGACCTGCGCGGTGACCCGGCACTCGCGCACGAAGCGGCGGCGCAGCTCCTCGGCGACCGTGCCGGGGCCGGCGACCTTGTCGGGGCGCAGCAGTTTGACGGCGACGCGGCGGTCGAGGCGCCGGTCGTAGGCGGTCCAGACCTGGCCCATGCCGCCCTGGCCGAGGACGGTCGCGAGCTGGTAGCGGTCGCCGATGAGCCGTTCGGTCACTGCGGGGGGTCCTGGAACGGGGTCTGGTGGGGATCGTGGCGGGGGCCCCCGGCCGGCGGGGTCTGCTTGCGCAGCAGTTCGCTGAGCTCGTCGAGCTCGGCCCGGACCTGCCCGATGCGCGGGGGCGGCGTCGGCTGCGGCGGCACCTGCGGGGGCGCCGGGGCCGGCGTCGGCGCGGGGGTCGGCGTCGCGGTGGAGGGCCGGGTGGTGGCCGTGGCCGGCGGGTAGCCGTAGGAGGGCCCGGACGGCTGCGGGTGGACGTACGGAGCGGACTGCGCCGGGTACCACTGCGCGGTCGGGGCCGACCGCCGGGCCTCGTGGTGCTTGATGTCGGCGACGAGGAAGTACACGCAGATCGCGAAACCGCTGAAGATCGAGCCGCCGGCCCCCAGGTTGCCCTGCCAGCCGTTGACTTCGGGCGTGGGGTCGGCCTGGATGAGCGCCATCCACACGACGGCGAGCACGCCGCTGGTCACCATCAGCGCCCAGTCACGGGACTTGCGGGTGACCAGGGCGAGCCGCAGCAGCGACCCCCAGGCGAGGAAGCCGCAGCTGAGGATGGGCAGCAGCACGAACACCACGCGCAATGCCATCACACCCCCCGAATCGGACTGGGGGCCGTGCTGCGGCGGAAGGCCGGGGCCGTGCATCGCTGCTCCTGACGGGCCGTGCGGAAGAAGTTTCGGGTCTGAGGGTATACAGCGTTCCCGGCCAGGGGTGAGGGGATGCGCGCAACCGTTGCATGCTCGCTGCACGGCCGTTCACTCCGGCGTGACCGTGCCGTCGGAGAGGCCGTCGTGGAAACCCTGTACGAGTTGTTCGCCGAGCCGTCCCGCCAGCCGCAGCGCGTCCTCGAACTCGGCGAGCGCGCGGAAGCGGAGTCCGTAGCTCTGCTGCTGCGCCAGGGGCAGCCGGGGCAGCCGGAGCCGGCGTACGTCGAGCCGGGTGGCGGTGGAGGCATGGCTGCTGGCGCGGCGGTTGTTGGCGGTGCCGCGCAGGAATCCGGCCAGGAACCACGGGTCGAGGGCGTCCGGGTCGGGCCGCAGCAGGGCCAGGCCGCGGCCCGGGACCGCGCCCGCGGTCGCGTCGTCGACGACCCGGGCGATGGCCGCGCCGCCGACGAGGGGGACGAGGACGTCGCCGGGGGCGGTGAGCACGGGCTCGTCCGCGGTGGGGGCCAGGGTGCCGGAGGGTCCTGTTCCGGCGTAGACGTCGTGTTCGGTGAGGACGGGGGCCGAGCCGGTTCCGCCGCCGGTGCCGGTGTGCAGCTCCAGGGCTCCGGCGCGGGCGAGTTCGCCGACGGTGGTCAGCGGCGGCCGGGCCGTGCCCCCGGCGGGCGCCTCCGCGGGCGGCGGGGTGAGCCGGGCGGCCCGGCCGAGGGTCTCGCCGAGCCGCTCCCGTACGGCGGTCAGTTCGGCCGGACCGCCGCCGGCGGCCGGCGGGGGCAGGTGGCGGGCGGGGGTGAGGTCCACGTCGTCGTCCAGCAGCTCGATGACGGGGACGACGCGGCTGACGCCGGGCACGTGCGCCACCGACCCGGTGCGGTCGTACGTGCTCCAGGCGTTCTGCACCGTTTCGTGCACGGCGGGCCAGGCGGAGCGGGGTTGGGCGGTGTCGGCGCCGAGGGCCGCGGTGTCGATGAGGAGCAGCCCGGCCGGGGGCGCCGCGTGCGGGGCGGGCCGGCGCAGCACCCACAGGTGCAGGGGGATCCCGTACGGGGGCGCCGCGCCGGCCGGGAGCGCGACGACGGCCCGCAGCGCGCCGCGGCGCAGGAGGTCGGCGCGGATGCGGCGGCCGGAGCGGCGGGCGGCGACGGCGGGCGGCATGAGGAGCACGGCGGTGCCGCCCTCGCGCAGGTGGGCCAGGGCGTGCTGGACCCAGGCGAGTTCGGATTCGGTGCGGGCCGGGAAGCCGTACTCCCAGCGCGGGTCGTAGGCCAGTTCCTCGTGGCCCCAGCCGCGTTCGTTGAACGGCGGGTGGCAGAGCACGGCGTCGACGGTGTCCTGGGTGAAGGCGTCGGCCCGCAGGCTGTCGGCGGCGACGGCGCGGACCTGGGGCGTTCCGTTCAGGGCGAGGCGCAGGGCGGCGAGGGCGGCGAGTTCGGGCGCGGAGTCCTGCGCGTGGAGGGCGGTGGCGCCGGGGACGGCCCGCAGGAGGGTGCCGGTGCCGCAGGCGGGGTCGAGGACGGTACGGGCCGCGGGGCCGGCGAGGGCGGCCATCAGCGCGGCGAGGCCGTCCGGGGTGAGCGTGTACTGGCGGGGGTTGGCGTCGAGGTGGCGCCCGAGGAGGAACTCGAAGGCCTGGCGGGCCCCGATTTCGGCGGCGAGTTCGGCGGCGGCCCGCAGCAGCGGCATGACGGCCGGGCCCGGCGGGGTCTCGGCGAGCGCGTGGCCGGGCCCGAGGCGCGCGCCGAGCACCTGGTCGAGGACGGGCGGCAGCAGGGTGGCCATGCGCTCGTCTGAGACGGCGGTCAGCTCCAGCCAGTCGGTGGGCCTGTCCCGTACGACGAGCAGGGCGCCGCCCGTCTTGACGAGTGCGGTGACGGCTCCGCCGGGGTGGGCGGTGATCTGCTGCCAGACCCGTTCGCGCAGCGGGATCTCGGCGAGCTTGCCCTGGGCGCGCAGCCAGTGCTCCACCTCGTCCAGGGAGAAGGAGGGGCTGGTCTCGGTGCCGCCGACGGGCTTGGGGAAGTCGGCGTGGCGGCGCCGCCAGTTGCTCACGGCGGCGCGGCCGACTCCGGCCAGGCGGGCGACCTCGGCCGCGGTGACCTCTGCGGCGGTGGCCTCTGCGGCGTTCTCCTCGGGCATGCCGGGGAGCTTACCCGGTCACACCCAAGAGACCGATTCACAGCGTGAACTCAAGAACTTCTGTGAACCCTGTTGACTCGGTTCACATGAATCTGTTGTGATCAGTGCGTCTTCACCGCCGGACGACGGCCGCTCCGCGTCAACCGGAATACAATCTTCCACTTCTCCTTTAATCTTCCTTTACTCCACCTTCGAGTCGCCCTAGAGAGTCCCCATGCGCACCGCTCCCCGTTTCGCCGCCACCGCCGCCCTCGCCTGCGCCGCCGCCCTCGGCCTCACCGGCTGCTTCGCCTCCGGCCCCTACGCCGACCTGTCCGGTTCCGAGGTGGCGGACAAGTCCGTGGACGCCCTGCGCGGCGCCTCCTCGCTCACCGTGAGCGGCAAGGTCTGGGACGCGGGCAAGCCGCTGGAGCTGAGCATGGCCGTCAGCAAGGCCGGCGACTGCCGGGGCACCATCGCCGGCCAGGAGGGCTCCTTCGAGCTGATCCGCAACGGCGAGTTCGTGTACATCAAGGCCGACGAGCCCTTCTACCGCTCGCAGATGAAGGACCTGCCCAAGGCGGAGGCGGACGGGGCGGTCAAGATGCTGGCGGGCCACTGGCTGAAGTCGAAGGCCTCGGACGCCGACTCGAAGGAGCTCGCCTCCCTGTGCGACCTGGACGAGCTGCTCAAGGACTTCGACGACAGCAAGGGCGCGGAGAAGGGCGAGGTCACCTCGGTCGACGGCCAGAAGGCCCTCACCCTGACCACGAAGACCGACGAGGGCACCGAGACCCTGCTGGTGGCCACCGAGGGCAAGCCGTACCTGCTCAAGGCGGGCGTCACCGGCAAGGAGCCGGCCGAGATCTCCTTCACGGGCTTCGACCAGCCGGTCCAGGCCGAGGCCCCGGCCGGCAAGGACGTCATCGACGCGGACCAGCTGGGCTGAGCCGCCGGGTACGCGGAACGGCCGTGGCCGAAGACCTGTGAAGGTCTCCGGCCACGGCCGTTCCCGTCGTCACCGCACCCGCTACGAGCCGAGGATGGTGGTGAGGAACTCCCCCGTCCAGGCCAGCAGTTCCCGGCCGACCACCGGCTTGCCGCCGATCTTGCCCGCCTTGGGGCGCGGCACCAGCACCTGCGAGGTGGCGGGCTTGAGCACGGTCCCCGGGTAGAGCCTCTTGAGCCGCAGCTCCTGCGACTCGCGCAGCTCCACCGGCCCGAACCGGACGTTGTTGCCCTGGAGGGTGATGTCCCCGACCCCGCAGGCCCGCGCCAGCATCCGCAGCCCGGCCACCAGCAGCAGGTTCTCCACCGGCTCCGGCAGCTTGCCGTAGCGGTCGGTGAGCTCCTCGCGGACGGCCTTGACGTCCGCCTCGGAGGTGGCCGAGGCGATGGACCGGTACGCCTGCAGACGCAGCCGCTCGCCGGGCGCGTAGTCGTGCGGGACGTGCGCGTCGACCGGCAGCTCGATCTTGACCTCCAGCGGCGGCTCCTCCTCCACACCGCCCTCGACCGCCGCCCGGTAGTCGGCCACGGCCTCGCCGACCATGCGGATGTAGAGGTCGAAACCGACGCCCGCGATATGACCGGACTGCTCGCCGCCGAGCAGGTTGCCCGCGCCGCGGATCTCCAGGTCCTTCATCGCCACGTACATGCCCGCGCCCATCTCGGTGTGCTGGGCGATCGTCGCGAGCCGCTCGTGCGCGGTCTCCGTCAGCGGCTTCTCCGGCGGGTACAGGAAGTACGCGTACCCGCGCTCGCGGCCTCGGCCGACCCGCCCGCGCAGCTGGTGCAGCTGGCTCAGGCCGAAGTTGTCACCGCGCTCCACGATCAGGGTGTTGGCGTTGGAGATGTCGATGCCCGACTCGACGATCGTCGTCGAGACGAGCACGTCGAACTTCTTCTCCCAGAAGTCCACGACGACCTGCTCCAGGGCCTGCTCCGACATCTGGCCGTGGGCCGTGGCGATCCGCGCCTCGGGCACGATCTCGCGCAGCTTGGCGGCCGCCCGGTCGATGGACTCGACCCGGTTGTGGATGTAGAAGCACTGGCCCTCGCGCAGCAGCTCGCGGCGGACGGCCGCGCCGATCTGCTTCTCCTCGTACGGGCCGACGAAGGTGAGCACCGGGTGCCGCTCCTCCGGCGGGGTGGTGATCGTCGACATCTCGCGGATGCCGGTCACCGCCATCTCCAGGGTGCGCGGGATCGGCGTCGCGGACATCGTCAGCACGTCGACGTTGGCACGGAGCTTCTTCAGCTGCTCCTTGTGCTCCACGCCGAACCGCTGCTCCTCGTCGACGATGACCAGGCCCAGGTCCTTGAACCGGGTCTCCTGCGAGAACAGCCGGTGCGTACCGATGACCACGTCCACCGAGCCCTCCTGCAGCCCCTCCAGGGTGGCCTTGGACTCGGTCTCGCTCTGGAACCGCGAGAGCGCCTTCACCTTGACGGGGAACTGGCTGTAGCGCTCGGAGAAGGTGCCGAAGTGCTGCTGCACGAGCAGGGTCGTCGGGACGAGAACGGCGACCTGCTTGCCGTCCTGGACCGCCTTGAACGCGGCGCGGACCGCGATCTCGGTCTTGCCGTAGCCGACGTCACCGCAGATCAGCCGGTCCATCGGGACCGACTTCTCCATGTCCTCCTTGACCTCGGCGATGGTGGTGAGCTGGTCGGGCGTCTCCGCGTACGGGAAGGCGTCCTCCAGCTCGCGCTGCCAGGGGGTGTCCGGTCCGAAGGTGTGGCCGGGGGCGGCCATCCGCGCGCTGTAGAGCTTGATGAGGTCGGCGGCGATCTCCTTGACCGCCTTCTTCGCGCGCGCCTTGGTCTTCGTCCAGTCGGCGCCGCCGAGCCGGTGCAGGGTCGGGGCCTCGCCGCCGACGTACTTGGTGACCTGCTCCAGCTGGTCGGTGGGGATGTAGAGCCGGTCGCCGGGCTGCCCGCGCTTGGCTGGCGCGTACTCCACCAGCAGGTACTCGCGGGTGGCGCCCTGGACGGTGCGCTGGACCATCTCGACGTAGCGGCCCACGCCGTGCTGTTCGTGGACGATGTAGTCCCCGGCCTCCAGGGTCAGCGGGTCGATCGTCTTGCGGCGCCGGGTCGGCATCCGGCCGAGGTCCTTGGTGGCGGTGCGCTGGCCGGTCAGGTCGGTCTCGGTGAGGACGGCCAGGCGCAGCACCGGGTCGACGAAGCCGTTGTCGATCGAGCCGCAGGCGACGTGCACCAGGCTCGGCTCCAGGGTGCGCAGCTCCGGCTCCAGCCGGGCCGCGATGCCCTCGCCGCCGAGCACCTCGACGGTACGGGCGGCCGGGCCGTGGCCCTCGGTGAGGTAGACGGTGTGCCAGCCGTCGGCGATCCAGCCCTTGGTGTCGGCCAGCGCCCGGGCGGTGTCGCCGCGGTAGGCCTCCGGGGCGTGCATGCCGAGCTTGAGGGTGTCGCCGCCGCCCGCGCTCTCGTCGGCGGCGAACGGGGAGACCGACCACCACATCATGTCCAGCTCGCGGGCCCGGTCGCGGACGTCGGCGATCCCGCGGAGCGAGGCGGCGCCGACGTCGATGGGGGCCTCGCCGCCGCCCGCGGTGGCCGCCCAGGAGGCCATCAGGAACTCCTGGCTGGTCGCCACGAGGTCGGCGGCCCGGGTCCGGACCCGCTCGGGGTCGCAGACGACGGCCATCGACCCGGCGGGCAGGACGTCGATCAGCAGTTCCATCTCGTCGACGAGGACCGGGGCGAGGGACTCCATGCCCTCCACGGCGATCCCCTCGGCGATCTTGTGGAGGAGTTCGCCGAGCTCGGGATGGGCCTCGGCGAGGGCCGCGGCCCGCTCCCGTACGGCGTCGGTCAGCAGCAGCTCGCGGCAGGGCGGGGCCCACAGTCCGTGCTCGGCGATCTCCAGGGAACGCTGGTCGGCGACCTTGAAGTAGCGGATCTCCTCGACCTCGTCGCCCCAGAACTCGATGCGCAGCGGGTGTTCCTCGGTGGGCGGGAACACGTCGAGGATGCCGCCGCGCACGGCGAACTCCCCGCGCTTCTCGACGAGCTCGACCCGTGCGTACGCGGCCGCGGCCAGTGCCTCGGTGATCTCCCCGAGGTCGGCGCCACCGCCCTGCCGCAGGCTGACCGGGACCAGCTCCCCGAGCCCCTTGACCTGCGGCTGGAGCACGGACCGGATGGGTGCGACGAGCACGCTCACGGGACCTGCCGCCGGGTCGTCCTTGCTCGGGTGCACCAGGCGGCGCAGGACGGCGAGCCGGCGGCCCATGGTGTCGCTGCGCGGACTGAGCCGCTCGTGCGGCAGGGTCTCCCAGGACGGGTAGTCCACCACCTCGTCGGGGGGCAGCAGGGAGCGCAGTGCGGCGGCCAGGTCCTCGGCCTCGCGCCCGGTGGCGGTGACCGCCAGTACGGTCCGCCCGGTCTGCCGGGCCAGCGCGGCGATCGCGAAGGGCCGCGCGGCGGCGGGGCCGACCAGGTCCACGTGCATGCGCTTGCCGTCCCCGGCCGCGGTGACCGCCTCGGCGAGGGCGGCATCACGGGTGACGGCGTCGAGCAGTCCGTGCAGGCTCATGAAGAGGCTTTCCGTCCGGTGAAGGTCTGGAGTGTGAAGGTGCGGGGGTGCGGAGCGGGCAACGCGAAGGGCCCGACACGTCGCACGGGCCGGGGGTTCCCACCCTACGACGACGCCCCTCGCGCCGCTTTACGATGTTCCTGTTCTGACTGTCCGAGCTCGCCGTGTCGTCTTCCGCCGGGGAGACCATGACCTCCGGAGGAGCACGAGTCCGTGACGAGCGATGCGATAGCCCGCCCGGCGCCGGTGGAACCGGCAGCCGTGAAGCCGGGCCGGAGCCGGTGGGCGCCGCCCTGGCTGGTGGCCGCCGGGCTGTTCCTCGTCTACCTCGCGCTGTCCGTCGGACGGTTCCGGCGGATGGACTGGGCCTCCTGGGACCTGGGGATCTTCGAGCAGGCGATCCGCGCGTACGCCCACTTCCAGGAGCCCGTCGCCGACCTGAAGGGGCCGGGGGCCAACATCCTCGGGGACCACTTCAGCCCGATCATCGCGCTCGTCGCCCCCGTCTACCGGGTCTTCCCCGGGCCCGTCACCCTGCTGGTCGTGCAGTCCGCGCTGTTCGCGCTGTCCGCCGTGCCCGTCACGCGGGCGGCCGTGCGCTTCCTCGGGCGGGCCCGCGGGCTCGCCGTCGGCATCGCGTACGGGCTGTCCTGGGGCATCCAGCGGGCCGTCGAGTTCGACTTCCACGAGATCGCCTTCGCGGTGCCCCTGCTGGCGTTCGCCCTGGAGGCCGTGCTCGCCCGCCGCTGGCGGGCCGCCCTGCTGTGGGGGCTGCCGCTGGTCCTCGTCAAGGAGGACCTCGGCTTCACCCTCGCCGCGCTGGCCGTGGTGGTGGCCTGGCGGGCCCGGACCACCGACCGGCGGACCGCCCTGACCGCGCTCGGTGTCGCCGCCGCGGCCTGCGTCTTCGCCGTCCTGGTGTTCACCGTCGTGATACCGGCCTTCGCCACCGCGGGCTACGGCTACTGGGACAAGATCGACGGCGCGGGTCCGCTCGGCGGCATCGGCACCAAGCTCACCACCCTGGCGTGGGTGCTGGTCCCCACCTCCGGGCTGCTCGCCCTGCGCTCACCGCTGCTCCTGGTGGCCGCGCCCACCCTCGGCTGGCGGTTCCTTTCCGGGGACGACCACTACTGGTCCACCGACTGGCACTACAGCGCCGTACTCATGCCCGTCGTGGCCCTCGCCCTCGTCGACGCCATCGACACCGTCCGGCGCGGCGAGCGGCCCTGGCTGCGCTCGTACGCCCTGCAGATGCCGACCGCCGTGCTCGCCGCCGCCCTCGCCCTGAGCGCGACCGCCATGCCGACCGCCAAGCTCGCCGAGGCCCGTACGTACCAGAAGCCCGAGCGGGTCACGGCCATCGAGCGGCTCCTGGACCGGATCCCCGACGGGGCGACCGTGGAGGCCGACACCACCCCGCTGACCCGGCTGACCTCCCGCTGCCGCGTGCTGTGGATCGGCGGGAGCAAGGGCGTGGTCCCCGACTGGATCACCATCGACAACTCCTCCAAGTGGGCCGGCGAGGACCCGACCGGCTACGCCCTCCAGCTCCACCCCGGCGAGCGGTTCACCCTGGTGGGCGAGGCCGCCGGCATCGTCCTGATGCAGCGGCAGTGACCGGGGAGAAGGCCCGGCCCGGGAACGACGCCGGTCCGGGACCCTGAGGTCCCGGACCGGCATTCCCCCGAACGAACGCGGGCGGTTACTCGCTCGCGATCGCGTTCAGTACGTTCATCCGCCCGGCCCGGAAGGCCGGGACCAGCGCGGCGAACAGGCCCACGAAGGCCGAGGCGGCGAACACCCCGAAGATCGTCGGCCACGGGATCTCCAGCACCTTGAGGCCTTCGAGCGCGAGCAGCTGCTGCGCGGTCGCGCCCCAGCCCATGCCCAGCCCGAGGCCGAGCAGGGCGCCGAAGAGGGCGATGACCACCGACTCCAGGCGGATCATGCGGCGCAGCTGGCGGCGGGAGAGGCCGATGGCGCGCATCAGGCCGATCTCGCGGGTCCGCTCGACCACCGAGAGGGCCAGGGTGTTCACGACGCCCAGGACCGCGACGACGATCGCGAGGCCGAGGAGGCCGTAGACCATGTTGAGGAGCTGGCCGACCTGGTCCTTCAGGGCCTGCTTGTAGTCGGTCTGGTTGCGCACGCTGTACTGCGGGTACTGCGCCATCGCGGCCTTGACCGAGGCGTAGGCGGTGTCGGCGGACTGACCGTCCTGCGCGCTGGCCAGCAGCATGAAGGGGAGCGGCAGCTTGTCGGCCGGGACGTTCGCCCGGGCGACCTCGGTGCTGACGTACTTCATGGTCTTGTCGATGTTGCCGCTGTCGCTGGTGATCGCCGCGACCTTCAGCTTGACCGTGTTGCCGCCGGTGAAGGCGACCGTCAGTTCGTCGCCGAGCTTGACGCCGTGCTTGGTCGCGTACTCGGAGCCCACCGACATGGAGTCCTTGCCGTACGCCGCCGCGTGCTCCCCGGCGACCATCTTGCGCCGGATGTCCTTGGCGTACGTCGGGTCGTTGGCGCCGAGGCCCACCTCCTCGCTGGTCCCGTCGGGGGCGGTGATCTTGGCCGGCACCTCCCGGTACGCGGTGACGTGGTCGAGGCCCTTGGTGGCGCGCAGGGCCTGCTCGGCCTGCGGCAGCACGGGCTGCCCTGTCTGGGACTCGACGATGTAGTCCGCGCCGACCGACTTGTCGAGCTCGTCGGTGGCGGAGGCCACCATGGAGGAGCCGACCACGGACAGGCAGGCGACCAGCGCGAGGCCGATCATCAGCGCGGCGGCGGTGGCGCCGGTGCGGCGCGGGTTGCGCAGGGCGTTGCGCTCGGCGAGCCGGCCCACGGACCCGAAGGGCCGCAGCACCACGCCGGAGAGCACCCGCACCACGCCCGCGGCCAGCAGCGGGCCGATCACGATGAAGCCGATGAGGGTGAAGACGACACCCAGGCCCAGCCACAGCGATCCGGGGCCGGCCTTCTCGGCGGCCGCGGCGAGGAAGAGCCCCGCGCCGCCGATGCCGGTGAGGACCAGGCCGAGGACGGCGCGGACGACGCCGGCCTTCTTGTCGCCCGGGGTTCCGGACTCGCGCAGGGCGGCCATCGGGGAGACCTTGCCGGCCCGGCGGGCCGGGACGAAGGCGGAGACGACGGTGACGATGACGCCGAGGACGAGGCCGACGACGGGCGTGGTCCAGGCGACCGTCAGGTCGTCGGTGGACAGGTGCATGCCCATCTGGCCCATGAGGGCCATCAGGCCGACGGCCAGGCCCACGCCCGCGGCGACACCCAGGACCGAGCCGACCACGCCGAGCAGGAAGGCCTCGACGACCACGGACTTCAGGACCTGTCCGCTGTCGGCGCCGATGGCGCGCATCAGGCCGATCTCGCGGGTGCGCTGGGCCACCAGCATGGAGAAGGTGTTGAAGATCAGGAAGATGCCGACGAGGAAGGCGATGCCGGCGAAGCCGAGCATCACGTACTTCATGACGTCGAGGAAGGCGCCGACGTCCTTGCGGTTGGAGTCTGCGGCTTCCTTGGCGGTCTGCAGCTTGTACGTGTCCGCGCCGACGGCCTTGGCGACGTTCTGCTTGAGCTGCTCGTCACTCACCCCGTCCGCGGCGGTGACGTTGACGTGCGTGAAGGAGCCGGGGGAGCCGAGCAGCGCCTGCTGCGCGGTGGCCGTGTCGAAGTAGACGACGGCCGCGCCCGGGTTGGTCACGGTGAAGGCGGCGATACCGGTGATCTTGGCGCGGATGTCGCCGGTGACGGCGATGGTGCGCAGTTCGTCACCGAGGCCGAGGCCGTGCTTCTTCGCGGTGTCGGCGTCGACCATCACCTCGGTGGGGCCGCGCGGCGCCTGTCCCGAGGTGATCTTCATGGACTTGAGCTCGTTGTCGCTCCAGTTGCCCGCGATGGTCGGGGCGCCCGTGGTCGAGCCCATGTTCTCGTTCTTGGCGTTGACCACCGTGACGGCCATCGAGACGACGCCGCCCTCGGCGCTCTTGACGCCCTCGGCCTTCTTGACCTGCTCGACGACCGAGCCCGCCAGCATCTCGGGCTTGCCCCGGGCGGGGGTCTCCTCCCCGCTCTCGGCGCTCTTGGGGCTGACGGTCACGTTGGAGTTGGTGACGGCGAACAGCTTGTCGAAGGTGGTGTTCATGGTGTCGGTGAACACCAGGGTGCCGCAGACGAAGGCGACGGAGAGCATGACCGCGACGGCGGAGAGCGCCATCCGTCCCTTGTGGGCGACGAAGTTGCGCCGCGAGGTCTTCAGGACGGTGTTGCTCATGAGGTCCGCCCGCGCGCGTCGAAGTCCTTCATGCGGTCGAGGACCTGGTCGGCGGTGGGACCGTACATCTCGTCGACGATCCGGCCGTCGGCCAGGAAGATGACGCGGTCGGCGTAGGAGGCGGCCACCGGGTCGTGCGTGACCATGACAATCGTCTGGCCGAGCTCGTCCACCGAGCGGCGCAGGAAGCCGAGGACCTCGGCACCCGCCCTGGAGTCCAGGTTTCCGGTCGGCTCGTCGCCGAAGATGATCTGCGGGCGGGCGGCCAGGGCGCGGGCGACCGCCACGCGCTGCTGCTGGCCGCCGGAGAGCTCGGTCGGGCGGTGCTTGAGCCGGCCCGCGAGGCCCACCGTCTCCACGACCCGGTTCAGCCACTCCGCGTCGGGCTTGCGGCCCGCGATGTCCATGGGGAGCGTGATGTTCTCCAGGGCGTTGAGCGTGGGCAGCAGGTTGAAGGCCTGGAAGATGAAGCCGATCCGGTCGCGGCGCAGCTGCGTGAGCTTCTTGTCCTTCAGCCCGGTGATCTCGGTGTCGTCCAGGTGGATCTGGCCGCTGGTCACCGTGTCGAGACCGGCGAGGCAGTGCATCAGCGTGGACTTGCCGGAGCCGGAGGGACCCATGATCGCGGTGAACTGGCCGCTCATGATGTCCACGTCGACGTCGTCGAGGGCGACGACGCGCGTCTCCCCGGAGCCGTAGGCCTTGACGACCTTTCGCGCCCGGGCCACGACGGCTGCATGCCCTCCAGTACCCCCGTGCCTGGTTTCGGTCATCGCCGTTGTCACGGTCTTTCTCCCTCTTCGAATGCGTGCGTCTGCGTCGTACGTCTGCGTCTGTGCGGCCGTGTCCGTGCGGCCGTGTCGTGTACGACGGCTGTGCGCTCGTCGTCGTCATGAAGTCTCCGCCGGGCGGGAGCGCGGCGCGCTGGTGCCCATCGCCGTATCCGCCCGGGGGTTAACCCCACCCCCGGCCTGGTCCGTAGGCTCCAGTTAAGGAGACATCGGGGCCGCTCACGTCCTCCGCCGGGAGGAACGACCCCTGGCCCGTTGTACGGAGGGCCCCCTAGGGGATCTGCCCGCTCCGGCGGACGCGCCCTCGGGGATACCGCCTGGCACGCGGCGGTGAGATGGTGTTCCCCGCAGTTACGTGCAGGGGGAAGGAATCTCGGTGGCATCGGCGGAGAGCACGGGCGCGAGCCCGGACGGCATACCCTCGCGGCCCCCGGCGGACACCCCCGGCGCCGGGGTCGCGGCCGCAGGCACGACCGGCGGCGCGCCCGCGGACAAGCCGGCCGCGCGGCCTCCCGCCCCGGTGGTCGCCTCGCTGATGCTCGGCATGGCCCTCGTCGCCCTGGACAGCACCATCGTGGCCACCGCCGTCCCGCAGATCGTCGGCGAACTCGGCGGATTCTCCGTCTTCTCCTGGCTCTTCTCCGGCTACCTGCTCGCCGTGACGGTCACCCTGCCCGTCTACGGGAAGCTCTCCGACACCTTCGGCCGCAAGCCCGTCCTGCTCTTCGGCATCGGCCTCTTCCTCGTCGGTTCGCTGCTGTGCGCGTCCGCCTGGAACATGGCCGCCCTCATCGCCTTCCGCATCGTCCAGGGCCTGGGCGGCGGCGCCCTCCAGGGCACCATCCAGACCCTGGCCGCCGACCTCTACCCGCTCAGGGACCGGCCGCGGATCCAGGCCCGGATGTCCAGCGTCTGGGCCACCTCGGCGGTGGCCGGCCCCGCGCTCGGCGGGCTGCTCGCCTCGTACGCGCACTGGCGCTGGATCTTCCTGATCAACCTGCCGCTGGCCGGCCTCGCCCTGTGGATGATCACCCGGCACCTGACCGAGCCCGTACGCTCCCCCGGGCGCCGGGGACCGGTCGACTGGGCGGGGGCGCTCGCCGTGTTCGCCTGCGGCGGGCTGCTGCTCTTCGCGCTGGTCCAGGGCGGGGTCGCCTGGCCCTGGCTCTCCGCGCCCTCCCTCGGTCTGCTGGGCGCGAGCGCGGTGCTGGCCGCGGTCGTGGTCCGGGTGGAACGCCGGGCCGAGGAGCCGATCCTGCCCGGCTGGGTGTGGCGCCGGCGCACCATCGCCGCCGTCAACCTGGCCATGGGGGCGCTCGGCCTGCTGATGGTCGCCCCGATGGTGTTCATGCCGACCTACGCGCAGTCCGTGCTGGGCCTCGGCCCCGTCGGCGCCGGCCTGGTCATGTCGGTGATGACCCTGAGCTGGCCCGTCAGCGCCGCCTGCAGTCAGCACGTCTACCGGCGCATCGGCTTCCGGAACACCGCGGCCGTCGGGATCGCGCTCGCCGCCGTGATCCTGTTCTCCTTCACCCTGCTGCCCTACCCCGCCCGGCCCTGGCAGCCGGCGCTGATCATGCTGCTGCTGGGCGGCGCCCTCGGCCTCTTCCAGCTCCCGCTGATCGTCGGGGTCCAGTCCACCGTGGGCTGGGCCGAGCGCGGGACCACGACCGCCTCCGTGCTGTTCTGCCGCCAGGTCGGCCAGAGCGTGGGCGCGGCCCTGCTCGCCGCCGTCGCCAACGCCACCATCGCCGCGCGCCTGGCGGGCGCCCCCGTACCCGGCCTCCCGGAGCACCTGGACGACGTGGCGAAGGCGCTGGACCGGCCGGAGCTGCTGCCCGCGGCCGCCGCCGGCCACCTGCGCGGGGCCGTGGCCGCCGCCGTGCAGCACATCTTCCTCGGCGCGACGGCGGCCGCCGTGGCCGCGCTGCTGGTCCTGCTGCTGGTGGCGCCGCGCCGGTTCCCCGTCCTGCCGGAACTGCGCGAGGAGTAGGCGGAGTCGGCGGAGTCGGGGGCAGGAAGGACGGTGGAGCACGGAAAGTCGCCTTGTCATGGCCGGGCCAATGGGTAACCCTCGTGCCAGGACCGTTTCCGGGGGGACGACGACATGGCATCCGCACTCTGCGCACTCGCGTTACTGGCCGCCCTGGCCGGCCCGATCTGCCTGCGGCTCCGCCGCAGCCCGGGCTTCGTCACCGGGCGCGACGGCCGCCTCTCCACCTCGACGGCGCTCGCCCTCGCCTGGACCGTGGTCCTGGTCTGGCTGCTGCTGGCGATCCTCGGCTACGGGCTCACCGCGGGCGGCGGCATCGCGTACTTCCGGGGCACCGACGGCCCGCTGTCCACCCTGACCACGGTGTACCTGCCGCTGCTCGGCGGCCCGTACGTGGCCCTGATCGCCGCGAAGGCCGTGGTCGGCCTGCGGGTGGAGCACGGCAGCATGGCCAAGCCCGCCGCGAAGCCGACGGCGTCGGGGCGGCGGCCGCTGCGGGAGCTGATCGCGAACGACAGCGGGCGCACCGACCTCGTGGACCTCCAGTACGTCACCCTCAGCGCGGTCACCATGCTGTACGTGGTGCTGTTCTTCCTCGCGGACGTGGGCGGCGGACTGCCGCGCCTGCCCGCCGAAATGTGGGCCCTGACGGGCGCCCCGGCGGGCGCGTACCTGGTCAACAAGATGGCCGTCCGCGCCAACCCGGTGATCACGCACGTCACGCTGGAGGGCGAGCGCCTGACGGTCGAGGGCGGCGGCTTCGCGCCGGACCCCGCAGGCCCGCCCGCCCTCCTCACCGTCGACGACGTCCCCCTGCCGACCCTGACCGACCCCCTGACGGGCGCCCTCACGGCCACCCTCCCGGCTCCGGGGACACCCCCGTTCACCGTGGTCGTCACGGCACGCGGCCTGCGGAGCGACCCGTACCGCTACGAGTCCCCGACGAAGCCCGCCGTCCCGGCCCAGCAGCGGCCGGCGGGCTGACCGGCACACGGCCTCAGTCCGTATCGCCCTTGTGGCGGGCGTAGTAGCGGGCCACCCGGGCGCGGTTGCCGCAGACCGACGCCACACACCAGCGGCGTCGGGGGTGCGCCGGCAGGAAGAGCAGGACGCAGTCGTGCGCCTCGCACTCGCGCACCTGCCCCGCCCGGGGGTCCGTCAGCAGTTCCGCGACCGCCTCGGCCAGCTCCGCCGCGAGCCTCCGGGCCGGGTCCGCCGGCCGGTGCGCGGCGGCGGTGATCCCGCCCTCCTCCGCCCAGGCCAGCACGCGGTGCGAGGGCGCCGCGGCCAGGGCCTCGTTCAGCGCGCGCAGCGCCGCGGCCGGGGGCCGCTCACCGCGCCGCACGGCGTCGAGCGCCGGGCGCGCGGCCTCCCGTACGGCCCGGACGGCGGCTACCTCGGCCTCACCCACGGAGTCGACGGGGGTCAGCCGTCCGGCCTGCGCGGCCAGCCAGGCCGTGAGCGCCGCCGGGTCGGCGACGAGGTCGCCCGTGGCGGCCTCGGTGTTGAGGAGGTCCAGTGCGAGGGGCTCACCGGTGAGCGGGAAGGTCACTGTCACCCGACTAATGCTACGACAATCCCTTGACCCATTAGCGATCACAGGCAAGACTAATGGAAACAAGAACGCAGGAGGCATGTGATGACGACTGTTCGCCGCACCGTTCCCACCATCCGGCACCGCACCGCCGACGTGGACGGGGTCCGCGTCGCCTACCGCGAGAGCGGCCCCGCCGACGGCCCCGTCCTGCTGCTCCTGCACGGCTTCCCCACCGCTTCGCACCAGTTCGCCCGCCTGATGGACGCCCTCGGCGACACCCCGTACCGCCTGATCGCCCCCGACTACCCCGGCTTCGGCCACACCGAGGCCCCGGCCGGGTTCACGTACACCTTCGACCGGCTCGCCGACATCGTGGAGGGCTTCACCGACGTCCTCGGGCTGGACCGCTTCGCCCTGTACGTCTTCGACTTCGGCGCCCCGGTCGGACTGCGGCTCGCCACCCGCCGGCCGGAGCGGGTGACCGGCCTGATCGTCCAGAACGGCAACGCCTACGAGGAGGGCCTCTCCGACGCGGCCCGCGAGTTCGCCGGACTCCGGCGCGAGGTCCCCGGCGACGAGGAACGCGTCCGGGGGCTCTTCACCCTGGAGGGAACCCGCTTCCAGTACGAGACCGGCGTCGCCGACACCGGCCTCCTCTCCCCCGACAGCTGGATCCTGGACCTGCGCCACCTCGGCCTGCCGGGCCGCGCCGACGCCCAGGCCGACCTCGCCTTCGACTACGCCTCGAACTTCGCCCACTACCCCGCCTGGCAGGCCTGGCTGCGCGCCGCCCGGATCCCGGTGCTGGTCGTGTGGGGCGCCGGCGACCCCTTCTTCACCCCGGCGGGCGCGAAGGCCTACCTCCGCGACGCCCCGGAAGCCGAGGTGCACATCTTCGAGGGCGCGGGCCACTTCGCCCTGGAGACCCACCTCCCGCAGATCGCCCCGCTGATCGAGGACTTCCTCGACGCCCGCGTCCGAGCCGTCCCGTCCGGACGGTCCTGAGATCACGGCCCGTCCGAACGGGACGGCCTAGCCTTCCGCCGGGGCCCGGCCCGTCAGGGCCGCCAGGCTGGAGCGGACGTGGTTCATGTGCGCCCGCATCTCCTCCGCCGCCTCCCCGTGCTCCCGCAGGATCCCCCGCGTCTCGCGCCCGGTCCGCTCCTCCGCCACCCGGGCCTCCGCGACCAGCTCGGCGGCCCGCGCCTCCGCGTCCTCCTGTCCGTGCCGTGCCGACTCCTCCGCCTCGGCGAAATCCCGCCGGGCCTCGGCCAGGCGGGCCTCGGCGTACCGCTCCAGCTCCGCGTGGCGCGCCTCCAGATCCGCCTCCCGCGCCGCCAGTTCCCGCTCCTGCGCCTCCCGGCGCTCCGCCTGCTCCTGCTCGCGCTCCGCCCGCTCCGCCTCCACCCGGCGCCGCGTCTGGGCCAGCGCGGCCGCCGCCTGCGTCCGCCACGCCGTCGCGTCCTCCCGCGCCCCCGCCCGTACGGCGTCCGCCTCGCGCTGGGCCCGCAGCAGCCCCTGCCGGGCCCGGACCTCGGTCTGCTCGCGCACCGCCTCCGCGTCGCCCCGTGCGAGTTCCGCCGCCCGGTCGGCGCGCGCCTCGGCCGCGCCCAGCGTCGCCGAGGCGTCCACCCGCGCGTCCGCCCGTACGGCGTCCGCCTCCTCCTCCGCCAGCAGCAGGATCCGCCGGGCCCGCTCGCTCAGCTCGTCGTACGTCTGCGGTGCCAGCGCGGACACCGCCTCCCGCAGCCGCGCCGCCTCCGCCTCCATCTGCTTGGCCAGGACGGTCAGCCGTGCCACCCGTTCCCAGGCCTCGTCCCGGCTCCCCGAGAGCCGGGCGAGGTACCGGTCGACCTCTTCCATGCGGTAGCCACGACCGCGCACGGTCGCAATGGGTGCACTCATCCTGGATGCGCCTCTCTCGCGGGGATTCCCGTCAAGGATGCGCCATTTGATCCCAGAAGCCGGAATGGCCGGGCCGAGACCCTGTTCGAGGGTCCCGACCCGGCCATCCGGTCGATCACATGATCAGCCGATCAGAGCAGTCCGTCCCACATCTGCTCCAGCAGCACCGACCACCAGCTCTCCGGCGAGGACAGCGCCGCACTGTCGAGCCCCGCCAGATTCGACTGGAAGTCGACCGTCCAGCGCCCCGCCTGCTCGGGCGTCAGATGCTGGCGCAGCCGCCACATGTGGCCCAGCATCGCCATCGAGCGCACGAACTGCGGCAGGCTCGAGTTCACGAACTGCGGCGGTACGGGAGCACCACCCGGCCCGCCTTCCACCGGCACCGCCACGATGTTCGCGGTCCCGTACTGCACACACAGCGCCTTGCCGAAATCGCTGCCGATCACGAGGTACGAGCCCGCGTCCGTCGCCGGCTGCACCTGCCGCTGCGCCGCCAGCTCGGCCAGTGTCGGCACCGGCTGCCCCGGCACCGCCTGCGCCCAGAAGAACGGCCCGAAATCGACGGGCAGGCCCGCCCACATCAGCGTCTGCGCCACGATCTCCGGCACACCCTGACGGGACACCGCCCGCTGGTCGAAACGGAACACGCCCTGCGGACCGAACGCCGCCGCCAGCTCCTGCCCGATGGCCTCCAGCGGGATCGCCGGCTGCAGCGGAACCTGCGGCAGCGGCGCGCGCACCGGCGCGGGGCGCGCCGGACCGTCCGCCACCTGGTGCAGCTCCCCCTGGTGGGTGAGCAGATGCCGCATGCCCTGCTGACGGCCCGCGTGGTCCTTGCCGTACGGGGCCACGCTCGTGATCCGCACCTGCGGCCAGGTCTCCCGGATCATCCGGGCGCAGTAACCGCCGGGCAGCTCACAGGACTCCAGCTCGGTGTGCAGCTCCAGCACCTGCTGCGGCGGCACGTTCATGGCGCGCAGCTCGTAGAGGATCTGCCACTCCGGGTGCGGGGTACCGGGCGCCGAGCGGCGGATGAGCTGCTGCTCGGAGCCGTCGGGCGCGCGGTACCGGAGCACGGCCTGGTAGCCGGGGCCGACGGTGGGCGCACCGGTCGGGACCGGCGGCTGCCCTCCGGGGGCACCGGGGGGAACGGGCGCACCGGGCGGCGGCCCGGGCGGTCCCACCGGCGCGCCCATGGCGGGACCGGCCAGCATCGTGGCGGCATGGTCGAGCCCGCCGCCGGGGGCACCGGGCGCGCCGGGCGGCTGCGGTACGCCGGGACCCGCGAGCATGGTGGCGGCGTGATGGGCCCCGCCACCGGGCGCACCCGGAGCACCCGGAGCACCCGGGGCGCCGGGCGGACCGGGAGGCGCGGGCGGCTGACCCGTGACGGCCGGACCGGCCAGCATCGTCGCGGCATGGTCGAGCCCACGACCCAGCGACCCAGGAGCCCCCGGCGGACCAGGAGGCCCGGGAGGCTGCGGCGCACCCGGAGCACCGGGCGGACCCGGAGGCGCGGGCGGCTGACCCGTGACGGCCGGACCCGCCAGCATCGTCGCGGCATGGTCGAGCCCACGACCCAGCGACCCAGGAGCCCCCGGAGCCCCCGGCGGACCAGGAGGCCCGGGAGGCTGCGGCGCACCCGGAGCACCGGGCGGACCCGGAGGCGCGGGCGGCTGACCCGTGACGGCCGGACCCGCCAGCATCGTCGCGGCATGGTCGAGCCCACCACCCAGCGACCCAGGAGCCCCCGGAGCCCCCGGCGGACCGGGCGGCGTCGACGGCCGGCCCGCACCCGGGCCGGAGCCGCCCGGCCGGGAGACCTGGGCCTTGCTGGTCGGCGCGTCGGCGATGTCACTCGCCCCCGCACCGCCCGCAGGACCGCCCGGCGAGCCCAGTGCGGGCACGATCGCGGTCCTCGGCAGCTGGCTGCCGCCCGGCATCAGCGTGGTCTTCGCCTCCGGGGCCACCCCGGACGACGGCGCGTCCTCCAGGTCCGACCCGGACAGCGGCGGCGCGAACACGGTCGCGGGCAGCGGTACGGACGCGTCGTCCGTACCGGAGTTCACATCGGTGCCCGCCCAGGGCGTGGCACCGATCGGCACGGCGGCCGCGGCCGGAGCCGGGGGCGGGGTCGGGGTCGACGCGGGAACACCGTCGTTGGCCGTGGGCTCGTACGGGATCTCACCCCCGCGCCGCAGCGGCACGGCCTCGGCCGGAGCCGGAGCGGGAGCCGGCGCGGGCTCGGACGAGGACGAGGCGACGGGCGTGACATCGGCCGGTGCGGCCGGAGCCGGTGCGGGCGTCGACCTCGGCGCGATCCCCGCCCGGTCCGCGGCCTCCTGCAGCCACTCCGGCGGGCTGAGCATGAACGACGTCTGCTCCGAGTCGATCCGCGGCGGCGGAACCGAAGCCTCCGAAACGGCCGCGGCCACGGCCCCGTACTCCTCCTCGTACCGGCGGATCACCTCACCCACCGGCAGCCCCGGCCACAGCGTCACCTCCCCGCTGTCCCGCGCGATGACCAGCCGCTGCCGCCCACCACCGGACACCGGACCGGCCGCGCGGTCCTCCGCCCACACCACGAACCCGAGCCCGAACTCCCGTACGCGCACCTCCCGGTGCTGGTACGCGGGCACGTCCCCGTTGATCCACTCCTCGGCGCGCTCCTGCGCCTGCGCAAAGGTCACCATCGCGCGCTCACCCCTCCACCGGTGCCGAACCCGACACCGGAACCGAACGTGCGAATCCGCCGTCCACCATCAGACCGGCCACCGTCTCCAGCTCCGGCGGGTTCCCGGCCAGCCGCTCGAGAAAGGCGTCGAAATCAGCACCGCACGGCAGCAACAACCGCTCCACGCGCTCCTGGACCGACCAGCCGTCCCGGTCACGGGCATCGTCGTACGGGGAGAACCACACCGAGCCGATGCCCTCACCCTTGACCTTCAGCGCGAGCAGCCCGCCCTGAACGAAGGCCACACACAGGTAGTCCTTCGTCAGGTGGTCCCGCAGACACTTGTTGACGTACACCAGGTCGTTGACCGCCGCCTCCTCACGCACCGTGAAGAACGGCTGGTCCACCAGCAGACCGAGGTCCACGTCCAGCCCCGCGCCCACCGGCGCGCAGCCGCCCGCGGCCTTCAGGAACGAGCGGTACGCCTCCGGCAGCCGGTAGCCGAGATCCTCCTCGACGCCCTGCACCTGCTCCTCGGAGACCGACACCACCGACTTCGGCAGCCCCATGTGCGCCGGGCGCACCTCCTGCAACGGCCGCGTCCCGCGCTTGTCGTGGTCCACCGGAGCCGTCGCCAGGCCCGCGTGGTGCCGCAGCAGCGCCTTCACCTCGACCGGCACCAGCTCCATCCGCCGCGAACCGGCCACGTGGTGCCAGGTCCAGCCGTGCGGGGTCGCCACCGGCCCGACCGTGTCCCAGAGCTCGTGCCCGGCGGCCTTCATCGCCGCGTTCGCGGACACGCAGTCCGTGAGGCGCAACTCGTCCACGCCGAAGCCCTCCGGCGGCTCGGCGATCTCCACGGCCGCGCGCGCGTACGCGGAGAAGTCCGGATGCCCATTGCCGTCCATCCGCACCCCGTGAGGATGCCGAGCAGCCCGGACCGGGTCCGGGAAGTGCACGACCTGCCCCGAGTAAGCGGCGTTGGGTGGCGCGGCCTGCTGCCCGAGCCGACCTGTCGTCATGGCGGTAGCCCCCTGCTGGATCTGGCTGGTTCACCACAGCCTATGCGCTGGGGCAAGAGCCTCACCCGCACCCGACCGGCGCACCCGCCCGAGGGCCAGGAACATCCGAATTGATACGAATATTCGACCCCGCTTCCGTATGACAGGAGACATTTGACAGGCTGTCCCCGCAGCACGGGGGCGTGAGCGACAGCGGTCACCACCGCCGCCACGGGAGGGAAAGCGCGACCATGCACAACACGGCAACACGCACAGAATCCGGCGACACCGCGCCGGACGCACCAGGCGCACCGGGCGCCGCGGGCCCGGCCGGCGAAGCCACCGGCCCCGCCGGCGACCCCCGCCTGCGCTGGAGCAGCACCGACGGCCGCCCCGCCGTGCCCGTCCTGCGCTTCCGCCGCGACGGCATCCTCCCCACCGTCGCCGCCGCCCTCTCCGTACGCGGCGAAACCCTCACCGGCACCGCCGGCAAAGCCGACCAGCCACCCGCGCTCCACCCGCTCGTCCAGGACTTCCTCGACACCCTCACCAGCGGCCAGCGCGAACGTTTCACCGGCCGGTGCCCGGAGGCGATCCTGCTCTCCCGCCATCTCGCCGGCGTCGAAGGAGCCCGCTCCCGACGCGCCTCCCGCAAGCCCCTCTCACCGAGCGAGGCCCGCCGCTCCCTCAAACACGCGAAGATCACCGCCCGGCACATCCGGGAGGACGGCGACCCCCTCCACGGCAGCTACGCACCGCCCTGCCGCTCCTGCGACGCACTCCTCGCCCACTTCGGCGTACGCTCCGTCGACCTCACCCCAGCCGAGTAGCCATGACCACCGCCTCCGCTTCCTACGACCGCTCCTCGGCCACCCGCTTCCCGGTCGCCGTGGACTCCGCCCTGCGCACCGCCGGCTGGGAACCCGGCCGGTGGGACATCAAGCAGGCCGAGTACTGGGCCGACGCCCTCCGGGACCACACCACACCCGCCGGACACCGGCACACCGTCTTCCCCGCCGCCGTCGAGGCCTGGGCCGAGTTCGGCGGCCTGACGGTCACCGCGCACGGCTCCGGCCGCCAGATCGCCCCGACGCCCGTCCGGATCGACCCGCTCACCGGAATCCACCTCGCCCGCACCTTCGCCGACCTCGGCCGGGCCCTGTCCACCCAGCTCTGCCCGCTGGGCGTGGAAGCCGACGGCGGCTCCCACCTCGCCCTCGACCGCGAGGGCCGCGTCTACGGCATCGACCACACCGGCGACTGGTACCTCGGCTCCAACGTCGACGAGGCCCTCACCCTCCTCCTGACCGGCCTCCAGCCCACCCGCCTCACCACTGACCACTAACCCCGTCGCCCCGGGCGGGGCGGGGTCCTGGCGTGGTGCGGGTTGGTCCGCGGGGCCGGGCAGGGGTGTCTCCTCGGCTCGCGCCTGCGGCGGGGTCGGCCCGTTCGGGGTGGTTGCGCGCTCGTCCTGCGGGGACACCCCTGCCCGTCCCCGCTCCCCCTGCGTCGGGCCGGGCACTGTCGAAGGCCTGCCGTGGGGTGGGGACACGGCGGAGTGTCCCCGCAGGACGAGCGCGCAACCCAGGCCGACACAGCACCACACGGCCGCAGGCGCGAGCCGAGGAGACACTCCGGCGGGGCACCACCCCACACCACCAGCCCCGCCGGCGATTGAGGCGCGGGGCCCGGGGCCGCACCCCGGAAACCACCGCCCCCGCCGGAGCCAAACCGCACGGGCCCCGGGGCCGCACCCCGGAAACCGCCCCCGCCGGAGCCAAACCGCGCGGGGCCCGGGGCCGCACCCCGGCAACCACCGCCCCCGGCAACCACCCCCCGGCCAGGGCCCAGCGCCTAGCGAACCGGCAGGACCGCCGACACCTTGAACCCACCCGCGTCCGTCGGCCCGGACACGAACACCCCGCCCAGCCCCAGCACACGCTCCCGCATGCCGACGAGCCCGTTCCCCCCGCTCGGCAGCCCCGGCTCCGGAGCCTTCCCGTCACACGGCCCGTTCTCCACCTGCATGGCGACTTCCTCCGCCCGGTGCGCGAGCCGCACCACGACCCGCGCACCCGGCGCGTGCTTGTGGCAGTTGGTGAGCGCCTCCTGCACCACGCGGAACGCCGTCTGCTCGACCTCCGCCGCGTACGCCGCCCATTCACCGTGCACCAGCATCTCCACGGCCATCCCCGCCTGCCGGGACTGGCCCACCAGCGCCTCCAGCTCGCCGAGCGAGGGCCCCTCCTCCCCACCCGCCGCGAACGCCGCCGCCTCGACGGCCGGGGCGGGCACCGGATCCGGCACGGCCGGTTTGGACGGCGCCCGGAGCACGCCGAGCATCTCGCGCAGCTCCGTCAACGCCTGCCGCCCCATGTCCCCCACCAGGGCCGCGTTCTTCGCCGCCCGTGCGGGATCCTTGACCACCACCGCTTCCAGCGCGGCCGCGTGCACCACCATCAGCGACACCCGGTGCGCGACCACGTCGTGCATCTCCCGCGCGATCCGCGTGCGCTCCTCCGTACGGGCCCACTCGGCCCGCTCCTCCGCCCGGTCCGCCAGCAGCGACAGCTCCCGCTCCAGCGAGTCCGCGCGTTCCTGCAGGCTCTCCATCAGCCGCCGCCGGGCCCCGATGTAGAGCCCGAACAGCACCGGCGGCACGGTCAGCGCCACCGCGACGAACACGGACAGCACGACCACGAGCGTCGCGTCCGCCTCCACGTCCCCGCGGGTGCGCAGGTACATCACGACGAAGGTCGCGGCCAGCGAGATCGAGGCCAACGCGGCCGTGATCCGCCGCGGCACCTCCGAGGAGGCCAGCGTGTACATCCCGACCACCGCCAGCAGGAACCCCATTGCGGCCGGCGAGACCGCGATCCCCACGAGCACCACCGCGATCGGCCACCGCCGCCGCAGCACGAGCGTGGCCCCCACCACGAACCCGAACAGCGCGCCCACCGCCGCCGGCAGCCCCACCTCGGCGGCGAAGAGCACGCCCTCCCACGCACACTCGACGGCGGACACCCCGCCGAGCACCACGTCCCCCACGGCATCCCGCCGCCTCGCCCACCACAAAGGCGGCCCGGCGCGGCCTTCTACTTCCCCCGTTTTGGTCATGCCGTCCAGCGTACGCAGCGCCCCTTGCGCGCGGTCGAACGAAAATCCCGAGAACCGCCGGCAATCGAACGAAGCGCCCGAACGCGAAGGACGACCCCTCATACGTTCCGCAGGGCTCGGTTTTGTACCGTCGCGTCGAAGGCGCCTGGTGCGGCATAGTAGGAGCCATCGACTAGATCACCAGGCGAGTTGTCCGATTCAGTCGAAAATAGTCCCCTGTGGTGTAATTGGCAGCACTGAGGCTTTTGGTGCCTTATGTCCGGGTTCGAGTCCTGGCGGGGGAGCTCCATCCTTTTCGGGTCCTGACCGTGGCGGTCGGGACCCGCGTTCGTTCGGCGTCGCCGGCACCCCGGTATCCTTCACGGGTCCACCCCCGAAGCCGAAGGGCATCCCCGTGAGCGCCAACCGCCCGGCAGCCGTCGTCGTACTCGCAGCGGGTGAAGGCACCCGCATGAAGTCGGCGACTCCCAAGGTTCTCCACGAGATCTGCGGGCGCTCGCTCGTCGGTCACGTCGTCGCCGCCTCCCGTGAGCTCGACCCCGAGCACCTCGTCGTGGTCGTCGGGCACGCCCGGGAGCAGGTCACCGCGCACCTGGCCGGCGTCGACGCCGACGTCCGCACCGCCGTCCAGTACGAGCAGAACGGCACCGGGCACGCCGTCCGGATGGCCCTCGAAGAGCTCGGCGGCGTCGTCACCGGCACCGTGATCGTCGTCTGCGGCGACACCCCGCTGCTGAC
Organism: Streptomyces spororaveus; assembly: GCF_016755875.1. Lineage (NCBI taxonomy): Bacteria > Bacillati > Actinomycetota > Actinomycetes > Kitasatosporales > Streptomycetaceae > Streptomyces > Streptomyces spororaveus. The sequence goes on along the minus strand of NZ_BNED01000005.1, from coordinate 5,167,403 downwards.
CGGGGAGACCCTGGCCGGCCTCGCGCGGACGCACGAGGCCGACGGCAACGCCGTCACCGTGCTGACCGCCGAGGTCCCGGACTCCACCGGCTACGGGCGTATCGTCCGCGACGCCGGCGGCGCCGTGACGGCCATCGTCGAGCACAAGGACGCCACCGACGCCCAGCGTGCGATCCGCGAGATCAACTCGGGCGTCTTCGCCTTCGACGGCGCTCTGCTGGCCGACGCGCTCGGCAAGGTGCGCACCGACAACAGCCAGGGCGAGGAGTACCTCACCGACGTCCTCGGCATCCTGCGCGAGGCCGGGCACCGCGTGGGCGCGGCCGTCGGCAGCGACCACCGGCAGATCCTGGGGATCAACAACCGTGTGCAGCTCGCCGAGGCCCGTGCCCTGCTGAACGCGCGCCTGCTGGAGCGGGCCATGCTCGCGGGCGTGACGGTCGTCGACCCGGCCGGCACCTTCATCGACGTGACCGTCACCTTCGGCCAGGACGCGATCGTGCACCCCGGCACCCAGCTGCTGGGTGCCACGCACATCGCGGAGGGCGCCGAGGTCGGCCCCAACTCCCGGCTGAAGGACACCCACGTGGGCGCGGGCGCCCGGGTGGACAACACGGTCGCCGAGAGCGCGGTCGTGGGTCCGCAGGCGAGCGTGGGTCCCTTCGCGTACCTGCGCCCGGGCACGAACCTCGGCGCGAAGGCGAAGGCCGGTACGTACGTCGAGATGAAGAACGCCACGATCGGCGAGGGCACCAAGGTCCCCCACCTGTCGTACGTGGGCGACGCGACGATCGGCGAGTACACGAACATCGGTGCCGCGAGCGTCTTCGTGAACTACGACGGTGAGCACAAGCACCACACCACCGTCGGCTCACATTGCAAGACGGGTTCGGACAACATGTTTGTGGCTCCCGTCACGATCGGGGACGGCGCCTACACGGCCGCCGGATCCGTGATCACCAAGGATGTGCCGCCCGGCGCCCTGGCCGTGGCCCGTGGCCAGCAGCGGAATATCGAGGGCTGGGTGGCCCGTAAGCGTCCGGGCAGTGCCGCCGCCACGGCGGCGCAGTCGGCGGCCTCGGAGGACGCCGAGCGCCCTTGAGGTGAACTGACCGGAAACAGGTACGCCCGCGACGGCGTACCGTGATAGGTGCACGCAATTCGGCTGGCTCACCGTGTGCGGGACGGACGCACATGGGGGCGAGCAGCTTCAACACGTCTGAGGAGACTGTGCTGTGACCGGGATCAAGACGACCGGCGAGAAGAAGCTGATGCTCTTCTCCGGCCGCGCCCACCCCGAGCTGGCCGAGGAGGTTGCGCATCAGCTGGGCGTCGCCCTCGTGCCGACCAAGGCTTTCGACTTCGCGAACGGCGAGATCTACGTCCGCTTCCAGGAGTCGGCGCGCGGCGCGGACTGCTTCCTGATCCAGAGCCACACGGCTCCGATCAACAAGTGGATCATGGAGCAGCTGATCATGATCGACGCGCTGAAGCGCGCGTCGGCACGCTCCATCACCGTGATCGTCCCGTCCTACGGGTACGCCCGTCAGGACAAGAAGCACAAGGGCCGCGAGCCGATCTCGGCGCGCCTGGTGGCCGATCTGCTGAAGACCGCGGGTGCGGACCGCATCCTCACGGTCGATCTGCACACGGACCAGATCCAGGGCTTCTTCGACGGCCCGGTGGACCACCTGTCGGCCCTGAACGTCCTCGCGGACTACGTCGGCGCCAAGGTGGACCGTACGAAGCTCACGATCGTGTCCCCGGACGCCGGCCGTGTGCGTGTGGCCGACCGCTGGTGCGACCGTCTGGACGCGCCGCTGGCGATCGTGCACAAGCGCCGCGACAAGGACGTCGCCAACCAGGTGACCGTCCACGAGGTCGTCGGTGAGGTCAAGGGCCGCGTCTGCGTCCTGGTCGACGACATGATCGACACCGGTGGCACCATCTGCGCCGCGGCCGACGCGCTGTTCGCGCACGGCGCGGAGGACGTCATCGTGACGGCCACGCACGGCATCCTGTCGGGCCCGGCGGCCGATCGCCTGAAGAACTCCAAGGTCAGCGAGTTCGTCTTCACGAACACCCTGCCGGACCCGTCCGACCTGGAGCTCGACAAGATCACGGTGCTGTCGATCGCCCCGATGATCGCGCGCGCGGTCCGCGAGGTCTTCGAGGACGGCTCGGTCACGAGCCTGTTCGAGGAGCAGCAGTAACCGTTCCGCGGTAGATCCTTTTGGTGCGGCCTCCCCCGCCGGGTACACTCCATGAGTTGCTCGGCGAGGGAGGCCGTACCTGTTCCGGTACGGATGCTCCGTTATCGACGCGCTCTTCGTAGCAGGCCGTTCCGGCCGGGTGACTTCAGTCCATTTCCGTCACCCCACGAGGAGTGAGCATGTCCGAGGTCAAGCTTTCCGCCAAGATCCGTGACACCTTCGGCAAGGGCTCTGCCCGCCAGGCCCGTCGCGACGCCCTGACCCCCGGTGTCATCTACGGTCACGGCACCGCCCCGAAGCACGTCAACGTCGACGCCCACTCCCTCCAGCTGGCGCTGCGTACCCCGAACGTCCTGATCTCCCTGGACCTGGGCGACGCGGGCACCGAGCTGGTCATCCCGAAGGCCGTGCAGAAGCACCCGCTGAAGCGCTCGATCTCCCACGTCGACTTCCTGATCGTCAAGAAGGGCGAGAAGGTCACCGTCGACGTCGCGATCGTCACCGAGGGCGAGCTGGCCGCCGGCGGCAACATGCTGGAGACCCTCCAGAACACCATCTCCGTCGAGGCCGAGGCCACGCACATCCCGACCGAGGTCACCGTCTCCATCGCGGGCCTCGAGGCCGGTGCGACCATCCACGCCTCGGACCTGGTCCTCCCGGCCGGCACCACCCTGGCCGTCGACGGCGACATCGCCGTCCTGCAGGTCGTGGCCCCGCAGGCCGAGGAGCCGGCCGCCGAGGCCGCCGAGGGCGAAGAGGCCTGAGCCTCGCCCCACCCCCTCAGCAGTTGCTGACCGACCGCCGTCCGGCTCCACTGGAGCGGGACGGCGGTCGTCTTCGTAGAGGAACCGAGGAGCTTTTGATGTCGGACGACGCGGCACCCTGGCTGATCGTGGGCCTGGGGAACCCGGGACCGGAGTACGCGGGCAACCGCCACAACATCGGGTTCATGGTGGCCGACCTGCTGGCCGAGCGGATCGGCGGGAAGTTCAAGGCGCACAAGGCCCGGGCCCAGGTGGTCGAGGGCCGGATGGGTCCGCCGGGGCCGGCGAACCGCCGGGTGGTGCTGGCCAAGCCGATGACGTACATGAACCTGTCGGGTGGTCCGGTGACGGCGCTGCGCGACTTCTACAAGGTGCCGCTGGAGCGGATCGTCGCCGTCCACGACGAGCTGGACATCGACTACCCGACGCTGCGGCTGAAGCTGGGCGGCGGGGACAACGGGCACAACGGCCTGAAGTCGATGACCAAGTCCATGGGCCCCGACTACCACCGGGTGCGGTGCGGGATCGGGCGGCCGCCGGGCCGGATGCAGGTCGCGGACTTCGTGCTGAAGGACTTCTCGTCCACGGAGCGCAAGGAGCTGGACTGGTTCGTGGACCGGGCCGCGGACTCGGTGGAGTGCCTGATCCAGGAGGGCCTGGAGCGGGCCCAGTCCGCGTACAACTCCTGACGGGCTACAGCTGCTCGTCGACCCGGGTCAGATCGATCTCCATCCGGAAGGGGACGTCGGTCGTGACCACGCCCCGCTGGGCACCCGTGTGCGCGTAGGTCCGGTTGACCGGGTCCACCGGAAGAGGTGCACGAGCGGGGGGCGGCCCTCCCCGCCCTCGACCCGCCAGGAACTCGGGATGCCGGCGGCTGCATATTCGATCGGTTCGGTGTGCCGCGGGAGACCGGGCAACGCCATGAGGTCTTCGACGACGTACCCCTCCACCGGAGGCCGAGGCCACGTTCGTCCCATGGTGCGATCCTCGTCGCTGCCGGATGCGGCGGAGCCCGGTATCCGTGTCCGTCATCGCAAAGGGTGACGGACACGGATACCGGGGCTGCGCGTCAGCCGGTGTTGCGCAGGCCCGCGGCGACGCCGTTGACCGTGAGGAGCAGGGCGCGGGCGAGCAGCGGGTCGGCTTCCTCGCCCTGGGCGGCCGCGGCGCGCTGACGGGCCAGCAGGGAGACCTGGAGGTAGGAGATCGGGTCCAGGTAGGCGTCGCGTACGGCGAAGGTCTGCTGGAGCACCGGGTTCGAGCCGAGGAGTTCTTCGGCGCCGGTGATGCGCAGGACCTCGCGGACGGTGAGCTCGTGCTCGGCCTCGATGCGCGCGAAGACGTGCTTGAGGTGGTCGGGCACGAGGGTGTCGACGTAGTGGCGGGCGATCCGCAGGTCGGTCTTGGCCAGCGTCATCTCGACGTTGGACAGGAAGTTGCGGAAGAAGTGCCAGCGTCCGCCCATCTCGGCGAGGACGTCCTCCTGGCCGGCCTCGCGCAGGGCCTTGAGGCCGGAGCCGACGCCGTACCAGCCGGGGACGATCTGGCGGGACTGGGTCCAGCCGAAGACCCACGGGATGGCGCGCAGGCCGTCGAGGCCGGCGCCGGAGTCGGGGCGGCGGGAGGGCCGGGAGCCGAGGTGGAGGTCGGCGAGCTGGTCGACGGGGGTCGCGGCGAAGAAGTACGAGGGCAGGTCCGGGTCCTCGACGAGCTCGCGGTACGCGGCGTGGGCGGCGTCGGAGACGACGTCCATGGCGGCGTCCCAGCGGGTGAGGGCCTCGTCGGACTGGCGGGGCGCGGTGTGCAGGGCGGAGGCCTGCAGGGTGGCCGCGACGGTCAGTTCGAGGTTCTCGCGGGCCAGCGAGGGGACCAGGTACTTGTCGGAGATGACCTCGCCCTGCTCGGTGACCTTGATCTCGCCTTCGAGGGTGCCCCAGGGCTGGGCGAGGATCGCGTCGTGGGAGGGGCCGCCGCCGCGGCCGACGGTGCCGCCGCGGCCGTGGAAGAGGCGCAGGCGCACGCCGTAGCGGTGGGCGACGTCGCGGAGCCGGCGCTGGGCGCGGTGGATCTCCCACTGGGAGGTGGTGATGCCGCCGAACTTGGAGGAGTCGGAGTAGCCGAGCATGACCTCCTGGACGTCGCCGCGCAGGGAGACGAGCCGGCGGTAGGAGGGGTCGGCGAGCATCTCGTCGAGGATGACGTCGGCGGCGCGCAGCTCGTCGGTGGTCTCCAGGAGCGGGACGATGCCGATCTTGGCCCAGCCGGTGTGGAGGTCGATGAGGCCGGCCTCGCGGGCGAGGACGGCGGCGGCGAAGACGTCGTCGGCGCCCTGGCACATCGAGATGATGTAGGACTCGATGACCTCGGGGCCGAACTTCTCGAAGGCGTCCTTGATCGCGCCGAAGACGCCGAGGGTCTTGGCGCCGGCGGCGTCGAGCGGTGCCGGGGTGGGGGCCAGCGGACGGCGGGAGCGCAGTTCCTTGGCGAGGAGCTTCTGCCGGTACTCGCGGGGCATGTCGGCGTAGCGCCAGGATTCCTCGCCGAGCCGGTCGAAGAGCTGGCCGAGGGCGTGGTGGTGGGCGTCGGCGTGTTCGCGTACGTCCATGGTCGCGAGCTGGAGGCCGAAGGCGGCGAGGGTGCGGATGGTGCGGTCCATGCGGCCGTCGGCGAAGAGTGCGCCGCGGTGTTCGCGCAGGGAGGTCTGGATGAGGGTGAGGTCGGTGAGCAGCTCGGCGGTGCCGAGGTAGTCGCGGCCCTCCTCGTGCGGGATGCCCTTGGCGAGGCGCTCGCGGGTGTTGAGGAGCTTCTGCCGGATGCAGGTGGCCTTGAGCCGGTACGGCTCCTCGGCGTTCAGCCGCTTGTAGCGCGGGCTGATCTCGGGGAGGCGTTCCAGGTCGGCCTGGAGGGAGGCGAGGAGTTCCTCGGTGGCTCCGGTGTAGCGGATGGAGTTGGAGAGGAGTCCGCGCAGGTAGTCGATGAGTTCGAGGGCGTCGGTGATGCCGTGCTCGTGCTGGAGGATCAGCACGTCGCGGGTGACCTCGGGGGTGACGTTGGGGTTGCCGTCGCGGTCGCCGCCGATCCAGGTGCCGAAGGTCAGCGGGCGGGTGCCGGCGGGGATCTCGACGCCGACGCGCTGGAGCTCGGCGGCGAGGTCCTCGAGGACGTCGCCGACGGCGCCGGCGTGGAGCTCGTCGAGGTAGTAGATGGCGTTGCGGGCCTCGTCGGCGGGCTCGGGGCGCACGACGCGCAGTTCGTCGGTCTGCCAGACGAGGTCGATGTTCTCGGCGAGGCGCAGGTCGTGGCGGCGGCGGTCGCCGGCGCCGGTGACGGGCTCCTCCAGCAGGGTGGCGATGCGGCGCAGCTTGTTGAGGACGCTGCGGCGGGCCGCCTCGGTGGGGTGTGCGGTGAAGACGGGGCGGACGTTGAGGTTCTTGACCGTCTCGCGCAGGTGTTCGGGGTCGGCGTCCTTCAGCATGTCGGCGGTGCGGGCGAGGAGCCCGCCTTCGGCGGCACGGTGGGCGCGCAGTTCCTTGCCGCGGTGCACCTGCTCGGTGACGTTGGCGAGGTGGAAGTAGGTGGAGAAGGCGCGTACGAGCTTGGCGGCGGTCTCCAGGTCGGTGTCGCCGAGCAGGGCGGCGGCGGCCTCGCCGTCGGTGCGGGTGAGGGCGCGGACGCGCTCGACGAGATCGAGGAGGTCCTGGCCTTCCTGGCGTACGAGGGTCTCCCCGAGGAGGTCGCCGAGGCGGCGGATGTCCGCGCGCAGTTCCGCGTTGGCGGTGGCGGCCGGGGTGACGGGGGCCTGGCCCTGGGGGGCCTGGTCAGCACTGCTCACAGGTGCGGCTCCTTGCAGTGTTCGAGCGCTACTGGGCGGTGGGCTCCCGGCGACGTGCGGTGATGCCTGCCCCGGATTACGTCCGGGGGCGGGATCTCCGCTCCTGATGCGCAGCTCGGGCTGCCCGTGCGGACCGCGCTGTCCGACGGGACACAGGATAGGTGTCCGAGGCGTGTGCCTGGGCAAACGTCTCATCAGGCGGCGCGTGAACACCTCGCGCGCGCTCCTTCTCCCGGCGCTGCCCCCCTTGCCTGCGGACCCGCCTTTGCCATACTTACGATGCCGTAGGTTACGGGTCCGTAGGGTTTCGTAACCAGGGAGCCCGCCGACTTCTCTCACCCCCCAGGGGACACCCATGACCACCAGTCCCGATCTGATCGAGGGTGGCTCCGCGCCCTCCGACCCGTCCGAGCCGTCCGCGACACTGGGCGGCGAGAGCAAGCGCTCCATCGAGCAGATCGCCCTGCTGCTGTTCATCACCGTGCCCTTCGTGGCCGTGCTGGCGGCGGTGCCGCTGGCGTGGGGCTGGGGGGTGAGCTGGCTGGACCTGGGCCTGATGGTCTTCATGTACTTCCTGGCCTGCCACGGGATTACCATCGGTTTCCACCGCTACTTCACGCACGGGTCCTTCAAGGCGAAGCGGCCGCTGCGGATCGTGCTCGCGGTGATGGGGTCGATGGCGGTGGAGGGTCCGCTGGTGCGCTGGGTGGCGGACCACCGCAAGCACCACAAGTTCTCGGACCACGAGGGTGACCCGCATTCGCCGTGGCGGTTCGGGGAGACGCTGCCGGCCCTGATGAAGGGGCTGTGGTGGGCGCACATCGGGTGGCTGTTCGACGAGGAGCAGACCGATCAGCAGAAGTACGCCCCCGACCTGGTCAAGGACCCGGCGATCCGCCGGATCTCGCGGGACTTCATCTTCTGGACGGTGTTCTCGCTGGCGATCCCGCCGCTGGTGGGCGGCCTGGTGACGATGTCGTGGTGGGGCGCGTTCACGGCGTTCTTCTGGGGGTCCCTGGTGCGGGTCGCGCTGCTGCACCACGTGACGTGGTCGATCAACTCGATCTGCCACGCGGTGGGCAAGCGGCCGTTCAAGTCCCGGGACCGCAGCGGGAACGTGTGGTGGCTGGCGGTGCTGTCGTGCGGGGAGTCCTGGCACAACCTGCACCACGCCGACCCGACGTCGGCGCGGCACGGTGTGCTGCGCGGCCAGGTCGACTCCAGCGCCCGGCTGATCCGCTGGTTCGAGCAGCTGGGCTGGGCGACGGACGTCCGCTGGCCGTCGGCGGCCCGCATCGACGCCCGGCGCAGGGAAAACGAGTCGAACGCGGCATGATGGGGGGCGTGGCGATCGACGGCAGTAATTCCAGCAGCGACAAGCCCAGGCGCGGCCGCCGGGTACGGATGACGGGCGCGGAGCGGCGCCAGCAACTGCTGGACATCGGCCGGACCCTGTTCGCGGAGAAGGGCTTCGAAGGCACCTCGGTGGAGGAGATCGCGGCGAAGGCCGGGGTGTCCAAGCCGGTGGTGTACGAGCACTTCGGCGGCAAGGAGGGGCTGTACGCGGTCGTCGTGGACCGGGAGATGCGCCAGCTGCTGGACGGGGTGACGGGTGCGCTGACGGCCGGGCACCCGCGGGAGCTGCTGGAGCAGGCGGCGTTCGCGCTGCTGGACTACATCGAGTCGTACACGGACGGTTTCCGGATCCTCGTGCGGGATTCGCCGGTCGCGCAGTCGACGGGCACGTTCGCGTCGCTGATCAGCGATATCGCCACTCAGGTCGAGGACATCCTGGGTCTGGAGTTCAAGGCGCGGGGCTTCGACCCGAAGCTGGCGCCGCTGTACGCGCAGGCGCTGGTCGGGATGGTGGCGCTGACCGGGCAGTGGTGGCTGGACGTGCGCCGGCCCAAGAAGGCGGAGGTGGCGGCGCACCTGGTGAACCTGGCCTGGCACGGGCTGGACGGGCTGGAGTCGAAGCCGCAGCTGGTGGGCCGGCGCAAGAACTGAGCGCGGAGTCCGCGGTACGACGACGGCGCCCCGTCACCGGAGATCCGGTGGCGGGGCGCCGTCGTGCGGTGCGTCTCAGGCGCAGGGTTCCGGCGCCGCGGGTTCCGGGTGGTGGCGTTCCAGGAATTCGAGCCGGTTGCCGACGGGGTCTTCCGAGTAGAAGCGGCGGTGGCCCGGCAGGTTGTCGTCCCAGACGACCGTGGCCCCCCGCTCCCGCAGTCTGCTCGCGTACGCCTCGATGTCGGTCACCCTGAGCCCCGGATGGGCCTTGCGGGCGGGCCGGAAGTCCTCTTCGACGCCGAGGTGCAGCTGGACCGGACCGGCGGCGAACCAGCAGCCCCCGCGGGCGGCGAGGACGGGCGGCTTGGGGATCTCGGTCATGCCGAGGACGTCGGTGTAGTACGCGCGGAGCCGGTCCTCCGAGTCCGGCGGCGCGGCGAGTTGTACGTGGTCGACGGCGGTCAGCACGGTCATGCCTCCTTGCGGGCTACGGCGAAGATGCGGCGGAACGGGAAGACGGTGCCGCGCGGGCCGGTCGGGTAGGCCGCGCGCAGCCGGTCGCGGTATTCGGTGAGGAAGGCGTCCACGGCGTCGCGGTCGTCGCCGAGGGCGGTGAGGACGGGCCGCAGGGCGGTGCCCTTGACCCAGTCGAGCACGGGGTCGGGGCCCTGGAGCAGCTGGTGGTAGGTGGTCTCCCAGATGTCGGCCTCGCAGCCGAGCTCGGTGAACCGGGCGAGGTATTCGGCGGGTTCGAGGAGGTGGATGTAACGGGCGCCGTGGCCGGCGAGCCGGGACCGCCAGCGCGGGGTGTCGCACTGCTGCGCGAGGAGGGCGTGGCTGGGTGCCGTGAAGTTGCCGGGGATCTGGAAGGCGAAGGTGCCGCCGGGGCGCAGTCCGTTGATCCAGGCACCGAAGGAGCCGGGGTGGTTCGGGACCCACTGGAGCGCGGCGTTGGAGACGATCAGGTCGTAGGGCTCCTCGGGCAGCCAGGTGGCGAGGTCGCCGTGGCGGAAGTCGAGGCTGCCGCCGCCGGGCGTGGGCCCGGCGTGCTCCTCCCCGGCGCGGTGGAGCATCTCGGGGGAGAGGTCGAAACCGGTGACGCGGGCCTCGGGCCAGCGTTCGGTGAGGAGGGTGGTGACGTTGCCGGGGCCGCAGCCGAGGTCGGCGATACGGGCGGGACGGTGGGGGAGCTCGGGTATGCGGGTGAGCAGGTCGAGGAAGGGCCGTGTGCGGTGGCCCGAGTGCCGGAGGTACTGCTGGGGATCCCAGGTGGGGGCGGATGGCGCGGTGGACGTGGGGGTCCCGGCGCGCGCGGTATCGGAATACATGTTCGAGCCTCCCTGCTGGCGGGGCGATCGGAAGCGGAATCCGTTCCGGCCCCCTCCATGCCCCATGCTCGCTTCATTTATATCTCGATGTCAAGATACTCGTGATCGAGATACTCGGTATGAAGAGACTTCACATCGACAGACCCCTTACACTGATCGGCATGGAGGACGAGGTCGACCGACTGGTGGCGGCATGGCGGCGGGAACGCCCTGACCTCGACGTGGAACCGCTCGAGGTACTGAGCCGCGTCAGCAGGCTCGCGCGCCACCTCGACCGCGCCCGCAGGCTGGCCTTCTCCGAGCACGGCCTGGAGCCGTGGGAGTTCGACGTCCTGACCTCGCTGCGCCGCGCCGGTGCGCCCTACCAGCTCTCCCCCGGCCAGCTGTTGACCCAGACGCTGGTCACCTCGGGCACCATGACCAACCGCATCGACCGGCTCGCCAAGAAGGGCCTCGTCGAACGGCTCCCGGACCCCAGCGACCGCCGGGGGGTCCTGGTGCGACTCACCCCCGAGGGCCGGGACCGCGCCGACCAGGCCCTTGCCGGGCTGCTGGCCCAGGAACGGGCGATCCTGGCCCAGCTCTCCCAGAACCAGCGCGGCGATCTCGCCGGGCTGCTACGCCAGTTGACCGCTCCGTTCGACAACATCCCCGGCTAGGTCCGCCGGTCGTACGCCGGCCCGCCGGGCCAGTGCCACCGCGGCCAGCGTGGAGTGCACCCCGAGCTTGCCCAGCACGTTCTGCATGTGCGTGCGGACCGTGTGCGGGGACAGGAACAGCCTCGCCGCCACGTCCTTGCGGCCCAGCCCCGCCACCATGCAGCGCAGCACCTCGTGTTCGCGCGGGGTCAGCGACTCCACCAGCCGTTCGCTGTCCGTACGGTGCTTGCGCGCCGCCGTCAGTTCCCGGAGCACCCCGGTGAGCAGGGCGGGCGGCAGGTGGGTCTCCTCGCGCAGGACCCCGCGGATCACGGCCAGCAGCCGGGAGAGCGAGCAGTCCTTCGCCACCCATCCCGAGGCTCCCGCCTGGAGCGCGAGGGCGGCCCGGCGGGGGTCGTCGCGCTCGGCGAGCACGACCGTACGGACCCCGGGGTGGGTCACCCGCACCCCTGCGACCAGCGCGATCCCGTCCGAGCCGGGATGCGGTGGCCCGGAGCCGGACTCCCGCTGGGCGGGCACGGCCCCCGGGACCGCGCCGAGATCGGCGTCGACCAGCAGGACGTCGAAGCGCCGGCCCTCGGCCGCCGCGCGTTCGAGGCAGCGCAGCGCGGCGGGGCCGCTGCCGGCCGCGGACACGTCCACGTCCGGCTCGGCCGCGAGCGCGGCTGCGAGCGATTCGGCGAAGATGCGGTGATCGTCGACGACGAGAACCCGGATACGAACCACAAAACCCCCAAGGGTAGGGGAACGGACGACGGCGGGTACGGCGCCCGGACCGGGTGATCCGCAGCTGCCCCGGCCGCCGCCGTGACATCTCTGCACTACCCCGGACCGGACGACGTACCCGACTTGTCTCGACCCCTGAATCAACACCGGCCCCCACCGGTGTCACGCATCAGCGTAGGGCCGGGGGCGTCCGGCGGTTGGCCGAATAGCAGAAGTTTTCCTCGGGATTTTCCGACGCGGGCGCTGCGAACCGGCTTGGCGGTGGCTTGAAATCGCCCGCCCCGGAGGTCCTGATGACGGCTTCGGTACCGGCGTGTGCCGCGGGCAGTTGCACGGGGGGCATTTCACCCGGCGTGTGCACGCCGGGCGCCCGCGCACGGCGCCCATCCACAGCGCACGGCCGGAACGCACACGCCCCCCGCACCGGTCGGGGTGCGGGGGGCGCGCAGGGCATGGGCACGGTCCGGACGAGGGCCCGGGGCGGACACCGGAGGTCCGGGAGGCCCAGGAGGTTCAGGAGGCGTGCGTACGCGCGAAGTTCCACGCGTCCGTGATGATCCCGGTGAGGTCCGAGCGGCTCGGGGTCCAGCCGAGGCGCTCGTGGGCCGTGCGCGCGGAGGCGACGAGCATCGCCGGGTCGCCGGCCCGGCGCGGCGCGACCACCTCGGGGATCTCCCGGCCGGTGACCTTGCGGACGGTCTCGACGACCTCGCGGACCGAGAAGCCGCTGCCGTTGCCGAGGTTGCAGATCAGGTGCTCCCCGCCGGCGGCGACCCGCAGGGCGGCCAGGTGGGCCTCCGCCAGGTCGGCGACGTGGATGTAGTCGCGTACGCAGGTGCCGTCCGGGGTCGGGTAGTCCTCGCCGAACACCGAGATCGACTCCCGCTCGCCCAGCGCGACCTGGAGGACCAGCGGGATCAGGTGCGTCTCGGGGGTGTGGCGCTCGCCGAACTGCCCGTAGGCCCCGGCCACGTTGAAGTAGCGCAGGGACACCGCGGCCAGGCCGTGCGCCACGCACTCCCCCGCGATCATGTGGTCGACGGCCAGCTTCGACGCGCCGTACGGGTTGGTCGGCGCGGTCACCGAGGACTCGGTCAGCAGGCCTTCCGTCGGCTCCCCGTAGGTGGCGGCGGTGGAGGAGAACACGAGCTTGCGCACGCCCGCGCCGCGCATCGCGGCCAGCAGGGCCAGCGTCCCGCCGACGTTGTTCTCCCAGTACTTGCCCGGGTTCACGACGGACTCGCCGACCTGCGAGGAGGCCGCGAAGTGCAGCACCGCCTCGTAGGAGGAGTCCAGGTGGCGGGCGGCGTCCTGGATCCGGCCCTCGATGAAGGCGGCGCCCTGCGGGACCCCGGCGCGAAACCCCGTGCTCAGGTCGTCGAGGACGGTCACCTCGTGCCCGGCCTCCAGAAGGTGGGCCGCGACGACGCTGCCGACGTATCCGGCGCCACCGGTTACCAGGTACTTGCTCACTCGCCTACTGCCTCTCGCGGGGGAGCACGCGCGGGTGCGTGCGCGTGCTTGGGACACTGGCTTACCCGATTCCGCGCCCACGGGGAAATCCGAGCCCGCCCCGGCCCGTACGTCAGCCGTGCGCGGCGGCCGGCGGCAGCGTGGGCAGCGCCCGGTCCAGCAGACCGGTGCGGGCGGCCAGCGCGGCCGCCTCCAGCCTCGATCCCACACCCAGCTTCATCAGCACCCGCTGCACGTGCGTACGGGCGGTGCTCGGGGCGATCTCCATGCCCGCGGCGATCAGCCGGGTGTCCTCGCCCTCGGCGACCCGGACGAGCACCTCCACCTCGCGCGGGGTGAGCAGCCGCAGGAGCCGGCTGCCCTCGTCGTCGGGCTGCGCGGCGGGGTTCAGGAGCTCCGCGAAGGCCCCCTGCAGCAGCTGCGGGGCGATCGCCACCTCACCCGCCCTGGCCTTGGCCAGGGCCCGCTCCACGCCCTCGATCCGCTCGTCCTGGCGTACGTACCCCGAGGCGCCGGCGGCGAAGGCGGCGGCGATCCCGCGCGGGCTGGGCACCGGGCCGAGGACGACCACGGCGATCTGCGGGCGCTCCCGCTTGATGCGTACGACGGGCTCGAAGACCCCGGGCTCGGCGGGGGTGGCGGTGCCGAGGAGGCACACCTCCGGCGCGCGGCTGATGACCAGCTCGGCGGCGCCCGCCGCCGGTGCCGCGGCGGCCAGCACCCGGTGGCCGCGCAGCTTCAGGGCAGAGGCCAGTGCCTCGGCCAGCAGCCGGTGGTCGTCGACCACCACGACCCGTACGCCCATCGAGGAACCACCCCCCACCCTTCTGACCCGGCAAGCTACACGCTTGTTCGACGGAGCGCGGGGGATACCGCGCAGAAGCCCCCGATCGGTACGGACCGTTCGGGGGCTTTCGGCGGTGCTGTGCGATATCGGCGCGGGTCGCGTCAGCTCGCGGTGAAGGAGACGAAGAGGTAGTCCGGGTCGGCCTTGGCCGAGTACGGCTTGGAGACCATCATGCGCGAGATGAAGAACTTGCCCTTGTGGTAGCGGTACTCGGAGTAGTCGGGCGAGAAGCCGGTCTCGGCGCGCTGGCTCGCCTTGTCCTCCGGGTTCGTCATGAGGACGGTCTCCTTCATCGTCCTGCTGTCGATGCTGACGATCTGGCCGCCCTTGTCGTACGGGGGGTACTTGTAGGCGATGATGTTCGACCCGTCCATGCGCAGCGGCGACATCGTGAACCGCTCGCCCGCGTCGGCGCGGTCGGTGGTCTGCTTGCCGGTCTCCAGGTCGAAGGAGAGCAGCTCGTTGGTGCGGCCGCTGGAGGTCTGGCCCTGGTGCTCGTACGACGGCAGGTAGATCCTGCCGTTGCCGACCACCATGTTCGAGCACTTCTCGACCTCGGTTCCGCACTTGGCGCCGAAGTCCCCGGAGGCGAGCGGGATGCGGGCCTTGAGCTCGCCCTTGGGGTCGACGACGAAGAGGTCGCTGATGCCCGTGGCGTTCTTCGCCGTCTTGCCGACGTCGGCGGCCACGATCAGGGGCTTGGTGGCGACGATGTTCGCGTCCTCGATGCCCGGCGAGAGCTTGTACGAGGCGGTGGGCGCGCCGGTGGCCGGGTCGAGGAGCTGCCCGTAGAGCGTGTAGTTGGGGCTCTGGCCGCACTTGCGGATGGCGGCGAGGGCCTCGCCTCCGGCGTAGCCGACGTCGCGGCAGCCTTCGTTGTCGATCTTGGGCAGCCACAGGGACTTGCCGTCGGCGAGGCTCCAGGCGGCGCCGCCCGCGGAGATGCCGGCCGCGGCGACGGTGTTGCCGCTGAGGGTGACGCTGGTGAGGGAGACGGGCTTGTCACCGCCGGTGGCGCTCTTGGCGTTGCCGGACCAGACGAGCTTGCCGCTCTCCAGGTCGAAGACGCCGACCTCGGTGCACTGGACGTACTTGTTCTCGGGCGTCGGCTGGGCGGCCTTGAAGATGACCGCTGCCTTGTTGTCGCTGACGTGCTTGCTGGCGCCGCAGAGCTCGCCGGGGAAGGGCAGCTCCCACTTCTTGCCGCCGTCGACGAGGTTGTAGCCGACGACCTTCGACAGGTCGGACTTGATGTACGTGGTGTCGGTCAGCCAGGAGCCGGCGACGACGGCGACATCGGCCGGGACCGGGCTCGGCACGTTGGCCAGCGGCTTCGACTTCGTGTTGGCGGGCGCCTGCTCGGTGCCGGGCACGTAGCCCTTGGCGTTGTCGCCGCTCGGGGAGGCGGCGGTGGGGTTGCTGTCGGCCTTGTCGTCCCCGCCGCCGCTGTCGCCGGAGGTGTACCAGACGCCGCCGCCGACGATGAGGACGACGGCCAGGAGGGCCGCGCCGACGATCGTCAGCTGGGTGCGCTTGTCGTTGCCGGCGCGTGCGGCCGGGGGCTGGGGGGCGGGCACGGGCGGGCCGGGAACACCGGGGGCGCCGGGCGCACCGGGCGCGCCGTACGCCGGCGGGGGGCCGGGCTGCTGCGGGTAGCCGTAGCCGGGCCCGGTCTGCGGGTAGCCGTACGCGGGCTGCGCGTCCGGTCCGGGCGGCGGCACGGGCGCTCCGAACCCGCCCGGGGGCGGGTCCTGCGGCGCGCCGAAGCCGCCGGACGGCGGCTGGCTGGGGGGCGGCGGGATACTCATCGGTTGCTGTTGCCTCTCGGTGGGCGGCTGCTCGGACGCGTGCTCACTTGCCGAAGACCATCAGGAGCTTCTCGTCCTTGTCCTGGGCCGTCAGCCGGGTCGTGGAGATGAGGAAACGGCCGTCCACGTAGTCGACCTTCGGGGAGTAGAAAGTGCTCTCGATCTGGGCGGAGACGCCCGAAGGGTGGCGCAGGAGCGCGGTGGGCGTGCCGCCGGCGGCCGGGATCGAGAGGACCTCGCCGCCTTGGTCCGTCTCGGCCCGGCGGTAGGCGATCAGCTGCCCGTTCGCGGCCTTGAGGGGCACGATGGTGCGTGCTTCCCCGGCCGGGACGCGCCACTTGGCCTTGCCGGTGGCCAGGTCGAAGGCGACGATCTCGTTGGCCTTGCCGAGGTCGGCCTTGGTGGGCAGGTAGAGGGTGCCCGCGTCGGCGACGGCGGTCGCGCAGCCCTGCAGGTCGTCGTCGTAGCTCACGCTGCACTCGGGCGAGAAGTTGCCCTCGGCGGTGAGCGTGGTGCGCTTCTGGCCGTCGGGGCCGAGGACGACGATGGAGTGCTCCTTCGTCGTCTCGTTTCCGAGGTCGAGGACGATCGGGTCGACCGAGTAGACCCGGTTGACCTTCCAGCCCTTGGGCAGGCGGTTGGTCCAGGTCTTCTTGCCGGTGACCGGGTCGGCGTCCTGGATCTCGACGGTTCCGTCGGCGTCGTAGCAGGTGGCGACGGCGATCAGCTTGCCGCCGCCGGCGGCGTAGCGGCCGGGCACGCAGCCCTCGGCCGGGCTGGCGAAGAGCTTGTCACCGGTGCTGACGCGGAAGGCGGTGGCGCGGGTGAGCCGGTTGACCGTGACGGTGTCCCCGGTCAGGGCCAGGTCGGGGTCGAGGAAGATGTCGAAGGCGCTCTCCTTCGTCACCTCCTTCGACCAGCCTTCCTTGCCCGCCTTGAGGTCGATCATCCGGATCTGGTTGCAGTCGGAGGTGTCCGTCTCGCCGTTGCGGTACATGACGACGGTCTTGCCGTCGTCGGTGGTCCGGTCGGTCATGCCGCAGATCTCTGCGGGGAAGTTGACGGTCCACTTCTCTTTGCCGTCGGCGACCGCGTAGCCGGTGACCGTCTTGCCGACGGACTTGGCGACGGTGTCGCCGACGACCCACTGGCCCTTGCTGGCCAGCCCGGCGCCGGGGCCGTCGACCTTGACGGTCTTGAGCCACAGGACCTTGTCCTCGCCCTGCTTGCGGCCGGCGTTGAGGTCCGTCGGGGCCCCGCCGCCGTCGCCGTTGCCATCGCCCTTGTCCACGGACGGGGACCCCGAGGGCTTGGCGTCGGCGGGCTCCTGCGCCACCGGCTCCGGATCCTTGTCACCGCCCGAGAACGCCACGTAGCCGACGCCCCCGAGCACGAGAACGGCGGCCACGGACGCCGCGACGACCAGAATCAGCTTCCTCCCCGGCGCCTTGCCCGGACCGGGGCCGCCGGAGCCGGTGCCGCCGGGGCCCACCTGGTGCTGCGGCACGGTGGGCGGCTGCGGCGGACAACCGGGCTGCTGGGCGTACGGGTTCTCACCCTGCGGCGCAAACCCGTACCCCTGCTGCGGCGGACCCGGCAGGTGCCCGTAACCCGAAGGCGTCGGCGGCTGGTTCGGCGGCTGGGGCAGCTCGGTCATCAGCGCACGCTTTCGGCATCGGGGAGGTCGGGGAGGATGACCTTTCTATCACTGACAGCGCTCATACATCGGGCCGGTCCGCCCCCTGTTCCCAAGGGAGGACCGGCCCGTGACGCCGCCGTTATCCGGCCAGTTGCCCCCGGGGCCCGGCGGAATCCGGACCTCCTAGGCCGGGCCGCGCCCGGCGCGCCGCCAAATGCGCGCG
The DNA here is from genome assembly GCF_016755875.1 of Streptomyces spororaveus. NCBI lineage: Bacteria > Bacillati > Actinomycetota > Actinomycetes > Kitasatosporales > Streptomycetaceae > Streptomyces > Streptomyces spororaveus. The sequence goes on along the minus strand of NZ_BNED01000005.1, from coordinate 5,149,881 downwards.
GACCGGGAGGAGTTCGCACGGCCCTGCGCCGGGGACCAGCGCGCGCTCACTTGCCGAAGACCATGAGGAGCTTCTCCTCCTGGCCCTGGGCCCGCAGATGGGTGGAGGAGATGAAGAACCGTCCGTCCGCGAACTCCAGCTTCGGGAGGGTGAAGGTGCGCTCGACGGGGGCCGCGGGGCCCGAGGGGTGGCGCAGGAGCGCGGTCGGGGTGCCGCCGTCGGCCGGGATGGAGATGACCTCGCCGCCCTGCTCGCGCTCCGCCTTGCGGTAGGCGATCAGCTGCCCGTTCGCGGCCTTGAGCGGGGTCAGGGTGCGCTTGTCCCCGGCCGGGGAACGCCACTTGGCCTTGCCGGTGGCCAGGTCGAAGGCGACGATCTCGTTGGCCTTGCCGGTGCCGGCCGCGGTGGGCAGGTAGAGGGTGTTCGCGTCGACGACGGCCGAGGGGCAGGTCGCCAGGGACCGGAAGAGGCCGGTGTCGCCGCAGCCGACGGCGAAGCTGCCCTCGCCCGCGAGGGTGGCGGTCTGCTTGCCGTCGGGTCCCAGGACCACGATGGAGCGCTGCTTCGTCTTCTCGTCGCCGATGTCGATGACGGTCGGGTTCACCGAGTAGATGCTGGTGACCTTGAAGTTCGCGGGGAGCCGGTAGGCCCAGCCCTTCGCGCCGGTGACGGGGTCGATGCCTTGGACCTCGGCGGTGGAGTCCTCGTCCGAGCAGGTGGCGAGGGCGATCATCCTGCCGTTGCCGGCTTCGTAGGAGTCCGCGTTGCAGCCGTCACCCAGGGGGTTCGCGAAGAGCTTGTCACCGTTGCTGATCTTGAAGGCGCTGGCGGTGCCGCCGCGGCTGACGGTGACCGTGTCCCCGGTCATGGACAGGGTGGGGCTGGTGAAGATGTCGAAGACCCCTTCCGAGGGCACCTCCTTCGACCAGACCTCCTTGCCCGACCTGAGGTCGACCACGCGCAGCTGGTTGCAGGAGGTGTTGTCCCCCTCGCCGTCGCGGTACATGACGACCGTCCTGCCCTCGGCCGTGGTCTGCGGGGCGGCGGAGCAGATCTGCGCGGGGAAGGGGAGCGTCCACCTCTCCTTGCCGTCGGCGACCGCGTAGGCGGTGAGGTTCTTCCAGAGGCTCTTGACGACGGTGTCGCCGGCGACCCACTGGGCGGCGGCGTCGACGCCCATGCCGGGGCCGTCGATCTTGACGGTCTTGAGCCACAGGACCTTGTCCTCGCCCTGCTTGCGGCCGGCGTTGAGGTCCGTCGGGGCCCCGCCGCCGTCGCCGTTGCCATCGCCCTTGTCCACGGACGGGGACCCCGAGGGCTTGGCGTCGGCGGGCTCCTGCGCCACCGGCTCCGGATCCTTGTCACCGCCCGAGAACGCCACGTAGCCGACGCCCCCGAGCACGAGAACGGCGGCCACGGACGCCGCGACGACCAGAATCAGCTTCCTCCCCGGCGCCTTGCCCGGACCGGGGCCGCCGGAGCCGGTGCCGCCGGGGCCCACCTGGTGCTGCGGCACGGTGGGCGGCTGCGGCGGACAACCGGGCTGCTGGGCGTACGGGTTCTCACCCTGCGGCGCAAACCCGTACCCCTGCTGCGGCGGACCCGGCAGGTGCCCGTAACCCGAAGGCGTCGGCGGCTGGTTCGGCGGCTGGGGCAGCTCGGTCATCAGCGCACGCTTTCGGCATCGGGGAGGTCGGGGAGGATGACCTTTCTATCACTGACAGCGCCCCTGCCCCGGGTTGCTCAGGCCTCCTCGGCCAGCTCCAGCCAGCGCATCTCCAGATCGTCGCGGCTCGCGAGGAGTTCACGCAGCTCCGCGTCGAGCTTGGCCACCTTGTCGTAGTCGGTGGAGTTCTCGGCGATCTGGGCGTGCAGGCTGCCCTCACGGTCGGACAGCTTGTTCAGCTGCCGCTCGATCTTCTGGAGCTCCTTCTTCGCGGCGCGCGAGTCCCCCGAGGCGGTGGACTTCGCGGCGCCTGCGGACGGGACGGGCGCCGGGGCGGCCGCCTCGATCATCCGCTGCCGGCGCTCCAGGTACTCGTCCAGGCCGCGCGGCAGCATTCGCAGGCTCGCGTCGCCGAGCAGCGCCATCACCGTGTCGGTGGTGCGCTCGATGAAGAAGCGGTCGTGGGAGATCACGATCATCGAGCCGGGCCAGCCGTCGAGGAGGTCCTCCAGCTGGGTCAGGGTCTCGATGTCGAGGTCGTTGGTGGGCTCGTCGAGGAAGAGGACGTTGGGCTCGTCCATCAGCAGGCGCAGGATCTGCAGCCGGCGGCGCTCACCGCCGGAGAGGTCGCCGACCGGCGTCCACTGCTTCTCCTTGGTGAAGCCGAACTGCTCGCAGAGCTGGCCCGCCGTCATCTCGCGGCCCTTGCCGAGGTCGACGCGGTCACGGACGCGCTGGACGGCCTCCAGGACGCGCAAGGACGGGTCGAGTTCGCCGACCTCCTGCGAGAGGTAGGCCAGCTTGACGGTCTTTCCGACGATGACCTTGCCCGCGGCGGGCTGGACCTCGCCCTGGGTGCGGGCGGCCTCGGCGAGGGCCCGCAGCAGGGAGGTCTTGCCGGCGCCGTTGACGCCGACGAGACCGACGCGGTCGCCGGGGCCCAGGTGCCAGGTGAGGTGCTTGAGCAGTTCCTTCGGACCGGCGTGGACGCTGACGTCTTCCAGGTCGAAGACCGTCTTGCCGAGGCGGGCGTTGGCGAACCGCATCAGCTCGCTGGTGTCGCGCGGCGGCGGCACGTCGGCGATGAGCTCGTTGGCGGCCTCGATGCGGTAGCGCGGCTTGGAGGTCCGGGCCGGGGCGCCGCGGCGCAGCCAGGCCAGCTCCTTGCGCATCAGGTTCTGCCGCTTGGACTCCTCGGTCGCGGCGATGCGGTCGCGCTCGGCGCGGGCGAAGACGTAGTCGCTGTAGCCGCCCTCGTACTCGTGCACGGCACCGCGCTGCACGTCCCACATGCGGGTGCAGACCTGGTCGAGGAACCAGCGGTCGTGGGTGACGCAGACGAGCGCGGAGCGCCGTTCCTGGAGGTGCTTGGCCAGCCAGGAGATGCCCTCGACGTCGAGGTGGTTGGTGGGCTCGTCGAGGACCAGGAGGTCCTGGTCGGCGATGAGCAGCTTGGCGAGGGCGATCCGGCGGCGCTCGCCACCGGAGAGCGGGCCGATGACGGTGTCGAGGCCCTGGCCGAAGCCGGGCAGGTCGAGGCCGCCGAAGAGACCGGTCAGGACGTCACGGATCTTGGCGTTGCCGGCCCACTCGTGGTCGGCCATGTCCCCGATGATCTCGTGGCGGACGGTCGCCCGGGGGTCGAGGGAGTCGTGCTGGGTGAGGACGCCCATCTGCAGGCCGCCGGACTGGGTGACCCGGCCGGTGTCGGGCTCCTCCAGCTTGGCGAGCATCCGGATGAGGGTGGTCTTGCCGTCGCCGTTGCGGCCGACCACGCCGATCCGGTCCCCCTCGGACACGCCGAGGGAGATGCCGTCCAGCAGGGTACGTGTGCCGTACACCTTGCTGACTGCCTCGACATTGACCAGATTGACGGCCATCAGACGCGCTCCAGGGAAAGGGTGTGGATCAGCTCCTCAGCGTAGGCCATGTCCAACCCTCCGGGCCGGGGCCGACCGTTCCACGAGGTACCAGCCGCCCAGTGCCATCGCGATCGCGGCCGGCGCGGTGACGGGCAGCGCGATCAGCGTGGCGCTGTGCCCGTCGAGCAGACCGCCGAGGCCGGTCATGGACAGGCCCAGGATGCCGAGCAGGCACAGGGTGATCCCGACGGCGGCGACGGGGCCGCCGGTGCGCCGGGCGGGGGCGGGCGCGCTCGGCCGGGGCGCCTCGAAGCGGCGGAACAGCGCGACGAGGAGACCCGTCAGCACGGCCGCGGCCGCCATCCGTACCGGGACCTGCGCCCACCAGGCGGCCGTGGCGGGGGCCGGCAGGCCGAGACCGAGGGCGAGCTGGGCCGCGTACACACCGAGCATCGCGGTCAGGTGCCACAGGAACGCGGTCATGGCGAGGCCGTTGGCCGCGACCACCGCGCGCCAGACGCGCGGGCGGCGCAGCCACGCGGTGGCGGGCCCGGCCGCCAGCTGGACGGCGCCGACGAGCCACAGGCCGTGGCAGAGCAGGGCGAGGGTGGGCGGGGCCATGTTGGAGACCTTCTCGCCGGGCATCCCGACCATGGACAGCGGGTACGGGCCATACGCCACCAGCAGGGCGGCGCAGGCGAGTCCGGCGGCGGCGAGGACGGCGGGCCTGCGGATGCGGCCGTCGGCGCGCAGGAAGCCGAGCTGGTGGACGGCGAGCCAGACGAAGGCGAAGTTCAGGAACTCCACGTAGGGCACCCCGAGGGCGAAGCGCAGTACGTCGACCAGTGCGGCCGCCCCGGCCAGCGCGGCGAAGGCGGCCCAGCCGTGGCGCTCGTGCAGCTTCAGCAGGGGCGGGGTGAAGGCGACCATCGCGAGGTAGATCCCGATGAACCACAGCGGCTGGGTGACCAGCCGCAGCGCGGCCCCCGTGAGGATGCCGCCCCCGTGTCCGGCGAGCTGCACGGCGAGCGCGGCCGCGGCCCACACCAGGACGAAGACGAGGGTGGGCCGCAGCAGGCGCTGGAGCCGGGCCCGCAGGAAGGCGGCGTAGACGGGCCCGTCGGTGCGGCGGTCCAGGGAGCGGTAGGAGAGCGCGTGCGAGAACCCGCCGACGAAGAAGAAGACGGGCATGATCTGCAGGCCCCAGGTGAGCACCTGGAGGGCCGGTACGAGGGTGAGCAGATTGCCTATGCCGTCGCCGCTGACGGCGGCCATCAGCCAGTGTCCGGCGATGACGGTGCCGAGCGAGGCGACGCGCAGCAGGTCTACGTACCGGTCGCGGGCGGCGGGGGTGGCGTCGGCGAGGTCGCGTGCGCTGGCTGTCATGGGGCCACGGTGTCCCGCGCCGGGTGTCTCCCGACAGGGCGCGGATACTCAACTCCGGCCTGAGTACCGGCCCGGGGCTCCGCCCCGAACCCCGCGCACCTTCAGCCTCGCCGGCGTTTGAGGCGCGGGGTCCGGGGCGGAGCCCCGGCAGCCGGCCCGCAGGTCAGGACGGCAGGACCGTGGCACCCGGGGCAGGACTGGAGGCAATCCGCGTGGCCCGGCAGGTGCCCGACGCGGACAGCGCCGCCGCCACCTTCTCCGCGGACTCCGCGTCCCGGCACAGGAACGCCGTCGTCGGCCCCGAGCCGGAGACCAGCGCGGCGAGCGCACCACCGTCCACGCCCGCGGCCAGCGTCGCGGCCAGCGACGGCCGCAGCGACAACGCCGCCGCCTGGAGGTCATTGGCCAGCACCGCGGCCAGCGCTTCCGCGTCGCCCGAGGCGAGGGCCGCCAGCAGCGCCGGGGAGGCCTCCGGCTCGGGGATCTCCGTGCCTTCGGCCTCGGCGAGGCGGTCGAACTCGCGGAACACCGCCGGGGTGGACAGGCCGCCGTCGGCCACCGCGAAGACCCAGTGGAACGTCCCCGCCCCGACCGGCGTGAGCAGCTCACCGCGGCCGGTGCCGAGCGCGGCCCCGCCGACGAGGCTGAAGGGGACGTCGCTGCCGAGCTCCGCGCAGATGTCGAGGAGCTCGGTGAGCGGGGTGTCCAGGCCCCACAGGGTGTCGCAGGCCAGCAGGGCCGCCGCGCCGTCCGCGCTGCCGCCCGCCATGCCGCCCGCCACCGGGATGTTCTTCGCGATGTGCAGGTGGACGGCGGGTTCGATCCCGGCCCGGGCCGCGAGGATCTCGGCGGCGCGTGCCGCGAGGTTGGTGCGGTCCAGGGGCACCTGGTCGGCGTCGGGGCCGGTGCACGTGATGGTGAGGGCGTCGGCCGGGGTGGCGGTGACCTCGTCGTACAGGGAGACGGCGAGGAAGACGTTGGCCAGGTCGTGGAAGCCGTCGGGGCGGGCCGCGCCCACCGCCAGCCGGACGTTGACCTTCGCGGGGACCCGTACGGTCACGGGCGTGCGGTGCGCGCTCACAGTGCGGGCCTCTCCGCCGCCGGCTTGTGCTCGGCGATCGCCGCGAACTCCTCGACCGTCAGGGACTCCCCGCGGGCCTGCGGCGAGACACCGGCGGCGACCAGCGCGGCCTCCGCGCCCGCCGCCGATCCGGCCCAGCCGGCCAGCGCGGCGCGCAGCGTCTTGCGGCGCTGCGCGAAGGCGGCGTCGACGACCGCGAAGACCTCGGCCTTGGTGGCGGTGGTCTTGATGGGCTCGGTCCGGCGCACCAGCGAGACGAGACCGGAGTCGACGTTCGGGGCGGGCCAGAAGACCTTGCGGCCGATGGCGCCGGCGCGCTTGACGTGCGCGTACCAGTTGGCCTTGACGGAGGGCACGCCGTAGACCTTGTTGCCCGGTTCGGCGGCCAGCCGGTCGGCGACCTCCGCCTGCACCATCACCAGGGTCCGCTCGATGGTCGGGAAGCGGTCGAGCATGGTGAGCAGGACGGGCACGGCCACGTTGTACGGGAGGTTCGCGACGAGCGCGGTCGGCGGCGGGCCGGGCAGCTCGGTCACGAGCATCGCGTCGGAGTGGACCAGCGCGAAGCGGTCCTTCTTCGCGGGCATCCGGGCCTCGATGGTGGCGGGCAGCGCGGCGGCCAGGATGTCGTCGATCTCGACGGCGACGACCCGGTCGGCGGCCTCCAGCAGTGCGAGCGTCAGCGAGCCGAGCCCCGGGCCGACCTCGACGACGACGTCGTCCGGGCGGACCTCGGCGGTGCGCACGATCCGGCGCACCGTGTTGGCGTCGATGACGAAGTTCTGCCCCTTCTGCTTCGTCGGGCGTACGCCGAGGGCGGCGGCCAGCTCCCTGATGTCGGCCGGGCCGAGGAGGGCGTCGGGCGCGGCGGGGGAGGTGTTCTCGGTGTTATCGGGCTGCTGCTCTGCGGTGCTCACCGGTAAAGCGTCTCAGATCGGCCGAGCGATCCCGCGCCGGACCGGGCTCACTACGACGTGAGCCTGCGGCCGCAGTGCGGCCACGGGCTCGCCCCCCGCTGCACGTAGAGCTTCTTCGCCCGGTACGTCTGTTCCGTGCCCGAGGCGTCCTGCGGGCGTCCGCTCCCGCCGAGGCTGTGCCAGGTGCGGACGTCGAACTGGTACAGCCCGCCGTACGTCCCGGAGGCGTCGGTGGCGGCGGGGCGGCCGCCGGACTCGCACTGGGCGAGGGCCGCCCAGTTGAGGCCGTCGGCGCCGGCGACGGAGCTGGGCAGCGATCTGGTGCCGACCTTGACGAGCTGGGTGACGGGTTCGCGGACGACCTCATCGGCGATGGGTCGGGGCTTCTGCCGGACCCCGTTGACGGTGCGCAGGCTGTACGTGACCCTGCGCGCCCCGGGGCGGCCGACGCGCTCGACGACTTCGGTGCCGGTGAACAGGGTGGGGTCCTCGACCTTCTCGGTCGCGTACGGGATGCGCTCCTCGCGGACCTCGCGGGTGCCGGTGATGCGGAGCACGGTGACGGTCTGGCCGTCGCGCGGGAACTCGGTGGGCGGCACGGAGGTGGTGTCCTGGCCCTGGAGGGTGATGCCCGCCTGGTCGAGGGCTTCCCCGACGGTGGCGGCGTTGGTGCGGATGGTGCGTTCGCGGCCGTCGGCCATGAAGGTGACGCTGCGTTCGGTACGGACGCTGAGGGCCAGGCCCGCCCGCGGGACGGGGGCGGTGCGGGGCGTCGAGAGGTAGGCGCCCTCGGCGCGGATGCCGAACTGGCGCAGGGCGCCCTCGACGGTGCGGGCGGTGGTCCACACCTGGCGCTGCTGCCCGTCGAGGGTCAGGCGCAGGGGGCGGCCGTAGCGGACGACGATCTCCTCGCCGTCCTCCAGGGGTTGGCCGGGGGCGGGGGCGACGAGGTCGTGGGGGCCGACGCCGAGGCCTTCGGCGGCGAGCAGTTCGCCGATGTCGTCGGCGAAGGTGTGGAGGTTGCGCGGGACTCCGTCCACGGTGAGCCGTACGGCCTTGTCGGCGGCGACGAACGCCGTGGTGCCGCCGGCGAGGAAGGCGACGACGAGGGCCTGCGGCACGATGCGCCGCCAGTTCCCGCCGAGGGTCTCGACGGGGGTGCGGCCGCGGGCGCGGCGGCGGCCGGGCACCGCGGGAGCGGGGGCGATTGCAGGCTCGACTGCGGGGGCGACGGCGGGGGCGCTCGCGATGGCGTCGGCCGGTGGTGCGGCCACGGGGGCCGCGGCCCGGCGGCGGCCCGGGCCCGGCGCGACGGGCGTGGCGGCCAGGGTGTCGGCCTCCGACAGCTCGGCCGGTGAGAGGTCGGCCCGGCGGCGGCGCCCGCCGCGCGGGGCCGGGACCGGGGTCGGTGCCGGGACCGGGGCCGGGACCGGGGCCGGGGCCGGGACCGGGGCCGGGGCCGGGGCCGGGACGACCGGGGCCGCGACCGGGAGGACCGGGGGCGGGGCCGGGGCCGCGGGCTCCGGGTTCCAGGCGGCGGGCGACCCGGGACCGCCCGTACCGTCCGGCCAGGCCGCGCCGGACAAGGATGGGGCCTCGTACGCCTCGGGGACGGGACCGCCACGGCGGTGACTGCCCTGCGTATCGCTCACGACGCTCGCTCCACTGGTGATCCGGCACCCTCCGGTGCGGGCACGGCACCCTAGCGGAGGAGTCGTCACGCTCCAAAGCGGAACGACTACCCAGCGTGTCGGAGCGGGCGCGGGATCAGTAGTCGAAGGCGCGGGCCGTGTTGGCCGCCAGGGCGCTGGCCATCGCGTCCTCGTCGATGCCGCGGACCGCGGCCATCGCCCGGACCGTCAGCGGAATGAGGTACGGGGCGTTGGGCCGACCGCGGTACGGCGCGGGGGTGAGGTAGGGGGCGTCGGTCTCGACGAGCACCAGCTCCAGCGGGGCCACGGCGAGGGCGTCGCGCAGCGGCTGGGCGTTCTTGAAGGTGACGGTCCCGGCGAAGGACATGTAGTAGCCGGCGGCGGCGCACTCACGGGCCATGTCGGCGTCCCCGGAGTAGCAGTGGAAGATCGTCCGCTCGGGGGCGCCCTCCTCGCGCAGGACGCGCAGGACGTCGGCGTGGGCGTCCCGGTCGTGGATGACCAGGGCCTTGCCCTGCCGCTTGGCGATCTCGATGTGCGCGCGGAAGGAACGCTCCTGCGCGGCCATGCCCTCGGGCCCGGTACGGAAGTGGTCGAGGCCGGTCTCGCCGACCGCCTTCACGTGGTCCAGCGCGGCCAGTGCCTCGATCTCGGCGAGCGCCTCGTCCAGCGCCGCCTCGCCGCCGCCGGGGCGGGCGCCCTGGCGCGACCAGCCGTCGGGGTCGCCGCGGACGATCCGGGGCGCTTCGTTCGGGTGAAGGGCGACGGCCGCGTGGACGTTCGCGTACGCGGCCGCGGTCTCGGCGGCCCACCTGGAGCCCTTCACGTCGCAGCCGACCTGGACGACGGTGGTCACGCCCACCGAGGCGGCCTTCGCGAGGCCCTCCTCGACGGTGCCCGCCTGCATGTCGAGGTGGGTGTGCGAGTCCGCCACCGCCACCCGGAGGGGTTCGGGCAGCGGCGGCGGTGCGTCCTTGGAAGCAGCGGAAGGGCTCATACGGCCGATCTTATGACCGGTGGAAGAGTCCCTTGAGACGGGAGAGCAGACCCCGGCGCTCCCCTGCGGGGGCGACGGCCGCCGGCCCCGAGGAGGCGGGCGACCGGGAGGGCTTGCGCGGCTTCGGCGTCCGGGGGACGTTCGCGCCGGCCGGGACGGGTCCGGCGATCCCGGGGGCGATCTGGTGGTGGTAGATGTGGTCGATCATGCCCATCACCGAGGAGACCTGGCCGGCCCGCATGATGCGTACGACGTGTCCGCCGCAGTTCAGGCAGGTCGGGTTGGACAGGGGGGAGGGCACCCGCTCGCCGTTGACCATGTACATGATGAACGGCTCGCCCTTGCCGTCGACGTGGTGCTCGATGGCGTACGCCTGCTCCCAGCCGTACCCGCACCTCATGCACGCGAAGGAGTAGGCCTCGTGCACGGTGTGCACGTCGGAAGCGGTCACAGCGACAGGGACTGCGGCGGGGACGGGTACCGGGGTGTCTGCGATCTCACTCATGCCAGCTCCTCTTGTTCCACTGGTGCCATTGCCAGTGGACGCCTCAACGGGCGGGAGCGCATCAGGCCCTGTCTACTGTTGGACGGTCTTTGGGCGACTCATGCCCAAAGCGCCCGGTGCGCGGTCTGAGCTTTGCTTTTCAGGCTAGCTCTTTACCGACCGGCGGCACCTTTTGTGCCGCGTTCTTTGCCGCGACCACAGCGTCGAACACCTCGCGCTTGGGTACGCCCGCCTCGGCCGCGACCGCCGCGATGGCCTCCTTGCGCCGCTCACCGGCCTCCTCGCGCACCCGCACACGGCGCACCAGTTCCTCGTCGTCCACGTCGCCGGGCACGGCCGCCGGGGCGCCCTCGACCACGACGGTGATCTCCCCGCGGACCCCTTCGGCGGCCCAGGCCGCGAGCTCGCCGAGCCCGCCGCGCTTGACCTCCTCGTAGGTCTTCGTCAGCTCGCGGCAGACCGCGGCCCGCCGGCCGGCGCCGAAGACCTCGGCCATGGCGGCCAGGGTGTCGTCGAGCCGGTGCGGGGCCTCGAAGTAGACGAGCGTGCGCCGCTCGCCCTCGACCTCGCGCAGCCGGCTCAGGCGCTCCCCCGCCTTGCGCGGCAGGAACCCCTCGAAGCAGAACCGGTCCACCGGCAGTCCGGACATGGCGAGCGCGGTGAGCACCGCGGACGGCCCCGGGACGGCGGTGACCTTGATGTCCTTCTCCACGGCGGCGGCGACCAGCCGGTAGCCGGGGTCGGAGACCGAGGGCATGCCCGCGTCCGTCACCAGCAGGACGCGCGCCCCGCCGGCCAGCGCCTCGACGAGCTCGGGGGTGCGCGCCGACTCGTTGCCCTCGAAGTACGACAGCACGCGCCCGGTGGTGTGCACACCGAGTCCCTGGGTCAGCCGGCGCAGCCGCCGGGTGTCCTCGGCGGCGATCACATCGGCCCGTTCCAGCTCGGCCGCCAGCCGCGGCGGAGCGTCCGCGAGATCGCCGATGGGGGTGCCGGCGAGCACGAGCGTGCCCGTCAGGCCTCCGGCCGTGGCTGCTGTCGTGGTGGCTTCGGTACCGCGGGGCTGCTCAGTCGTCACCCGCCCATCCTCTCAGCCCCGTGGCCCGCCGCCCCCCGCCGCTGGTGGCACACACAGATCTCTTCCCTACGATGTGCCGGTGACCAGTACCGCGACGCCGCCGCCCAGCCCCGCGGGGGCCCCGCCCGCCTCACCGGCTGGCCGCGAAGACGAGCCGCCCACCTGGCTGCGCCGGCTGCGCGGCTTCGGCTACGTGCCGTCCGCCGCCGCTTCCGCGCGCGCGGACGTCCGCACCCGCCTGGTGCCCCCGTACGCCAGGCCGTCCCGGCAGATGTGGATGACCTTCGGACTGCCGCCCCAGGTGTGGGGGACCTGGCAGCTGATCGTGTCGTGGGTGGGGCCGCTGCTGGTGGCACTGGTCGCCGGGGTGCTGCGGTTCGTGCACCTGGGCAGCCCGAAGGCGGTGATATTCGACGAGACGTACTACGCCAAGGACGCCTGGGCCACGATCAAGCAGGGGTACGAGGCGAGCTGGCCCAAGGACATCGACGCGTCGATCCTCGCCAACCCGGCCGGGGTGGCCCTGCCGTCGGACCCGGGCTACGTCGTGCACCCGCCCGTCGGCAAATGGGTGATCGGGCTCGGCGAGTGGATGTTCGGCTTCACGCCGTTCGGCTGGCGGTTCATGACCGCCGTGCTCGGCACCCTGTCGGTGCTGATGCTGTGCCGGATCGGGCGCCGCCTCTTCCGCTCGACGTTCCTGGGCTGCCTGGCGGGCGCCCTGCTCGCGGTGGACGGCCTGCACCTGGTGATGAGCCGCACCGCGCTGCTGGACCTGGTGCTGATGTTCTTCGTGCTCGCCGCCTTCGGGGCCCTGCTCATCGACCGTGACCGGGCCAGAGCCCGGCTCGCGGACGCGCTGCCGGTGGACGAGGAGGGCCGGACCCGGCCCGACGCGAAGATCGCCGAAACGCTGCGGCTGGGCTGGCGGCCGTACCGGATCCTGGCCGGTGTCTGCCTGGGTCTCGCCGCGGGCACGAAGTGGAACGGCTTCGTCGTCCTCGCCTTCTTCGGCGTCCTCACCGTGCTGTGGGACGCCGCCGCGCGGCGCACCGCGGGCGCGGGCGCCCCGTACGCCTCGATGCTGCGCCGCGACGCGCTGCCCGCCTTCGTCTCCACCGTCCCTGTCGCGATCGCGACGTACGTGGCCTCGTGGTCGGGCTGGATCCTCAGCGCGGACGACGGCAAGGGCGGCTATCTGCGCGACTGGGCGGCCAAGTACGACCAGGGCAGTTCGCTGGGGTTCCTGCCGGAGTGGCTGCGCAGCCTGTGGCACTACGAGACCGAGGTCTACAAGTTCCACGTCGGCCTGACCTCGGGCCACACCTACGAGTCCAACCCGTGGAGCTGGCTGGTCCTGGGCCGGCCCGTCTCCTACTTCTACGAGTCCCCCGAACCCGGCGCCGACGGCTGCCCGGCGACCGCGGCGGGCAAGTGCGCCCGCGAGGTCCTGGCCCTGGGCACCCCGCTGCTGTGGTGGGCGGGCTGCTTCGCGCTGCTGTACGTGCTGTGGCGGTGGTTCTTCCGCCGCGACTGGCGGGCGGGCGCGATCGCGTGCGCGCTGGCGGCGGGTCTGCTGCCCTGGTTCAACTACCAGGAGCGGACGATCTTCTACTTCTACGCGGTCGTCTTCGTCCCGTACCTGTGCCTGGCGGTGGCGATGATGATCGGCGCCCTGCTGGGCCCCGCCGGGTCGTCCGAGCGCCGCAGGACGCTGGGCGCGATCGGCGCGGGGGTGCTGGTCCTGCTGATCGCGTGGAACTTCATCTACTTCTGGCCCATCTACACGGGCCAGACCCTCCCGATGGACTCCTGGCGCGGTCGCATGTGGCTGGACACCTGGGTCTAGCAGCACAAACGACGGGCCCGGCACCTGGTGGCGCCGGGCCCGGCGTCGTCTCCGCTACCGGGACGCCTCGCAGGCCGACTGCGCGACGTCCTTGCTCGCGCCGGCCGCGACGAGGCTGGAGTCGCAGCTGGTCTGGTTGCCGATCGCGCCCTGGTAGCAGGCCTCCGCGACGCCGTCCTTGACCTTGGAGTCGTGCTTGGCGACGTACTGCTCGCAGGCCAGTACGTCCGCGTGGGCGGACGGGGCGACGACGACGGCGCCGCCGACGGCGAGGGCCAGGCCTGCCAGGATGCTGGGGATACGAGCCGACGGACGCATGCGGATGCACCTGCTCTCTCGGTGGGTCACGCGGTCCGCCGACGCGCCGTACCGCGGGCGGGGGCGGCGGCTCGGAGCGGGCACTCCGGGGGGCGACCGGCTCGACGCAGCGGTCACCCTCGCCCTTCCGACGCTAGAACAAGGCGCCGGAGCACGCACTTTCGCGCGCGGCGTCAGCGCTCCGGCGCGGGCTCGTCGTCCCACGTGGGGACCGTGGTCGTACCGGCGTCCCGGTCCCGCCGCAGGATCGCGTACCCGACCGCGTCGTGGACCGTTCCGTCGGCCGAGGGCCAGCCCTCCCGGTAGTGCGCCTCCTTGACGTACCCGCACCGCCGGAAGGTGCGGCGCATCGCCGCGTTGTCCTGGCGCGTGGTGCCCTCGATCCGCCGGATCCGCGGGAGTTCGGTGAACAGGTATTCCGTCAGCCAGGTCAGCGCGTGCCCGCCGATCCCCCGGCCCCGGTACCGGGCGCGGATGCGCAGGTCGAAGACGGGGGTGCCGTCGCCCAGGTCCATCAGGCGGACCAGGCCGAGGGTGTCGCCGCCGCCGGTGATCCAGAACGACCTGGTCTCCGCGTTGTCGAAGCGGCCCTGCGCGGCCCATCGCCGGGCCTCCTCCGGGTCGACCACGGCCGAGCCGTGGAACGGCCAGGTGTCCCCGGTGAGGAAGGCGACCAGGTCATCGGCGTCGGCATCGGCGTAGCGGCGGTAGGTGAGGTCCACGGCGGCACTCTAGGGGGTGGCTTGTCGATCAGGGCGGATCAGGGAGCGGTGCCGGGCGCCGCGAGCCCGCCCTGATCGGCAAGCCACCCCCTGGGGATGGTGGCCGGCGGCGACGAGTGGATTACGTTCCGATGTTCCGGTCCGGTAACAACGGCGTACCGGAGCGCTGCGCAGAGTAAAGTCCGCACCAAGGGTTCTTGAACGCGTTCAGGAACCGCGAACATGGGGGAAGGACTCGAATGCACGGGGCAGCGAAAGGTGCCGTCATCGGCGGGGTGTTCCTCGCGATGCTCGGCGGCGCCGGGTACGGGGTGTACGCGCTGGTCGGCGATGCCGGCGGAGACGGGCAGGAAGGCAAGGACGGCGAGACCTCCGTCCAGGCCGAGAAGGGCAGCGGGCCGGTCAGCGAGAAGGACGCCGCAAAGACCGCCAAGGCCTTCCTGGCCGCCTGGGCGGCCGGGGACGAGCGGGTGGCCGCCGACCTGACGAACAACGCCGCGGCCGCGCAGGCCGCGGTCGGGGACTTCAAGACCAAGTCGTACGTGTCCAAGGCCGTGATCACCCCCGGCACGCCGAACGGCACCGTCGTGCCGTTCAAGGTCGAGGCGGAGATCACGTACGAGGGCACGACCAAGCCGCTGGCCTACGACTCCCAGCTGACCGTGGTGCGTGGGCTGAACAGCGGGAAGCCGCTGGTCGACTGGCAGCCCTCGGTGATCCACCCGCAGCTCCAGAAGGACGAGAAGCTGCGCGCGGGCGCTCCCGCGAACCCGCCCGTCAAGGCGGTCGACCGCAACGGAGAGGAGCTGACCGCGGAGAAGTACCCCTCGCTGCGTCAGGTCCTGGACGAACTGCGCCAGAACTACGGCAGCAAGACGGGCGGCAAGGCGGGGGCCGAGCTGTGGATCGAACCGGCCGCCAAGGACGCTCCCAAGCGGACGTTGCTGACCCTCGTCGAGGGCGAGCCCAGCGTCCTCAAGACGTACCTGGACGCGAAGGTGCAGGCGGTGGCCGAGCAGGCGGTCGCCAAGTTCCCGGAGGCCTCGGTGGTCGCCGTCCAGCCGAGCAACGGGCACATCCTGGCCGTCGCGAACAACCGCAAGGACGGCTTCAACGCGGCGATGCGGGGCACCCGGGCGCCCGGATCCACGATGAAGATCGTGACGGCGGCGATGCTGATGGACCGCGGCCTGGTCGCCGCCGACAAGCCGGCGGAGTGCGGGAAGACCGTGACCTGGGGCCGTGAGTTCCACAACCTGGACAACTTCGACCTGCCGCCCGGCACCAACTTCGCGACCTCGTTCGCCCGCTCCTGCAACACCGCCTTCATCAAGCAGATCAAGCCGGTCAACGACGACTCCGCGCTGCCGAAGGAGGCCACGGAGGTCTTCGGCATCGACCTGGACTGGAAGACCGGCATCAAGTCCACCGACGGCAAGGTCCCGCCGGCCACGGGCGCGGCGGCGGCCGCCGAGTACATCGGCCAGGGCCAGATCACCATGAACCCGCTGAACGTCGCGTCCATCACCGCGACGGCCCGCACCGGCGTCTTCCGCCAGCCGGTGCTGGTCTCGCCGGAGCTCGACGGCCGCAAGCTCGCGACGGCCGAGCGCCGGATGAAGTCCTCGGTGCAGCAGCAGCTGGTCGGCATGATGAAGCTGACGGCCTCCAGCGGCACCGCGCAGAAGGCGATGGCCTCGGTCCACGGCTCGGACAAGGGCGCGAAGACCGGCTCGGCGGAGGTCGGCGGTGCCGGGGAGAGCCCGGACAGCTGGTTCACCGGCTTCAGCGGTGACGTGGCCGCGGCGGCCATGGTCGAGGGCGGCGGCCACGGCGGCGAGGCGGCGGGTCCGATCGTCGCCCAGGTGCTGAACGCGGGCTGACGCGGGCCGAGGCGGGCTGGGGCGGGCCGAAGGCGGGCCGCCCGGTGTCGGCGACGCGACCAGCCGGGCCGAATCGCGGTCGCGTCGCCGGGCCGCGCCGCGTTAGCGTCGCGGCATGACGACCTCCACGCACCCCCTGTTCGCCGAGGCCCTGGCCGGGCTGGGCCTCGACCTCACCGTCCGGAGCTTTCCCGAAGGGACCCGTACGGCCGCCGACGCGGCGGCCGCGATCGGCTGCGAGCTGAGCCAGATCGTCAAGTCGCTGATCTTCGCGGCGGACGGGGTCCCGGTGCTGGTCCTCATGGACGGGGCCTCGCGGGTGGACGTGGAGGCCGTACGCCGCGAACTCGGCGCGCAGAAGGTGACGCGGGCCGACGCCGCCCTGGTCCGGGAAACCACGGGCTACGCGATCGGCGGGGTCCCTCCCTTCGGGCACCGCACGCGCACCCGGGTGCTGGCCGACCGGTCGCTGCTGTCCCACCAGGAGATCTGGGCGGCGGCCGGCACCCCGACCACGGTGTTCCCGATGGCTCCTGAGGAGCTCATCGCGCACGCGGGAGCGGTGCTGGCCGACGTGCGCGAGCGGCCCTCGGAGGGCTGACGGGCCGTGCCCAGGAAGCCGGCGGGGACGCGCTCGGACGGGCCGTGCCCGGAGCGCCGACGGGCCCCTCAGCGGGCTGACAGAGCCGGCTTCAGGGCCCTGACCAGGGCCTGTGCCCGGGGGTCCGCGGTGACCGACTTGGCGAGGGCGTTGGTGACGTAGCCGAAGCCGATGCCGGCCTCCGGGTCCGCGAAGGCCAGGGAACCGCCCCGGCCGGGGTGCCCGAAGGAGGCCGGCGAGAGCAGCGGGGAAGCCGGGCCGTGCAGCATGTAGCCGGGGCCGAAGCGGGTGTTGACGACCAGCACCCGGTCGGGCCCGGCGGAGTGCTCCCGGGCGGCCAGGGCGGTGGTGGCCGGGGTGAAGATCCGCGCGCCGTCCTCGACCACGCCGATGGTGGCCCCGTAGAAACGGGCCAGGGCCCGGGCCGTGCCGATGCCGTTCGAGGCGGGGAGCTCGGCGGCCCGGTAGGCGGGGGCGTTCTCGTCGGGCAGCGGTTCGATGGCGGCGAAGGCACGGCGGGTGAGGGATTCCGGGTCGGCGTAGGCCTCGGAGACGTTGCGCCGCGGCCGGGTCCGCAGCATGCCCGCGCTCTCGGGCGGCTCGACTGGTGCCACCCGGCCCGCACGGTGGGCCTCGGTCTCCGGCAGGCCGATCCAGAAGTCCAGCCCGAGCGGTTCGGCGATCTCCTCCGCCAGGACGCAGCCCAGGGTGCGGCCGGTCGCCCGCAGCACCAGCTCGGACAGCAGCCAGCTGTAGGTCTGCGCGTGGTAGCCGTGCTCGGTGCCCGGCTCCCAGAAGGGCCGCTGCGCGGCGACCGCGCGCGCCCCGGACACCCCGTCGGCGGCCTCGGCGGCGCTCAGCCCCCGGTCCAGCGCCGGTATGCCCGCGCGGTGCGCGAGGACGTCGCGGACCAGGATCCGCTCCTTGCCGCCCGTCTTGAACTCCGGCCAGTACGAGCCCACGGGCGCGTCCAGGTCCAGGAGTCCGCGCTGGTGTAGCAGCAGCGGCACGGCGGCGGCCACGCCCTTGGTGGCGGAGCGGACGATCTGCGCGGTGTCCCCGGTCCAGGGCTCGGCGCCGTCCGCGTCCTTCGTGCCGCCCCACAGGTCGACCACCTTGCGGCCGTCGCGGTAGACGGCCACGGCCGCGCCCCGGTCCCCGAGCACCTCGAAGTTGCGTACGAACGCGTCCCTGACGGGCTCGAAGCCCTCCGCCACCGTCCCGTGGACATCCACGTCTTCGCTCCCAGCACCTGCGCACCTGCCGCGGCGCCCCGACGGCGCCCGCGCCTACGTCAGGATGCAACGCCGGCCGGACGCCCTTGCTTCCCGGGTCCCCCGGATCCCGTGCGGCGCCCCGCCGCCGGTCAGTGCGAGGGGCGCGTCAGAAGGGGCGTGCTGGGGTCGAAGCCGAACGGGAGCTCCAGCCGGTGGGCCCGCATCAGGGCGTCGTCGCACAGGAGCTCCTGGGTGCGGCCGTCCGCCACGATGACCCCCTCGCTGAGGATCACCGAGCGCGGGCACAGTTCCAGCGCGTACGGCAGGTCGTGCGTCACCATCAGGACGGTCACGTCCAGCGAGCGCAGGATGTCCGCGAGCTCGCGGCGCGAGGCCGGGTCCAGATTGGACGAGGGCTCGTCCAGGACCAGGATCTCGGGCCGCATGGCCAGTACGGTCGCCACCGCGACGCGGCGGCGCTGGCCGAAGGAGAGGTGGTGCGGCGGCCGGTCGGCGAAGTCCGCCATGCCGACCTGGTCCAGGGCCGCCCGGACCCGCTCCTCCAGCTCGGCTCCGCGCATTCCGGCCGCGGCCGGGCCGAAGGCCACGTCCTCGCGCACGGTCGGCATGAACAGCTGGTCGTCGGGGTCCTGGAAGACGATCCCGACCCGGCGGCGGATCTCGGCGAGGTTGCGCTTCTCCACCGGCAGCCCGGCCACGGCCACCGAGCCGACCCCGCCGGTGAGGATGCCGTTGAGGTGCAGCACGAGCGTGGTCTTGCCCGCGCCGTTGGGTCCGAGCAGGGCGACCCGCTCGCCCTGCCCGACGGTGAGGTCCACCCCGAACAGGGCCTGGTGGCCGTCCGGGTAGGCGTAGGCGAGGCCGGCGACTTCGAGGGAGGGGGTACTGGTCACAGGGTCCATCCCATCAGACAGACGGCGAGCGCCGTCACCGGGAGCACGGCCGAGTACGCCCACTGGGCCCGGGTCGCCGCGACCTCGTCGATGACCGGCATCGAGCCGGCGTAGCCGCGGCTGACCATCGCCAGGTAGACCCGCTCGCCCCGCTCGTAGGAGCGGATGAACAGCGCGCCGGCGGTCTTGGCCAGCACCCCCCAGTGCCGGATGCCGCTCGCCTCGAAGCCGCGGGAGCGGCGGGCGATGGACATCCGGCGCAGCTCGTCGCTGATCACATCGCCGTAGCGGATCATGAAGGAGGCGATCTGGACGAGCAGCGGCGGCAGCTTCAGCCGTTGCAGACCCAGCAGCAGGGCGCGCAGCTCGGTCGTCGAGGCGAGCAGGACGGACGCGGCGACGCCGAGGGTCCCCTTGGCGAGGACGTTCCAGGCGCCCCAGAGGCCCGAGACGCTGAGGGACATGCCGAGCACCTGCACCCGCTCGCCCTCGGCCACGAAGGGCATGAGCACGGCAAAGGCGACGAAGGGCACCTCGATCAGCAGGCGCCGGAGCAGGAAGCCGGCCGGGATCCGCGCGACGGCGGCCACCAGCGCGACGAGGACGGCGTACAGGCCGAAGGCCCACACCGCCTCGCGCGGTGTGGACACGACGACCACGACGAAGGCCAGGGTCGCGGCGAGCTTGCAGTGCGCGGGCAGGTCGTGGACCGGCGAGTGGCCGTGGCGGTAGAGCTTGTGGGCGTGGCCTGCCCCCACGTCAGCCCGCCGAGACGGAGGTGGAGGCGGCGGTCAGGTCCTCGGTCCGGCGGCGGCGCACGGCCCAGAAGATCCCGGTGCCGGCGACGACGGTCACGCCGACGCCGATGACCCCGGCGAGGCCGCCGGACAGGCGGGCGTCGCCGACGTCCTTGACGCTGTAGTCGGCGAGGGGGGAGTTCGCGGCGGCGTGCTCCTCGACCTTCTCGTCGATGCCCTTGTCCGCGGCGACCTTCTCCAGGCCGTCGGGGTTCGCGGAGGCGTAGAAGGAGACGAACCCGGCGAGTACGAGGGCGGTGACCAGGCCGGTCACCCAGACCTTCTTCGTGGATCCGGCGCCGGAGGCCGCGCGGGCGGGGGCCGCGGCCGGGACCGGCGCGTCGACGAGCGCGCCGTCGACGCGCAGCTTGAGGGCCGAGGTCAGCCCGCGGGCCCCGTGCACCAGGTCGGGACGTACGGCGATCACGGCACCCACGGTGGCCGCGGTGATGGCGGCCTCGCCTATGCCGATGAGCACGTGCACGCCGACCATGGCGGTGATCACCTTGGCGACGGGTACGTCGGTGGTGCCGCCGATGGCGTAGACGAGGGTGAAGGCGGCGGCCGCGGCGGGCACCGAGAGCAGGGCTCCGGTGAAGGCGGCCACGGTCACGGAGCGCCGGGTGGGCGGCAGGATCCCGAGCAGCCCGCGGAAGATCGCGTAGGAGACGACGACGGTGACGACGCCCATGACGGTGATGTTCACGCCGAGGGCGGTCAGGCCGCCGTCGGCGAAGAGGATGCCCTGCATGAGCAGGACGACGGACACGCACAGCACGCCCGTGTAGGGGCCGACGAGTATCGCGGCGAGCGCCCCGCCCAGCAGATGGCCGCTGGTGCCGGCCGCGACGGGGAAGTTCAGCATCTGGACGGCGAAGATGAAGGCGGCGACGAGACCGGCGAGCGGCGCGGTGCGCTCGTCGAGCTCGCGGCGGGCGCCGCGGAGGCTGACGGCCACCGCGGTGGCGGCGACCACTCCGGCGGCCACCGACACGGGCGCGTTGATGAATCCGTCGGGCACATGCATGGAGTGGCTCCGCTTCTTACTCAGTCTTTAGCTGTTCAACCATAGTGCCCAGTTGCAAACCGTTGGCAAGAGCGGCCGCATCACAAATAGAGCCGCGCGATTTCGTGGGAATGTGCGAGGCTGGACGGGACAAACGGACGCAAATGTTCCGATTTCGAGGAGTCTTGTCGATGTCAGCCACCGCCGAGAATCCACCAGTGACCGCCACCGCGAGCGTCGTCGAGGAGCGGGTACGCGCCCGCGTGATCACGGACGATCCCCTCTACCGGACGATCCCCGTCGCCCTGCGCTTCGCCGCCTCCGAGCCGCTGGCCGTACGGATCGTCTTCCCGGCAGGGCTGTCCCCCGAGGGCACCGACAACGAATGGGTCTTCCCCCGGGCCCTCCTGGAGGCCGGCCTCCAGGCTCCGACCGGGACCGGGGACGTACGCATCTGGCCCTGCGGCCGCGTCCAGGCGGTCGTCGAGTTCCACTCTCCCGAGGGCGTCGCGGTCGTCCAGTTCGACATCGCCGCGCTGCGCCGGTTCCTGCGCCGCACCTACGCCCCCGCCGTCTCGGCCGTCTCCGCCGTCTCGGCCGCCACCCGTCAGGCCTAACGGACCCGGCCCCGTACCGCCCGGCGATCGGGCGGTACGGGGCCGGGGTCGTCCCGCGGGTCCGGCGGACCCGCGGGGTCAGGCGTTGACCAGCTCGCGGTCCTTGTCCGGGCCCTCCGGGGAGTCCGCGGACCGCTCCAGGTGCTTGCGCAGGCTCTCGCCCTCCACGTCCACGTTCGGCAGCAGCCGGTCCAGCCACTTCGGCAGCCACCAGGCCTTGTGCCCGAGCAGGGCGAGCACCGCCGGGACGATGGCCATGCGGACCACGAAGGCGTCGAAGAAGACGGCGACGGCCAGACCGAAGCCGATCATCTTGACCATCTGCTCGCTGGCCCCGATGAAGCCCGAGAACACCGCGATCATGATGACGGCGGCGGCCACGACGACCCGCGCGCTGTACTGGAAACCGGTCACCACGGCCTGGCCCGGGCGCTCGCCGTGGACGTACGCCTCGCGCATGCGGGTGACGAGGAAGACCTCGTAGTCCATGGCCAGACCGAAGACGACACCCACCATGAAGATCGGCATCATCGACATGATCGGACCGGTCTGCTCCACTCCGAAGACCGAGCCGAGCCAGCCCCACTGGAAGACCGCGACGACGGCGCCCAGTGCGGCGACGACCGAGAGCAGGAAGCCGAGGGCCGCCTTGAGCGGGACCAGGACCGAGCGGAAGACGAGCATCAGCAGCAGGAAGGCCAGGCCGACGACGAGCGCCAGGTAGGGCAGCAGCGCGTCGTTCATCTTCTGCGAGAAGTCGATGTTCATCGCGGTGGCGCCGGTGACGAGGACGTCGTCCCCGCTGCCGTCACGGATCTCGTGGACCAGGTCCTCGGTGTGGACGGAGGACGGGCGGTCCTTCGGGATGACGGTGATCACCGCGGCGTCGCCGGCCTCGTTGAGGGTCGGCGGGGTGACCGCGACCACGCCGTCCAGACCCTTGATGCGGTCGACCGTGGTGTCGGCGAGTGCCTTGTCGCCGTCGACGACCACCATCAGCGGGCCGTTGAAGCCCGGGCCGAAGCCGTCGGACAGCAGGTCGTACGCCTGGCGCTGGGTGGTGGAGACCGGCTGGGCGCCGTCGTCCGGCAGGCCCATCTCCAGCTTGCTCGCCGGGACGGCGATGACGCCGAGGCCGATCACACCGGCCAGCAGCACCATGACGGGGCGGCGCAGGACGAAACGGGCCCAGCGGGTGCCGCCGTTGGCCTTCTTCTCCGCGCCCGCCGGCTTGCCCTTGCCGAACAGCCGGCTCTTCTCGCCCGCGGGCAGCACTCTCTTGCCCGCGAAGGCGAGGATGGCCGGGACCAGGGTCAGCGCGACCAGCACGGCGATGACCACGGTGCCCGCGGCCGCGAAGCCCATCTTGGTCAGCATGGGGAGGTTGACGACGGCCAGGCCCACCAGGGCGATGACCACGGTCAGACCGGCGAAGACGACGGCGGAGCCGGCGGTACCGACCGCGCGGCCGGCGGCCTCGTCCCGCTCACGGCCCTCGGCGAGCTCCACGCGGTAGCGGGAGACGATGAAGAGGGCGTAGTCGATGCCGACCGCGAGGCCGATCATCGTCGCGAGGGTGGCGGTGGTGTTGCCGAGGTCCAGCACGTTGGCGAGCGCGGTGATGGAGGAGACGCCGATGCCCACGCCGATGATCGCGGTCAGCAGCGGCAGACCGGCGGCGATCAGCGAGCCGAAGGTGATGACCAGGACGATCGCGGCGACCGCGATGCCGATGATCTCGCCGGAGCCCGTCTCGGGGGCCGCCATCAGCGCGTCGCCGCCGATCTGGACGTTCAGGCCCGCGGCCTTGGCGCCCTCACCGGAGTCCTTGAGCGCCTCGCGGGTGTCGTCCTTGAGCTCCATGCCGCTGACTTTGTACTTGGCGCTGATGTAGGCGGTGGAGCCGTCCTGGCTCACGGCCTGCGCCTCGTACGGGTCGGCGACGGAGGAGACCTCGGCCGCGCCCGGTCCGCTCTTCAGGCCGGCGACGATCTTCTGCACCTCGGCCTTGGGGCCGGGGTCGGTGACCTTGGCGCCCTCGGGGGCCTTGATGACGATGCGGGCGGTGGCGCCGTCGGCCGCCATGCCCGGGAAGCGCTCGTCCAGCAGGTCGAAGGCCTTCTGGGCCTCCGAACCGGGTATCGAGAACGAGCCGGAGGTGGGCGCGGCCGCCGAGGCGGCGCCGAAGCCGGCGGCGAACAGCAGTGCCACCCAGAGGAGGGCGACGAGACCGCGGCGCCGGAAGGCGCCTCTGCCGAGTCGGTAGAGGAAGGTAGCCACGTCGGTGGTTCTCCCGTTCAGGTCGTGGGATGGATCCGGATCGGATCTGGGCATGAGGAGCCGGCCCGACGACGAGAGCGGCGTGTCAGGAGCAGCGAAGAAGCCGTGCGGGGACGGGGAGATCGGGGATCAGACGCCGAGGGCGGGGAAGACCACGGCGTCGATGAAGTCACCGAGGAAGGCCCGGTCCACCGGACGGTCCTCGATCAGCGGGAGGGCGATGAACGCCCCGATGAGCATGTGTGGTACGAAGTCGAGCGCCGGACAGTCCGGGCGGATCTCGCCCCGGTCCACCGCACGCCGCAGCATCGCCTGGAGACCGTTGATCTCCGGGTCGACCAGCAGGTCGCGCAGGGCCTTGTGGAGCTCCGGGCTCTCGTGGACGGCGTGGGCCAGACCCCGCATCAGCGCGGTGTCCTTGGCCATCTGCGCGTCGTCGGAGTGCTCCACCATGAGGGCGAAGTCCCCGCGCAGACTGCCCGTGTCGATTTCCCGCAGCGAGACGGGCTGGGTGCATCGCAGGGCCTTGGCGACCAGCTCCGGCTTGCTCCCCCACTGGCGGTAGAGGGTGGCCTTGCTGGACTTCGTACGGGCGGCGACCGCGTCCATGGTCAGCGCCTCGTAGCCGACGTCACGCAGGAGGTCGAGGACCGCCTCGTGCAGTTCGGCCTGCCGCTCGGGGGTGATCCGGCTACGCCGAGCCGTCATCGCCTCGGTCATGTCCGTGCCTCCCGTCGCAGCGAAACTGTTCCGTACGCTTAAGACGATACCCCCACCCCAAGCGAAACGAAACCGTTCCGTTTCGCTCGGAGGAGTGGCATGGATCACCTGTACGAGTTGCCAGGGGCCCCCTGCGCGGAAAGCATTGGGGGGTGAGTCACGACGTCGCGTACCTCCGGTTCCCGCACCTGCACGACGACCTCCTCTGCTTCGCCACCGAGGACGACCTCTGGGTCGCCCCGCTGGTCCCCGACGGCCAGACACCCGGACGGGCCTGGCGCATCACCGTCGACCGGACCCGCGTCGGCCACCCGCGTTTCTCCCCCGACGGCAAGCACATCGCCTTCACCAGCTGGCGCAGCCTCGACCCCGAGATCCACCTCGCCCCCGTCGACGGCGGGCCCGCCCGCCAGCTCAGTTACTGGGGCGCCCTCGACACCCGCGTCTGCGGCTGGACCCCGCCCGACGAGGACGGCCGCAGCGACATCCTGGCCGTGTCCTCGCACAGCCAGCCCTTCTCCTACTTCGCCTGGGCCTACACCCTCCCGACCGACGGCAGCCCCGGCGGCCGCCTGCCCTGGGGACCCGTCTCCGACATCCAGGTGCAGTGCACCGACGAGGGTGAGCGGCACTCCCTGCTGCTCACCGGCAAGCCCCCGCACGAGCCCGCTGCCTGGAAGCGCTACCGCGGCGGCGCCACCGGCCGGCTGTGGCTGCACGGACAGCGGCTGCTGGAGGACGTCGAGGGCCACCTCGACTCCCCGATGTTCGTGGACGGCAGGATCGCCTTCCTCTCCGACCACGAGGGCATCGGCAACCTGTACTCCTGCCTCCCCGACGGCGGCGATCTGCGCCGCCACACCGACCACGAGGAGTTCTACGCCCGGCACGCCTCCAGCGACGGCTCCCGCGTCGTCTACCAGTGCGCGGGCGACCTCTGGCTCGTCGAGTCCCTGGACCGGGACGCCGCCCCGCGCAAGCTCGACGTCCGCCTCGCCGGCCCGCGCGCGGGACGGCGTACGTACCAGGTGCCGGCCGCCAGCCACGTCGACTCGCTCTCCGTGGACGCCACCGGGCGCGCCAGCGCGGTCGTGGTGCGCGGCAGCCTCTACTGGCTGACCCACCGCGACGGCCCGGCCCGCACCATCGCCGACACCCCGGGCGTGCGGGTACGGCTGCCGGAGATGCTCGGCAGCGGCGGACAGGTCGCCTACGTCACCGACGCCGAGGGCGAGGACGCGATCGAGATCGCCTACCTGCCCCGCGCCTCCGGCGAACGGGATCCGCGCCGGCTCGCCTCGGGCGAGCTGGGGCGGGTCACCGAGCTGCTCTCGGACCCGGACGGCGAGCGGCTCGCCATCGCCTCCAACGACGGCCGGCTGCTGCTGCTCGACGCCACCGAGGAGTCCAACGGCGAGGTCACCGAGCTGATCCGGTCCATCAACGGCCCCGTCACCGACCTCGCCTTCTCCCCCGACGGAGCCTGGCTGACCTGGTCGCATCCGGGCATCGGGCGTTCGCTGCGGCAGATCAAGATGGCCCGGATCTCCGGCCCCGGCGCCCGCGTCGTCGTGGACGTCACCAACGGCCGTTTCGAGGACGAGAACCCGGTCTTCACGCGGGACGGGCGCTACCTGGCCTTCCTGTCCTGGCGCGGCTTCGACCCGGTCTACGACGTGCACACCGGCGACCTGTCCTTCCCCCTGGGCTGCCGCCCCTACCTGGTGCCGCTGAACTCGGCGACCCCCTCCCCCTTCGCGCTCTCCGCCGAGGGCCGGCCCGCGGCCGGCGGACTCGACGTGGCGGAGGCCGACTCGGGCGACGGCGACGGCGCCGTGACCGTGGAGGTGGAAGGACTGGAGAGCCGCGTCACCCCGTTCCCGGTGACCGCCTCCAAGTACTCGGCGCTGTACCCGGTGAGCGGCGGCGGGCTGGTGTGGCTGCGCTGGCCGATCTCGGGCGCGCTCGGCGAGACCTTCGCCAACCCGGCCGACATCAGCGGCAAGCCCACGCTGGAGCACTTCGACCTCACCAAGGCCCGCAAGACCGAACTGGCCTCGGGCCTGGACTGGTTCGCGGTCAGCGGCGACGGCACCCGGCTCGTGATCAACGACGACGGCGACCTGCGCGCGGTCCCGGCGACCGAATCGGGCGACAGCGACTCGACCGTCTACCTGGACCTGCGGCGCATCCTGCACGAGGTGGACCCGGCCGCCGAGTGGCGCCAGGCCTACGAGGAGGCCGGGCGGATCATCCGCGCGTACTTCTGGGAGCCGAAGATGTGCGGCATCGACTGGGACGGGGTGCTGGAGCAGTACCGCTCCCTGGTCGAACGGGTCGCCTCGCCCGACGAGTTCGCCGATCTGATGCGCGAGGTCCTCGGCGAGCTCGGGACCTCGCACGCCTACGTCTCCCCCGCGCGCCGCAACGAAGGCCCCCCGCACTACCAGCGGGCGATCGGCCTGCTCGGCGCCAACCTCTTCCCCCGGGACGGGGAATGGGTGGTGAGCCGGATCCTGCCCGGCGAGTCCTCGGACTCCAAGGCCCGTTCCCCGCTGGCCGGCACCGGCATCCGGGAGGGCGCGGTGCTCACCCACGTGGACGGCCGTCCGGTGGACCCGGTCACCGGGCCCTATCCGCTGCTGGCGGCGGCGGGCGGGACCACGGTGGAGCTGACCTTCCAGCCCGCGGCGGGCGAGGGCCGGGCCCGCCGGGTCGCCATCGTGCCGCTGATCGACGAACGGCCGCTGCGCTACCAGGACTGGGTGTCCAAGCGGCGCGAGGCGGTCCGGGAGATCAGCGGCGGCCGGTGCGGCTACCTCCACATCCCCGACATGGGCGGCTCGGGCTGGGCCCAGTTCAACCGCGACCTGCGGATGGAGATGTCCCGGCCCGCGCTGATCGTGGACGTACGCGGCAACGCGGGCGGGCACATCAGCGAGCTGGTGGTGGAGAAGCTGACCCGCTCCATCCTCGGCTGGGACCTGACGCGCAACGCCCAGCCGGTGTCCTACGCCTCCAACGCGCCCCGCGGTCCGATCGTGGCGCTCGCCGACGAGGCGACCTCCTCGGACGGGGACATGATCACCGCGGCCTTCAAACTGCTGGGCCTGGGACCGGTGGTGGGCCTGCGCACCTGGGGCGGGGTGGTCGGCATGACCGGCCGCCACACCCTCGGGGACGGCACGGTGATCACGGTGCCGATGAACGCCGCCTGGTTCCCGGAGTACGGCTGGTCGGTGGAGAACCACGGCGTGGAACCGGACCTGGAGATCCAGCGCACCCCGCTCGACTGGGCGGAGGGGCGGCACGCCCAGCTCGACGACGCCGTGCACCTGGCGCTGGAACTGCTGGAACAGGACCCGGCCGCGGTGCCGCCCGGCTACACGGACGTGCCGGACCGGCGCCGTCCGAAGCTGCCGCCGAGGCAGTGAGCGGGAAGGCATGCGGGAGGGGCGCGATCCCCCGTGGAACGGGGATCGCGCCCCTCGGCGCTGCGTGCGGGCCCGTTGCGGTCGGGCCAGCTGCCTAGGTCCGGTCGTCGAGCTCGTCCCGGATGTCGTCGAAGGACCGCTGCGGCGCGTCCTTCGGCTGCGGGGTCCGCTGGGACTTCTGGTCCTGCGGGCCCTTGCCGGGCTGCTTCTGCCCCTTCTGGGCCTTGTCCTTGAGCTCCTGCGCCTTGTCCTGGAACTGGTCCTTGATACCCATGCTGTTCACTCCATGAGGGGTGTTGGTGGTTGGGCCTCGACCAGACTTGCATGAGCGGACAAAGCTCGCATTTCGATCAGTGACTCTGCGTGCGCTCCCTCTCGTCCGCCGCCCCGCCGGCCCCGACGAGCCCCTTGGACACACCGCTCAGACGCGGCCCGAAGCGCTTCATGTCGCGCTGTCCGACCGTCGCGATCATCCCCGGCAGGTAGCCGCGCACCCCCTGCATGCCGCGCAGCCACCACTGCGCGTACACGTGCGGCGAGCGCCGCTCGATGCCCGCGACGATCCGGTCGACGGCCGGCCCGAGCGGGTACGTGCGGTTCGCCGGCCACGGCAGCCGCTGGCGCAACTCCCGCATGACCTCGTCCTGGTCGGCGCCGCGCACCATGTCCGTGTCGGTCCAGGAGAGGTAGCCGACCCCGACCCCGACCCCCTTGTACCCGACCTCGGCGCGCAGGCAGTGCGCGAAGGCCTCGACCCCGGACTTGGAGGCGCAGTAGGCGGTCATCATCGGCGCGGGGGTGATCGCGGCGAGCGAGGCGATCTGCAGGAAGTAGCCGCGGCTCTCCGTCAGTACGGGCAGGAAGGCGCGGGCGGTGACGGCCCCGCCGATCAGGTTCACCTCGATCACCCGGCGCCAGGCGTCCGGGTCGGAGTCGGCGAACGGCCCGCCGGCGGCCACGCCCGCGTTGGCGACGACGATGTCCACCTTGCCGAAGCGCTGCTTGACCTCCTCGGCGACCCGGGCCATGGCCTCGTGGTCGGTGACGTCGGCGTACCAGTGGTCGCTGTCGGTGTGCAGCCGCTGGGAGACCTCCTTGAGGGCCTCCGGCTCCAGTCCGACGAGGGCGATCTTCGCGCCCCGGGCCGACAGCTTGCGCGCGAGCAGCTCGCCGACCCCCCGGGCGGCGCCGGTGACGACGGCGACCTGGCCTTCCAGACTCCTGCGAGCGCTCACGGCGTCTTCTCCTTCTCGTCGGCATCGAGGTCGGTGGTGCGGAGGTACAGCTCGGCCAGCTCGCGCAGGACCCCGGTGACGGCCTCGGGGGCCTCGACCGGGGTCATGTGCCCCATGCCGGTGAGCTCGGTCAGGCCCACGCAGTTCGGCAGCGCCGCGGCGAGCCCGCGGGCGTGCACGATCGGGGTGAGCCGGTCCGCGGTGCCGCCGATGACGGCGGTGGGCACCGCGAGGCGCGCCACGTCGGCGTCGAGGTCCAGGCCGGCCAGCACCTGGGACCACGCGTGGCGCACCCCGGCGGGGCAGGCGTGGACGATACGGGCGCACGCCTCGACCTTGTCGGGGGCGGAACCGGGGCCCATGGTGGCGTACTTCAGGACCTTCCGGGCGACCGGCGTGACCGGTCCCAGGGGGGCGCGGGAGCCGAGGAACGCGCCGGTGACACGGGTGCGGACGCGCCCGGCGCGCACCGGCAGGACCAGCGCCTCGGCGGCCAGCCGGGAGCTGCCGGTGCTGCACAGCAGCGCGGCCGCGACCCGCTCGCCGAACTCCGGCCGGCCCGCGGCCGCCATGATCGTCATACCGCCCATGGAATGCCCGGCGACGACCGCCCGCTCCCCGGGGGCCAGTACGGCCTCCAGTACGGCCACGAGGTCGTCGGCGAGGGCGGTGGTGCTGTGCACCCGCGCGGCGGGGCTGCGCCCGTGCCCGCGCTGGTCGTAGGCGACGACCCGGTGGGTGGCGGCCAGGGCCCGTATCTGCGCGGCCCAGAACGCGGTGGAACAGGTCCACCCGTGGGCCAGCACCACGGTCGGCGCGTCCTGGTCCCCGTGGACCTCGACGTGCAGGCGGGCCCCGTCGGCGGAGACGGCGACGAACTCCCGCCGCGCGGCGGGCGGAGCGTAGGGCCCGGAGAGGACGTGCGTCAGCCGGCTCACGCGACGCCCTCGGCCGTTCCGGCGACTCCGGCCCCGCCGGCGTGTGAGGCGCGCGGGTCCGGGGGCAGAGCCCCGGGCAGCGGCGCCGCACCGGCCCCCGCGGCAGCCGCAACGGCAACGGCCGGGACCCGCTCGCGCTCCCCCACCCGCAGGACCTCGTACTCCGCCAGGTCGACGCTCCGCGTCTCCCGGCGGAACTCGCCCGTCGTCCCCGGCCAGACCGTCGTGTTGCGGCCCTGCGCGTCCAGGTACCAGCTGGTGCAGCCGCCGCTGTTCCACACCGTCCGCTCCATACGGGCCTGCACCTGCCGGTTCCACCGGTTCACGGCGGAGGGCCGGGCGCCGAGCGCGACCCTCCCGCCCAGGCTGCTTCCCTCGAGGAGGGCGAGCTGCCGCAGGTAGTCGGCCATGTAGTTGAGCTGCGACTCGATCATCAGGATCATCGAGCTGTTCCCGAGCCCGGTGTTGGGCCCGATGATCGTCATCCAGTTGGGGAAGCCCGCTGCGGTGGCCCCGCGCAGCGCCTGCATCCCGTCCTTCCACGCGTCCGCGAGGGTCTGGCCCTCCGCGCCCACCACCCGCTCCGCGATCGGCATGTCCGTGACGTGGAACCCGGTGCCGAAGATGATCGCGTCGACCTCGGTCTCGGTCCCGTCGGCGGCGACCAGTACCGAGCCGCGGATCTCCTTGAGCCCGGAGGCGACCAGGTCCACATCGGGCCGGGCCAGGGCCGGGTAGTACTCGCTGGACAGCAGGATCCGCTTGCAGCCGATCCGGTAGGAGGGCGTCAGCTTCGCGCGCAGCGCCGGGTCCTTGATCGAGCGCGCCATGTTGGCCTTGGCCAGGGACTCGATGAGGCCGAGCCGGTTCGGGTGCTTGGTGAAGGCGCTCACCTGGAGCTCCCGGAGCCCCCACAGCATCCCGCGCCGCGCCGCCCGGGTGAAGGGCAGCTGACGGTGGAGCCAGCGTTCCACGGCGGTGACGGCCCGGTCGGTGCGGGGCATCACCCACGGCGGGGTCCGCTGGAAGAGGGTGAGGCGCTCCACCTCGGGGGCGATGGCGGGCACGATCTGGATGGCGGAGGCTCCGGTGCCGATCATGGCCACGCGCTTGCCGCGCAGGTCGTAGTCGTGGTCCCAGCGGGCGGAGTGGAAGACCTTGCCGGGGAACTCGGCGAGCCCGGGGACCTCCGGCGTCTTCGGGTCGGACAGCGGGCCGGTCGCGGAGACGACCACGTCGGCGGTCAGCTCACCGGCCGCGGTCTCGATCTCCCAGCGCAGCTCGTCCGCGTCCCAGCGGATCATCCGCACCTCGGTGTCGAGCCGGATGTGCGGGCGCAGTCCGAAGGTGTCGGCCACGTGCTCCAGATAGGCACGGATGGCCGGCTGCCCGGAGAAGGTGCGCGGCCAGTCGGGATTGGGGGCGAACGAGAACGAATAGAGGTGGGAGGGGACGTCGCACGCACAGCCGGGGTAGCTGTTGTCGCGCCAGGTGCCGCCGACCGAGTCGGCCCGTTCCAGTACGACGAAGTCCGTGATCCCTTCGCGCCGCAGCCGTACGGCGGCGCCGAGCCCGCCGAAGCCGGAGCCGATCACCGCCACCCGTACGTGCTCGCGTACGCCCGTGCCGCCCGTGCCGCCCGTCGTGCCGCTCGTGCCACCCATGCCCGCCGCCTTCCGCTCATCCGCAGTCCCAGCCACGCACCGCAACGCCGCACCGCACCATCGAAACACTGCCAGCAATCACTGGCGCAATCGGGAGCGTAGAGCAGCTCCGTACTCATGGGTAGGGGTCGGGCCCGGAAAGTTACTGCCGGTACGCCATAAGGTGCGTCTGTGGCGAAGGAAGAGACGCAAGCGAAGACGGTGCGCGAGTACCGCACGGAGGAACTGGCCGAAGCGGCCGGCATCCCGGTCCGCACCCTGCGCTTCTACCGCGAGCGCAAACTGCTCCCACCGCCCCGCCGCGAGGGACGGATCGCCTGGTACGACGACCACCACCTGGCCCGGCTGCGCACCATCGCCGCCCTGCTGGAACGCGGCCACACCCTCGGCGGCATCGCCGAACTGACCGCCGCCTTCGAGAACGGCCGCGACGTCGGCCAGCTGGGCGAGCTGCTCGGCATCGGCGGGTCCGAGGAGACCCCGGTCCGCCTCACCCCGGAGGCGCTGGCCGACTACTTCGAGGGCGAGGTCACCCCGGAGAACCTGGCGGCCTCCCTCGACCTCGGCTACGTCGCCGTCGACGGCGACACGCTCGTGCACGTCAGCCGCCGCCTGCTGGACGTCTCCTCGGCCCTGGTCCACGAGGGCGTCCCGCTGGCGGCCGTCCTGGAGACCGGCCGCCGCGTCCGCGAGCACGCGGACGCGATGGCCCTGCTCTTCACCGAGCTCATATCGGCCCACATCTCACCGGACGCGCTCGCCCGGCTGCGCCCGCTGGCGAAGAGCGTGGTCGAGGCCGAGCTGACGATGGCGATGGACCGCCTGCTGGCCTCGGGAGGCCCGGAGGGCCCCGGTCAGGCGCCCAGCTCGTAGACGACGGTCACGGGCGCGTGGTCGGACCAGCGCTCGGGGTGCGTCTCGGCCCGCTCCACGAAGGCCTTCACGGCCTTCGCCGCCAGCCCGGGGGTGGCCACCTGGAGGTCGATCCGCCAGCCGGCGTCGTTGTCGAAGGCCCGCCCGCGGTAGGACCACCAGGAGTACGGCCCCTCGGTGTCCGGGTGCAGTTCCCGCACCACGTCGACGTAGCCCGCCTCCGCGTACACCTTGCCGAGCCACTCCCGCTCCTCGGGGAGGAAGCCCGCGTTCTTGCGGTTCGTCTTCCAGTTCTTGAGGTCGGCCTCCTGGTGGCAGATGTTCCAGTCACCGCACACCACGACCTCGCGGCCGTCGGCGGCGGCCCGCACCTTCAGCGCCGCCAGGTAGGTCAGGAACTCCCCCATGAACCGGTACTTCTCGTCCTGCTTCTCCGTCCCGGCCTCGCCCGAGGGCAGGTAGAGGCTGGCCACGGTCACACCGGGAAGATCGATCTCCAGGTAGCGGCCGCTGTCGTCGAACTCCGCACTGCCGAATCCCACCTGCACGCGCTCGGGCGCCCGCCGCGTGTAGAGCGCGACCCCGGCGCGGCCCTTGGCGGCGGCCGGAGCGAAGACGGTGTGCCAGCCCGCCGGGGTCCGGACATCCTCCGGAATCTGCCCCTCCTCGGCCCGTACCTCCTGCAGGCAGACCACATCGGCGTCGGATCCGTCGAGCCACGCCCCGAAGCCCTTCTTGGCGGCGGCGCGGATCCCATTCACATTCACGGAGGTCACTGTGAGCATCCCAGCACCATAGCGGGAGGGTTCCGTACGATATTCGAATGTCTCACCGGATAGACCTCCGCACCGTGCCGTACGACCACCCGGACGCGGTCAAACTCAACGACCAGGTCCAGCTGGAGTACCAGGAGCGGTACGACGGTGAGGGCGACGCCACTTTCCTCGACCCGGCGATGTTCGTCCCGCCCCGGGGCCTGTACCTGCTGGCCTACGACGCCACGGGCGTCCCGGTCGCGAGCGGCGGCTGGCGCACCCAGGACGAGAACGACGAGGGCTACGCGGACGGCGACGCGGAGCTCAAGCGCATGTACGTCGTCCCGCAGGCCCGCGGCCTCGGCCTCGCCCGCCGCATCCTGAAGGCCCTGGAGGCGGACGCCCGCGCGGCCGGCCGCCACCGCATGGTCCTCGAAACGGGCGACCAGCAGCCGGAGGCGATCGCCCTGTACCTCTCCTCGGGCTACACGCTGTCCGCGAAGTTCGGCCACTACCGCCACTACGAGTCCAGCCGCTGCATGAGCAAGCCCCTCTGACCCGCCGCTCCACCCAGCCCCGCCGGCCTTCGAGGCGCGGGGGTCCGGGTGCGCGCCCCCGGCAACGGCGCCGCACCCGCCCCGCCCCTACCGGGGGAGCCAGCCGGCCCGGTCCGCCCCCCACCGGCTCGGCCCGACCGCCCACTCCCCGAAGGGACTGGCGGCGTGCCGCAGCACCCCGTACCCCGACGGCGTCTCCCGCAGCCACGGCTGCGCCGCATACCCCGCACCGCGGGGAACCCCATCCCCCGCCACCAACCCCCGCACCAGCCACGACCCCGTCCCCGCCAGCGAGAACCGCAGCCCCCGCCCACCGCCGGAGGCCAGCGCCCGCAGCACACCCGCCGCGACCAGGTACCCCGTCCCGTGGTCCAGCGCCTGCGCCGGCAGCACCCCCGGCGTCCCGTCCGGTCCCGCGCACGCGGCGGCGATCCCGTACCCCGCCTGCACCAGCGAGTCGAACCCCCGCCGCCGCGCCCACGGCGCCCGCGCCCGCCACCCCCAGGCGCACAGCTCGGCCACCACCAGCCCCGGCCACCGCTCCAGCAGGTCCCCCGCCCCGAGCCCGTACCGTTCCAGCGCCCCCGGCCGGTAGCCCGTCACCACCACGTCGGCCTCGGCGAGCAGTCCCTCGAAGACGCCCCGGTCCGCCGCCTCCGCCAGATCCAGCAGCGCCGACCGCTTCCCGAAGCCGGTGTCCGCGTACGCGTCGTCCGCCTCCGGCAGCCCCGGCGGGTCGATCCGCAGCACGTCGGCCCCCAGCAGCCCGAGCGTGCGCGTCGCGACGGGCCCGGCGATGACCCGGGTCAGGTCCAGGACCCGCACCCCCGCAGCGGGCCGGCCGGCCGGGGCCGGGCCGAGCGGCCGTCCCCGCGCCCCCGTCTCCCGTACGGGCTCGATCAGCGGCTGCGGATCCCCGTACGCGCGTGCCACGGCGACGGCGAGTCCGCCCTCCCCGTACGCGAGTTCCTGCACCTCGACGGCCGTCCTCCCCGCGACCGCGGCGCGGACCGCCTCCGGTGTCGCCGACGGCAGTCGCAACGCCCTTACCAGGGCGGCTTCGTGGTGCGGATAGTTGGCGTGCGTGCGCACCCAGCCGTCCGCCGTCCGCCAGAAGCCGGACAACGGGGCGAAGATCACCGGAGCCCGGCCCTCGACCCGCAGGTGCCGCTCGCTGACGAACGCCGTGGCCACCGCGCCCTCGTCCACCACCGGCGGAGCCACGTCCCGCACCCCGCCCCCGGCCCGCACCGCGGCCAGCTCCGCCGCCGCCAGCCCGCACACCCCGACGGTCGCGCGCGCCAACTCGGCCACCGGCAGCGGCCCTTCCGCCAGATCGCCGCCCCCGCGGTAGCGCACCCGCCCGACGAGCCCGGGCGCCCCGCCGAGGGCCTCCCAGGCCTGGGCCGTCCCGCTGTCCCGTTCCTCACCGATCGTCATGAACCCATGCTGCCCGGCCTTCCGCCCGGATCTCCGCCGGGCCCGGCCGGCTGTCGGTGGGCACGTCTACGGTTCTGCCGTGCCGAACTCCTACACGACCTTGTGGACCAACGATCTGTGCCGGTGGCTGGCACGGGGCGGCCATACCGGCCAGCGCCTCACGATGCTGTTCGGCGGCCCGCACCAGTCGCTGCCGAGCTTCGTGCGGGCAGGTGTCCGCCCCGGCGACACGGTCGTCCCGCCCGAGCTGCTGGCTCGTCTGACGTACACCTCCCGCCGAGGTGAACGCACCCTGAGGCACGTCGAGGACGGGCGGCTGGTGCGCTCCCACGGCGTCCAGGGGATCTACCGGCTCGCCGCCGGTTCGGCCGCCGAGCTCCGTCAGCTCGTCCTGGACCACAGCGGGTGACGTCCTGGCGTCACCCGCTCCGCAGGCGGGACCGGCCACCGGCCGAGAGTGCGGCCCTGGAGGTCGACTCCCGTCAACCGAAGCCATTTGAGCCATAGTTGGCCTGAAACTGAAGGAACCTTTTCTTCCGTCACCCCACTGCTCCTAGCGTGCTGCGCTGCGGGGGCGTCGCAGGCCAGAGGGTTACGGACTGTGCTCTCCCCTGCGCTTCTTCAGGCTCACCGGGAGGGGATCATGAAACGCTCGATACGCGTGTTCAGCCTGTTCGCGGCCGCGATGGGCATCCTGTTCGCCATGGGGCAGCCCGCTTCGGCCAACAGCTTCGGCCCGACCTACGCGGACAACAGTGCGCACAGCTTCTTCTACGACGACGACCTTTCCTCCGGGCAGAAGTCGGGGATGGAATGGGCCCGCACCCACTCCCTCGACCCCACCGACATGTCCACGAGCGTCGACCGCAGCTACAACAACCAGGTCGACGTCTGGGCATACGCGACCTGGAACCCGAGTGGCGACCAGACCAGCTGGTACGCCTGGACCACATGCATCAAGTTCGTGAGCAGCGGCAAGTGCGACCAGCACAGCATCGTGTTCAACCACCGCCTTCCGCACAGCAACTACCGCTCGCTCTCCTGTCACGAGATCGGCCACAGCGTCGGCCTCGGACACGCGTCGGGCCGCAACAGCAGCTACGCGTCCGCGGACCGGTCGTGCATGCGCGCCAACCCCGACCACACCTATTACGCGGTTCACGACAAGAGCCACATCAACGGACGTTACTGACCCGGAGAAGAGGAGAATCGTGATGCGCAGTCGAATCGCCAGGGTCGCCGGGGTCGCGACCGCGGTGTTGCTGGGTGCCGTGGGGTGCTCGTCGGGTTCCGGGGGAGGCTCGGCCGCCCAGGGGCAGGGCTTCTGGGGGGCCCACGGCGCCGACGGCCCGTCCGAGGCCAATGCGCCGGCGAGCATCGAGGCGCTCGCCCAGCGTACCGACCTCATCGTGCTCGGCACGATCACCGGGGTCCAGGAGGGCAGGGACTACACGGACCCGGGCAAGGCGCCGAACCGCACGTCGAACCTGGTCCTCCAGGTGGACCGGGCCAGCGGCGGCAAGCCCGCCACCGCTCTGGTCGAAGTCACCCGCGAGCCGGTCACCGCGCTCAAGGACATCTCGGACGCCCTGCCGAAGGGACAGTACGTCTTCTATCTGAAGAACTGGTACGAGGGCCCCGACGGCCCTGTGTACCGTTGCGCCTCCCCGGCCAAGTGCGTGGTCGGAGTCAACGACGGCGTGCTGGAGACCCCGCGGGACCCCGATGCGGCGCAGGAGCTCCAGTCCTCCTCGAAGGGGCTGACTCAGTCCTCGGGCAACGGCAAGCCCTTGAGCGTCGAGGACCTGTTCACCGCGAGCACGTCAGCCAAGTGAGGTAGCGGCCCGCCCCGGCATCCGGTCCGGCCCCCGGTCGGCCCGGATGCCGCAAACGCCGAGATCCCGCCCGGTCTTTCGACCGGGCGGGATCTCGTGACGTTCACGAGAGCTACTCGCGAACTGTCGTCTGTGGACCTGTGGGGATTTGAACCCCAGACCCCCTCGATGCGAACGAGGTGCGCTACCAGACTGCGCCACAGGCCCTTGCGACGTGTGAAACATTAGCATCCCCGCGCGGGTGCTCCAAAACCGATATCCCGGAGCGTCCGCGCAGGTCACCGATCACTCGTTCGCGGCGCGCGGGCGGTCCTCGCCCTCGTACTGGTCGAACAGCGGGGTGCGGCCCCTGCCCTGGCCGCGCGGACGCGGGGTGGTCTGGGGCTTCGGGTCCGGCGCGGGCGGTGCGGGCTGGGCGCGCAGGCGGGGTTCCGTCGGCTCGGCCGTGCTGGAGCGGGTCGAGCTCCAGGCGTCCGGGGCCGCCGGGCCCGTGGCGCGGGGGGCCACCGGGGCCGTCACGTACGTCGGCAGCGGGACCGGGACCGGCTCCCAGCTGTCACCGCGGGCGGGGCCGCGCTCGCGCTCGCGCTGCTGGTCCACCCACTCGGCGTGGTCGGTCTGCTCGACCAGGGCGCGCCGTCCGGCCTCCTGCGGGGAGACCGGTGGTGCAGGGTCCGGTTCGCTGCCGGCCGCGGCCTCGGGCTCACGGCGGCTCGGGCGGTTCTCCCGGAGCTGCCGTGCGGCCGCCTCGGCGCGCCGCCGGTCCATGGTGAACTCGTAGCGCCGCCGCTCCTGGACCCGCAGGTGCACGATGTACGTGCTCAGCAGCAGGGCGGGCACGGCGGGAGCCCACAGGTAGCGCAGGCCGCCCACCGCGGCGACGATCGCGCCGAGGGTGAAGACCAGGAAGAGGAGTGCGGTGGTGCGCCGGCGGCGCGCGAGGACCTGGAGGCGCTGTTCGCGCCGGGCCCGCTCCGCGCGCTGCTCCCGTTCGACGGTGGCCGGTCTCGGCTCCGCCCTGGTCGCGGGCACGGCAAAGGCCCGGGCGTCGGCGTCGACGGAATCGACCAATTCCGTCGCGGCGTCCGGGTCCGCGTGGGGCTGGGGCTCCGCCTGCTCGTCACCTCGCTCACGCAGCCCCTTGGCGTAACGGCGCTCCATTCCCGCCCGGCCGGAAAGCAGCCGAATGGCAGTGGAGAAGCGTTCCGTCGGACGGGCTTCGTTCAGCTCGTCCTGCCTCCGGAGCCACATGGGCACCAAGTAGGCGGCCCAGGCCCCGACAATGACTGCGTAGATGAGGCCGCTGCTGCTCACACCTCACACCGTAGAGGGGTACGGCCGAGGGGATCGGCCAATTGGGCCGGTGTGTCGCGCGATCTCGCTGATATCACGGACTTTTTTTGTGATTCTTCGGATCAGGTTATGGGCGAATCGGTTACCCGAGGCCATTAATTCGAACAGATATTCGTTTATCGTCGCTCGGGGCGGCTTCCGCCATTCGGCGGGGACTGCGAGTGGCGCGCCCGGTGCCAGCGCCGCAGCAGTCCCTCCGGGACCTCCTCCACCGTGACGGCGTAGACGAGGTGGTCACGCCAGGCCCCGTCGATGTGGAGATAGCGCGGCCGCAGCCCCTCCTCGCGCAGGCCGAGCTTCTCCACGACCCGCCGGCTCGGAATGTTCTCGGGGCGGATGCACACCTCGATCCGGTGCAGGCCGACCTTCCCGAAGCAGTGGTCGACCGCCAGCGCGACCGCCGTCGGCATCACGCCGCGGCCCGCCACCTCGCGGTCCACCCAGTAGCCGATGTGGCCCGCGCACATCGAGCCCCAGGTGATCCCGGCGACCGTCAGCTGGCCCACCAGCCGGCCCTGGTACTCGATGACGAAGGGCAGCATCCGGCCCGCGTTCGCCTCGGCCCGCAGGTGGCGGACCATCTGGCGGTACGTGGGCCGCTGGACCACCGGCCCCCAGGGCGCGGGCGGCGGGATCGTGGCCTCCCACGGCCGGAGCCAGTCGCGGTTGCGCCGGTTGACCTCGCGCCAGGCCTTCTGGTCCCGCAGCTTTATCGGCCGGAGCGTGACGTCGCCGTCCGACAGGACCACCGGCCAGGTCGGGCCGTTCAGCTCGTGCTCCCGGAGGGTGCCGCCGGTCTGGGGTGGTCGCCGCCCCGCATCTGGTCGACCGCGTGCGGCAGGACGCGGGACAGGACGGCGAGGCCGTCGCGCACCCCGCCCGTCGAGCCGGGGAGGTTGACGATGAGGGTCCGCCCTGCCACGCCCGCCAGACCCCGGGACAGGGCCGCGGTCGGCACCTTCGCCAGGCCCTCGGCGCGGATGGCCTGCGGGATGCCCGGGATCTCGTAGTCCAGCACCCGCGCGGTGGCGTCCGGGGTGCGGTCGGTCGGCGAGATGCCGGTCCCGCCGGTGGTCAGGATGACCTCGTACCCGGCCGCCACGCCCTCGCGCAGCGCCTGTTCCACGGGGTCGCCGTCCGGGACGACCCGGGGGCCGTCCACGGTGAAACCGAGCTGCTCCAGGGCCTCGGCCAGCAGGGGGCCGCCCTTGTCGGCGTACACGCCCTGCGAGGCCCGGTTCGAGGCCGTGACGACCAGGGCCCGGACCGGCGGCCGCACGGCCTGCGCGGCTTCACCGGCCGCGGCGTGCCGATTCCCGCTGTGGCCGTGGCTGTGGCTGTGGACCTCGCCGCCGCGCGGCGCGTTCACGAGCGCGCCCAGTCGCCGGACTTGCCGCCGGTCTTCTCCTCCACCCGGACGTCCGTGATGACCGCGCCCTTGTCGACCGCCTTCACCATGTCGATCACGGTGAGGCCGGCGACCGCGACGGCGGTCAGCGCCTCCATCTCGACGCCCGTGCGGTCGGTCGTCTTCACGGTGGCGAGGATCTCCACCGCGTCGTCGGCGACCCGCAGGTCCACCGTGACGCCCGAGACGGCCAGCGGGTGGCACAGCGGGATCAGGTCGGGCGTCTTCTTCGCGCCCATGATCCCGGCGATGCGCGCGGTGGCGAGGGCGTCGCCCTTGGGGACGCCCTCGCCGCGCAGCAGCTCGATCACCCGCGGGGCGACGAGTACCCGTCCGCTGGCCCGTGCCGTCCGGGTGGTGACGTCCTTCCCGGACACGTCGACCATCCGGGCCGCGCCGGCCTCGTCGATGTGGGTGAGCCTGCTCTCGGTACTCATTGCTGCGCCGCTCCGCTCTGGGCTCCCGGGGAGCCTGTGTGGTGCGACACACGCTACCCGCACCGGCCCGACTTCAGCCGAGCAGGACCACTTCCAGCTCGGTCCCCGGCTCCACCGAGGTGACGTCCTCCGGTACGACCATCAGGGAGTCGGCATGCGCCAGCGCGGCGATCAGGTGGGAGCCCGATCCGCCGACCGGGCTGACCGTGCCGCTCACGGCGTCGTACTTCCCGCGCAGGAACTGGCGGCGGCCGGCCGGGGAGCCGAGGGCCTTGTCCGCCTCCAGCACGGCCCGCACGCTCGGCCGCCGCACCTCGGCCTCCGGCAGCCCCATCAGGGTGCGGATGGCGGGGCGTACGAACAGCTCGAAGGAGACGTAGGAGGACACCGGGTTGCCGGGCAGGGCCAGCAGGGGGGTGTGGTCGGGGCCGATCGTGCCGAATCCCTGCGGCTTGCCGGGCTGCATGGCGAGCTTGCGGAAGTCCATCCGGCCGCCGTCGACGTCGTCGCCCTCGTCCGACTGCCCGACCGAGGACAGCGCCTCCTTGACGACGTCGTACGCGCCGACGCTGACCCCGCCCGTGGTGACCAGCAGGTCGGCCCGGATCAGCTGGTCCTCGATGGTGGCGCGCAGGGTGTCGGCGTCGTCCGCGACGGCGCCGACCCGGTAGGCGATGGCACCGGCGTCCCGCGCGGCCGCGGCCAGCGCGAAGCTGTTGGAGTCGTAGATGGTGCCGGCCGTGAGCGCCTCGCCGGGCTGAACCAGCTCGCTGCCGGTGGACAGGACCACCACGCGGGGGCGCGGCCGCACCCGTACGGTGCCGCGCCCGATGGCGGCCAGCAGGGCGATCTGCGGCGGCCCGAGGATCGTGCCGGCCGCGAGGGCCAGGTCACCTGCCTGTACGTCGCTGCCGCGCGAGCGGACGTGCGCCCGTGCCTCGGCGGCGCGGTGCACGCGCACCTCGCCGCCCGCCTGCTCGGGGGCGGCGCTGGCCGGGGTCATCCCGGCGGCCGCGCCGCCGCCCGTGCCGCCGTCGGTCCACTCGACCGGTACGACGGCTTCGGCGCCGGGCGGCAGCGGGGCACCGGTCATGATCCTGGCGGCCTCGCCGGGGCCGACCGTGGGCAGCTCACCGCTGCCGGCGGCGACGTCCCCGACGACCGTCAGCACCGCGGGAAACTCCTCGCTCGCACCCTGGACGTCGGCCGTCCGGACGGCGTAGCCGTCCATGGAGCTGTTGTCGAAGGGCGGGAGGGCGACGGGCACGGTCACGTCCTCGACCAGGACACAGCCCTGGGCGTCCAGCAGTTGGAGCTCGATGGGCTCCAACGGCCGGACGGCCGAGAGGACGTCCGCGAGGTGCTCGTCCACGGACCACAGACGGTGGCCGGTGTCCTGCGGTGCGGAACTGCTCAAGGTGCTACATCTCCTCCGTGACGTAACGGTGAAGCCAGGTGCGGAACTCGGGGCCGAGGTCCTCGCGCTCGCACGCGAGGCGGACGATGGCCCGCAGGTAGTCGCCGCGGTCCCCGGTGTCGTAGCGACGGCCCCGGAAGACCACGCCGTGCACCGGGCCACCGACGCTCTCGTCGGCGGCCAGCTTCTGCAGGGCGTCGGTGAGCTGGATCTCCCCACCGCGGCCCGGCTCGGTCTCCCGCAGTATGTCGAAGATCGCGGGGTTGAGGACGTAGCGGCCGATAACCGCGTAATTGCTGGGGGCGTCCTGGGGCTCCGGCTTCTCGACGAGGCCGGTGATACGGACCACGTCCTCCTCGTCCGTGGCCTCGACGGCGGCGCAGCCGTAGAGGTGGACGCTGGCCGGGTCGACCTCCATGAGGGCGATGACGGTGCCGCCGGTGCGGGCGTAGATGTCGGCCATCTGGCGCAGCAGCGGGTCGCGCGGGTCGATGAGGTCGTCGCCGAGCAGGACGGCGAAGGGCTCGCGGCCGACGTGCGGCTCGGCGCACAGCACCGCGTGGCCCAGGCCCCGGGGGTCGCCCTGGCGGACGTAGTGCATGGTGGCCAGGTCGCTGGATTCCTGGACCTTCTTCAGCCGGTCGTCGTCGCCCTTGGCGATGAGAGCCGACTCCAGCTCGTAGTTCCGGTCGAAGTGGTCTTCCAGGGCACGCTTGTTACGCCCAGTGATCATGAGGACATCGTCGAGCCCGGCCCCGACGGCCTCCTCGACCACGTACTGGATGGCCGGCTTGTCCACAACCGGGAGCATTTCCTTCGGGGTCGCCTTGGTTGCCGGAAGGAACCGAGTACCGAGGCCAGCGGCCGGAATCACGGCCTTCTTGATCACGGGGTGCAACATAGTCATGCCCCGAACGATAGTGGCTTCTGCAGAACGTCAGACGAGATCGCAGCAGCTAGATACGGGTATGCCCCCATTCGGAAGGATATTTGATTTCCTCGTGGCAGCGAACCCTCCCACCGCCTCCGCCAAGGCCGGACTGCGCCGAGAACTGCTCGCCGCGCGCCGTGCCTTGTCCCCCGAGAACTGCCGTGCGGCGGCCGCCGCACTCGCCGTCAGAGCCATGGAACTACCCGAACTGACCGGCGCCCGCACGGTGGCGGCGTACGTCTCGATCGGCACCGAGCCCGGCACCCGGGACCTCCTCGACGCCCTGCGCGCGACCGGCAAGCAGGTGCTGCTCCCGCTGCTGCTGCCCGACAACGACCTCGACTGGGCGGCGTACGAAGGCCCGGACGGCCTCGCCGAGGCCGCCCACCCGGGCAAGATGCGGCTGCTGGAGCCGACCGGCCCCGCACTCGGACCGGACGCGGTCACCGGGGCCGACGCCGTGCTGCTGCCCGGGCTCGCGGTGGACGGCCGCGGGATGCGCCTCGGCCGCGGCGGGGGCTCGTACGACCGGGTGCTGGAGCGGCTGGAGCGCGCCGGGGCGCATCCCGCGCTGGTCGTGCTCCTCTACGACGACGAGGTGGTCGCGCGGGTCCCGGAGGAACCGCACGACCACCCCGTGCAAGCGGTGGCGACCCCGTCGGGGGTGCGCCGCTTCAGTTCATGACGGCCTGATCCGCGCCCCGGCCCCTACGAGCCCTCGGGCTTGAGGGTCAGGGTGTCGACCGTGGCCTTCTCGACGGCGTCCTTGCCGAAGGGCCACTCCAGCAGCTCGCCCTTGGCCCACATCGTCGTCTGGTCCGTGTAGTGCGCGTTGTACGCGTGCCCCGAGGCACCCGTCAGGTTGATCCAGCGCGACTTGTCGAGGTCGTTGAGGTTCACGACCATCCGCATCGACGGCACCCACGTGACCCCGTACCCGCTGGAGGCGTTCCAGCCGGTCGCGTTGACCGTGGCCTCGCCGCCGCCCACGTTCCACGGGCCGCGGTTGAGGAGCCACTGCATGAAGCCGGGGCCCTCGGTGCCGATCGTCTGGTTCTTCAGCGTCAGCTGGTGCAGCCGGCCCCAGCTCCAGGTGGACTGGTCCTTGCCGAGCTTGGCGGTCAGCTCCCAGCGGGCGTCGCGCATGGCCCGGGCGAAGAGCTCGTCGCGGTTGGTGGCCGCCGGCAGGGTGACGGTCCTCGGCGTGGTCCACCACGGCGACTTCTCGTCCTTGACGAGGCGGCGGACCACCTCGAACCAGCGGTCGCCGCCGTCGGGCTGCGCGGAGTCCGAACCGCGGGTGCCGCACTCGCGGACCGTCTTGGCGAGGTCGTCGGCCGGGCCGGTGCCGTTGCCGACGACGCTCATGCAGCTGCCCTCGATCCGCAGCTCCTTGGGCATCTTGTCGCCGAAGGACAGCTTGAGGATGTTGCGCCAGACGGCGTTGAAGTAGGCCGCGGCCGCCGAGTCCGGTTCCTGCGTGTAGTTCCAGCCGTCGAGGAGCTTCTGCGCGGCCCGCACGCCCGGGTCCGAGACCTCTATCTTCGCCAGCATCGGGGTGAGCAGCGCGGCGATCTCGCTGCTGTTGTCCATCTGCATGGTGCGCATGTCGTCGGTCGAGATCCGGCCGCCGTCCTTGATCTTCGCCTCGATGAGGTCGTTGATCCGCTGGCTGCGGGCGCCGTAG
Source organism: Streptomyces spororaveus (assembly GCF_016755875.1). Classification (NCBI taxonomy): domain Bacteria; kingdom Bacillati; phylum Actinomycetota; class Actinomycetes; order Kitasatosporales; family Streptomycetaceae; genus Streptomyces; species Streptomyces spororaveus. The sequence continues at coordinate 5,105,849 of NZ_BNED01000005.1, read as the reverse complement.
CCCCAGTCGGTGGTCAGCAGGTTCGGGTACTTGCCGGCGCCGGTGCCGGGCTCCACGACCGCCTGGTTGGCGGTGACGATGTAGCCGCGGGACGGGTTGAGGTCCCAGGGCAGCTCGCTCTGCGGGATGTAGCCGGTGTTGGAGTCCTTGCCGCCCTTCCAGGCGTACTTGGAGTCCCAGCCCGGGGCGGGCATCCGGCCGTCGCCCTGGCCGCGCACCGGGATGCGGCCCGGGGCCTGGTAGCCGATGTTGCCCTTGCTGTCGGCGTAGATCAGGTTCTGGGACGGGACCTCGAAGTCGGCGGCCGCCTTGCGGAAGTCGTCGAAGGTCTTGGCCTTGTCGAGCTTGAAGACCGCGTCCATGGACCTGCCCGGGTCCAGCGCCGTCCAGCGCAGGGCGACGGCGTACCCGTCACCGCGGTCGGGGGCGGAGCTGGCGACGGGCGCGCGGCTGCCGACCGTACCGAGCTCCTCGCTGCGGTCGGAGACGAGCGGGCCGTTGTTGGTGGTGCGGACGGTGATCTTCTTGCTGTCGCCGCCCGCGACCTTGATGACCTCTTCGCGGGTCTCGAAGGGGAGCACCCTGTTGTCGTAGACGTAGCCCTCGGGCTTGACCTGCTCCAGGTAGAGGTCGGTGACGTCGGCGCCGAGGTTGGTCATGCCCCAGGCGATGTCGGTGTTGTGGCCGATGACCACGCCGGGCATGCCGGAGAAGGTGAAGCCGGCCACGTCGTACTGGCACTGGGGCGAGACCGCGCGGCAGTGCAGGCCCATCTGGTACCAGACCGAGGGCAGCTGCGGGGACAGGTGCGGGTCGTTCGCGAGCAGCGGCTTGCCGGTGGTCGTGTACTTGCCGGAGACGACCCAGGAGTTCGACCCGATGCCGCTGCCGTTGGGGCCGAGGATCGCGGGGATCTTGTCCAGGGTGTCGGCGAGGGAGGACAGCTGCGTGCGCAGGCCCACGGTCGCGCCCTGGGCGGCGGTGCTGCCGGCGAGGCCGTTGGCCTGCCCGTCGACCGGACCCGTGACGGTCGAGGTCTGGGTACCGACGCCGTTGCCGCCGCCGGATCCACTGCCCGAGCCGGTACCGGTGCCGGAGCCGCTGCCCGGGACGCCCTGCGGGGTGTACTTTCCGCCGTCGAGCTTGCCGCCCTCGACGATCGGCTTGTTCCGGTCGAAGGGGTACGGCGGGTAGAGCTCGTCGATCTGCGCCTGGGAGAGCTTGGTCGCCATCAGCGCGCGGTCGATCTCGTCCTGCATGTTGCCGCGCAGGTCCCACGCCATCGCCTTGAGCCAGGCCACCGAGTCCACCGGCGACCACTTCTCGGGCTGGTAGTCGTCGCTGAGCTTGAGCGCGGCGTGCTCGACGGAGAGGTCCTTGCCGGACTTCCCCTTCAGGTACGCGTTGACCCCGTCGGCGTAGGCCTGGAGATTCTTCTTGGTCTCGGCCGACAGCTTGCTGTCGTACTCGGCCTGCGCGACCTGGCGCCAGCCCAGCGTGCGCAGGAAGGCGTCGGTCTCGACCTGGCCGGAGCCGAACATCTCGGAGAGCCGGCCGGACGTCATGTGACGTCGTACGTCCATCTCCCAGAACCGGTCCTGCGCGTGCACGAAGCCCTGCGCGCGGAAGAGGTCTTCGTCACTGTCTGCGTAGAGCTGGGGAATGCCGTGGGCGTCGCGCTTGACGTCGACGGCGCCGGTCAGGCCCGGCACCTTGAGTGAGCCGGTCGTCTGGGGGAAGGAGGCGCGCACGCCGTCCACGCTCCAGTACGCCCCGTAGCCGAGGCCCGCGACGAGAGCCAGGACCAGGACGAGCACGATCAGACGGGCGCGTCGTCCCTTCTTCTTGACGGGAGGAGCGGTTTCGTTGGCGGGCATCGCTGTCCTTAGAGGGGCAGGGTGGTCCTGGGAGTGCTGGGAGCAACCATAGGCGCAGGACCGACTTCGTTGATCCGCCAGGGGTGGAGCTGACGAGGACAGGGGCGAACAGGCGTTTCACAATGTGGTTATCGCGTAAAGGGCGCGTCAAAGATTAGGTAAGGTAACGAACTACTTGCCGAACTTGCCGCCGGGAGGATCGCTCCGCCGGGCGCATTGAGGAGGGCCGCCCGCTGACTGTCCACACGCTCAATGAGCTTCTGCTGGTCTGCTCGCTCGTGCTGCTCGTCGCCGTGGCGGCGGTACGCATCTCTTCACGCAGCGGCCTCCCCAGCCTGCTCATCTACCTCGGCATAGGCATCGCGATAGGACAGGACGGCATCGGCAACGTCGTATTCGACAATGCCGAGCTGACCCAGGTCATCGGTTATGCCGCGCTCGTCGTGATCCTCGCCGAGGGTGGTCTGGGCACCAAGTGGAAAGAGATCAAGCCGGCCCTGCCGGCCGCGGTCATGCTGTCGCTGGTGGGCGTCGCGGTCAGTGTGGGCGTGACGGCGGCGGGAGCGCACTACCTCGTCGGACTGGACTGGCGCCAGGCCCTGCTGATCGGCGCGGTCGTCTCCTCGACCGACGCGGCGGCCGTCTTCTCGGTGCTGCGCAAGGTCCCGCTGCCCGCACGGATCACCGGTGTCCTGGAGGCCGAGTCCGGTTTCAACGACGCACCCGTGGTCATCCTGGTCGTGGCCTTCTCGACCGTCGGCCCGGTGGACGAGTGGTACGTGCTGATCGGCAAGATCGCCCTGGAGCTGGCGATCGGCGCCGCGATCGGCCTGACCGTGGGCTTCCTGGGCGCCTACGGGCTGCGGCACGTGGCGCTGCCCGCCTCCGGCCTCTACCCGATCGCCGTGATGGCCATCGCCATCGTGGCGTACGCGGCCGGCGCCATCGCGCACGGCTCCGGCTTCCTCGCGGTGTACCTGGCCGCGATGGTGCTCGGGAACGCGAAGCTCCCGCACTGGCCCGCCACCCGGGGGTTCGCCGACGGGCTCGGCTGGATCGCCCAGATCGGCATGTTCGTCCTGCTGGGCCTGCTGGTCACCCCGCACGAGCTGGTGCGCGACTTCTGGCCCGCCGTGATCATCGGGCTGGTGCTGACGATGGTGGCGCGGCCCCTGGAGGTCTTCATCAGCCTGCTGCCCTTCCGGATCTCCTGGCAGGAGCAGGTCCTGATGTCGTGGGCGGGCCTGCGCGGCGCCGTGCCCATCATCCTGGCGACCATCCCGATGGTGTCGGGGATCGAGGGCAGCGACCGCGTCTTCAACATCGTCTTCGTGCTGGTCGTCGTCTACACGCTGGTGCAGGGTCCGACCCTGCCCTGGCTCGCGCGCAAGCTGAACCTCGGGAACGGGGACGAGGGCGCCTTCGACCTCGGGATCGAGTCGGCGCCGCTGGAGAAGCTGCGCGGACACCTGCTCTCCTTCTCCATCCCGACGGCCTCACGGATGCACGGCGTGGAGGTGAGCGAGCTGCGGCTGCCGCCGGGGGCCTCGGTCACGCTGGTGGTCCGGGACGCGAAGAGTTTCGTACCGGCGCCGTCGACCGTGCTGCGGCGCGGGGACGAGCTGCTGGTGGTGGCCACGGATCCGGTCCGGGACGCGGCGGAGGCGCGGCTGCGGGCGGTGGCCCGGGGCGGCAAGCTCGCGGGGTGGCTGGGCACGGGCGGACCCGCCGCACGTTAGAGCGTCGTTCTAATTCGGCCGAATTCGCCGAGCTATGTCCGCTTTTGCCTGCTTTTCCGGGCTCTTTACATGCGAAGCGGGCGTTAATCCCAGGTGAAGACACCCCTTGTCGCCGAATTCACAGGGCGTGGTAGTGGCTTTCCCTGTACGATGAAGGCACACCAGATCGAACCAACTCTGCCTGACGCAGAGCTGGCGCGACCGCAAAGCGGCCGTGGCACCACCCCGAAGTGGGCGCCCAGGTATCACTCGGTTCTGCGCAAGAGGACAGCTCTCGGGGCTCCCACATGTACGGGTGCGGCCGCTCACAAGGCGGAGCACCGTCCGCAGACGGGGACGCTCTACCAGGCAGCGGAAAGGCAAGGCCGTGACATCCGCGGTCACGACCGACACGTCCGCCCGCCCCGGCTACGGGCAGCTCCTGCGCACTCCCGGCGCCCTCGGCTTCGTACTCCCCGGCTTCGCAGCACGACTCCCCTTCGGCATGCTGACGATCAGCATCCTGCTGCTGGTCCAGCACACCACCGGTTCCTACGGCAGCGCCGGCATCGTCGCCGCCGTCACCGGCATCTCGATGGCACTGTCCGCCCCGCTGATGGGCATGTTCACCGACCGCCTCGGCCAGACCGCCGTCCTGCTGCCCGTGGTCATCGCGCACTCCGCCGCCGTCTCCGGCCTGGCCGCGCTCGCCCTGCTGGACGCGCCGGTCTGGGCGCTCGCGCTGGCCGCCGTACCCACCGGCGCCTCGGTGCCGCAGGTCGGACCGATGGTCCGGGCGCGCTGGGCCGCCAAGCTGGAGGGCTCGCCGCTGCTGCCGACGGCCGCCGCCTTCGAGTCCGTCACCGACGAGTTCACCTTCGTCGTCGGCCCGGTCCTGGCGACCGCGCTGTGCACCGGCGTCCACCCGGCGGCCGGCCTGGTCACCGAGGCCACGCTGACCCTGCTCGGCGGCCTGCTCTTCGCGGCCCAGCGGTCCAGCCAGCCCAAGACGCACGCCCCGTCGCTCACCGGCGAGAAGCGCGCCTTCGCGCTCTCCTTCCCGGGCCTGCGCGTCCTGGTCTTCGCCTTCCTCGGGATCGGCGCCGTCTTCGGCGGCATGCAGGTCTCCCTCGCCGCCTTCTCCAACGAGATCGGCAACCCCGGCGCCAACGGCCTGCTCTACGGGGTCTTCGCCGCGGGCAACATGATCGCCGGTATCGCCATGGGCGCCATCGCCTGGAAGATCGGCCCGCGTCGCCGGCTGATCCTGGGCTACATCGGCCTCACCGCCGCCGCGTCCGTCCTGTGGGCGGCGAACTCGATGATCCTGCTGGGCGCGCTCGGCCTGGTCGTGGGCCTGTGCATCGCCCCGGCGCTGATCACCGGCTACACGATGGTCGAGCAGCTGGTCCCCGCGAACGCGCGGACCGAGGCCTTCACCTGGCTGACCGGCTCGATCGCCTTCGGTCAGGCCATCGCCGTCATCCTGGCCGGCCGCCTGACGGACGCGCACGGATCCTCGTTCGGCTTCCTGGTGCCCATGGGTGCCACCGCGCTCGCGCTGACCGCCCTGCTGTCGCTGCGGTCGAGGCTCGCGCCGAAGGCCCCGAGCCGGATCGTGAACGCGTCCGCGCAGGAGGCCGCACCCTCGGCCGCGGCCGAGACGCAGGCGAAGGCTCCGGCTCAGGCACGGTCGACGGCGCAGGCAACGGCGCAGGCCACGGCGAAGTCGGCGGCCCCGGCGGGCACCCGCACCACCGCCTCGCCGGCCTCCCGTAACCGGGTGAACGAGCGTGGGATGGGTCACCGCGTGCCGGTGACGGTGGACTGATCGGCCGGAATACGTCACCATGGAGCGTCGTTAGCACTCATTGAGTCAGAGTGCCAGGAGGAAATTCGTGCCGACCTACCAGTACCAGTGCACCGAGTGCGGTGAGGGCCTTGAGGCCGTGCAGAAGTTCACCGATGACGCGCTGACCGTGTGCCCGAACTGCGACGGACGCCTGAAGAAGGTGTTCTCCGCGGTCGGCATCGTCTTCAAGGGCTCCGGTTTCTACCGGAACGACAGCCGTGGCGCGTCGTCGAGCAGCACTCCTGCCTCGAAGCCGTCGTCGAGCTCCTCGTCGTCCTCGACGTCGACCGCCGCCGCCGCTCCCGCCGCCTCGGCGTCGTCGAGCTCGTCGAGCAGCAGCTCCACGTCGGCCGCCTGATCGCTTCCTTCCGAGGCCCCGCCGCCCTTACCGGCAGCGGGGCCTTCGGCATGCTCACGGCAGGGCCTTAGGGTGGACCGCATGGTGAACGCAGAGATCGGTGTCATCGGCGGCTCGGGCTTCTACTCCTTCCTGGAGGACGTCTCCGAGATCCAGGTGGAGACCCCGTACGGATCCCCGAGCGACTCCCTTTACGTGGGTGAGCTGGCCGGGCGCCAGGTGGCCTTCCTGCCCCGGCACGGACGCAGCCACACCGTCCCGCCACACAAGATCAACTACCGGGCCAACCTGTGGGCCCTGCGGTCGGTCGGCGTCCGCCAGGTACTGGGCCCGTGCGCGGTCGGCGGCCTGCGGGCCGAGTACGGGCCGGGCACGCTGCTCGTTCCCGACCAGCTGGTCGACCGTACGAAGGCCCGCGCCCAGACGTTCTTCGACGGTGAGCCGCTGCCGGACGGTTCCGTTCCGAACGTCGTGCACACCACCTTCGCCGACCCGTACTGCCCGGTGGGCCGGTCCGTGGCACTGGCGGCGGCCCGGGGGCGGGAGTGGGAGCCGGTGGACGGCGGCACCATGGTCGTCATCGAGGGACCGCGCTTCTCGACGCGCGCCGAGTCGCAGTGGCACGCGGCGGCAGGCTGGTCGGTGGTCGGCATGACCGGACACCCGGAGGCGGTCCTCGCCCGCGAGCTGGGGCTCTGCTACACCTCGATGGCCCTGGTCACGGACCTGGACGCGGGCGCGGAGACCGGCGAGGGCGTGTCCCACACGGAGGTCCTGAAGGTGTTCGGCGAGAATGTCGGGCGGCTGCGCGAGGTCCTCTTCGACGCGGTGGCGGCCCTGCCGGCCACCGAGACGCGGGCCTGCCTGTGCACGCACGCGCACGACGGCTGGGACCTGGGCATCGAGCTGCCGTAGCCGCGTCTCCGTCCCCGGGGCGCTCCGGCCGCATTGTCGGTGGCCGCCCCTAACCTGCGGGCATGGGAAATTGGGGCGGGACGGCCGTGGCGCACGCCACGGTGGCGGAGCTGCGCGAGTTCGCCGCGGAGGCCGGATGTGGCGTCGACGGCGACGAGGACCTGGGCGGTGGCTGGTCGGCGGTGCAGTACCCCGACCAGCCGGACGGCGCGGCGGCGGCGCTGGCGCGCAGGACCGGGGCGCCGGTGCTCACGGTGGCCTACCTGGACAGCGACGTCGGCTTCGTCGAGGCCGCCACCTTCGCCGGGGGCCGCTGGAAGGCACTGCTGAACCGGGTCACGGCCGAGGGCTACGAGATACCCGTGGATCGGTTCCCGGTGGAGGCGGCCCTGGAGGGCGCGCTCGACTGGTCCGCCGCCGCCGGCCTGACCGCCGACCCGGACGCGATCCGGGCCGCTCTCACCGGATCCGCGGCCTTCGCGGAGGAACTCACCGACCAGCTCCTCGGCGCGCTCGGGATCCCGGCAGCGGCGCCCGGCGAGGCGAGGACCTAGAAATCCGCCGTCGGCTGTCACATCCCGCGCGGCTGTCCGGTCCTCCCTGGTGAAGGCGGCATCGAGACCGCCCCGACCAGGGAGATGACTGTCATGCCGCGTATCCCGCTCACCCCGCCCCGCACCCTGCTCACGCGGATCGGGGCCTGGTACTCGCGCCGTACGTACGGCAAGGTGCTCGACCCCGGCCTGGCCTACGGGCACCACTCGCGCGTCCTCCTCTCGTACGTCCGGCTGGAGCGGAGCGTGGCGAAGTGGCGGGCGCTCGATGCCGGGCTGAAGCACCTCGCCGTGATGGCGGCGGCGGCCCGCATCAACTGCTCCTGGTGCATGGACTTCGGCTACTGGGAGGGGCACGAGCTGGGCCTGCCGACGGAGAAGATCGAGCGGGTGCCGCGGTGGCGGGAGGCCCGTGAGGTGTTCACCGAGCTGGAACTGCTGGTCATGGAGTACGCCGAGGCCATGACGGAGACCGAGCCGACGGTCACGGACGAGCTCGCGCGGGAACTGATCGCGCGGCTCGGCGAGGAGGCGTTCGTGGAGCTCACCGCGATGGTCGCGCTGGAGAACTGGCGCTCGCGCGTCAACAGCGCCTTCGGCCTGACCGGTCAGGGCTTCGCGGAGGCCTGCCAGGTCCCGTCCCGGCGGTGACCCCGACAATGGCGGCGTGGACACCGAACTCCCCCTTGCCGACCGCAGGGTCATCGTCGCCCTGGACTTCGACGACCGCCGGGCCGCCGAGGCGCTCGTCGAACGCCTCGGCGACGCCTGCGGCTTCTACAAGATCGGCCTGGAGCTGCTGACCGCCGCGGGCCCCGGGCTCGCGCGGGACCTCGTCGGGCGGGGGCACGAGGTCTTCCTCGACCTGAAGCTCTTCGAGATCCCGAACTCCGTGGCCGGAGCGGTCCGGGCCGCTGGCGCGCTGGGCGCGTCCATGGTGACCGTGCACGCGATGGGCGGTACGGGGATCATGTCCGCGGCGGTGGAGGCGGCGCGGGAGTTCCCGCGGCTGCGGGTGCTCGCGCTGACGGTGGTCACCAGCATGACCGGGAGCGACCTCGCGGACATCGGGATCGCCGCGGACACCGAGGAGCAGGTCCTGCGGCTGGCCCGGCTGGCCGTGGGCGCGGGATGCGACGGGGTCATCGCCTCGCCGCGGGAGGCCGGGGCGCTGCGCGGACTGCTGGGGCCGGACCGGCTGATCGTCACGCCGGGGGTGGTGCTGGAGCCGGAGGGCCCGGCGGGCGGGCACGCCCGGCCGGGGACGTCCCGGGCTGCCTTCGCGGCCGGGGCCTCGCACGTGGTGGTGGGCCGGTCGGTGGCTCGGGCGGCGGATCCGGTGGACGCGCTGCGGCGGGTGCGGGCAGCCGGCTGACACGTACGGGTGACGGGATTGTCCACAGGCTGGGGATCGTCCACAGGGCCCGGCGGGGATTCGCGGGAGGCCGGATCGTGGGAGGTGTCCGGGCGCCGGGTCCGGGCACAGCAACTCACTCGGTCTGGTGGTGTCCGTCATGTCCCGTACCTCCGCGGCCTCTTCGGTCTGCTCCGCTTCCTCCGCTCCCCCGGCCTCGGCCGCTCCCCCGGCCTCGGCCCTCTCGGTTTCCCGCTCCTCCGCCGCTCCCGCCCCGTGCGCGGCGTCCTCCGTGTGTCCCCCGGCCCGCCCGGTCCCACCGTTCCCGCCGCTCCGGGTGGGGCGGGGCGGGGACCGGCTGCGCCGGGCCGTGCGGCGCAGGCGCCGGGCCGCCTCGGCCGCGCTGGCCGTCGTGGCGGCGGCGGTGGCCGTGGGCGGGACGGAGGCCCAGGCTTCGCGGGGTACGGCGAGGCCCGAGGCGAGGGCCTCCCAGGGAGCGGCTCCACCCGCCGCCGCACGGCCGGTGTCGGCCCCCGTGCGCATCGCGGACGCGGCGACGGTGCGGCTGCTGCGGCCCGGGGACCGGGTGGACGTGGTCGCGGCGGAGCGCACCGGGCCGCCCCGGGTGGTCGCGGCGGGGGCGCTGATCGCCGAAGTCCCCGAACCGGACAAGGGTGTTGCGGACGGTGGGGCGCTGGTGGTGCTGTCCGTGCCGCGGGACACCGCTCGAACGCTCGTGGGCGCGGGTGCCACGGCGCGGTTGGCGGTGACGTTGTGCTGATTCGCACACACGGCGAGTCAATTCACCTCCGGATGAGGGCCGATTGGACACGCCGCGCCTGGACTGCCGTAGCTTTCGGAACCGTTGGCTCCATGTTCGGCAGATGTGAAGAGAGGCTCAGTGGTGAGCGAGAAGAAGAAGGAGAGCGTGCTGGCAGGCTTCAAGGCCTTCCTGATGCGCGGCAACGTGGTCGACCTGGCGGTGGCCGTGGTCATCGGCGCCGCGTTCACGAACATCGTGAACTCGGTGGTCAAGGGGATCATCAGCCCGGTGGTGGGCGCGGTGGGCACGCAGAGCCTGGACGGCTACAAGTCCTGCCTCAAGGCCCCCTGCGGCATCGGCGCGAACGGCCAGCCGACGGGCGTCGAGATCCTCTGGGGCTCGGTGCTGAACGCGACGCTGACCTTCGTCATCACCGCCGCGGTCGTGTACTTCCTGATGGTGCTGCCGATGTCGAAGTACCTCGCGCGGCAGGAGGCCCGCCGCAAGGCCCGCGAGGGCGTTCAGGAGCTCGTCGAGATCACCGAGCTGGAGGTCCTGAAGGAGATCCGGGACACTCTGGTCGCGCAGCACGGTGGCGGCACGGCCCCCACCGGTCCACGCAACGGCTTCTGATCCCTCCGGCTGCTTCGGCGGCCGGTCAGACGTGGTGCGGGGGCTTCTCGTCGAGGAAGCGGGCCAGGTCGGCGGCGCTTCCGCCGGCGGGCGGCCGCTCGCCCCAGCCGCGGTCGGTGTCGTCCGAGGACTGCTGGTCCAGCGGGTCGTCGAAGACCAGCCTGGGCTTCGGGCGGGGCGTGTCGGCCTCGGGGGCGGTGCGCGAAGGCCGCGGTTCGGGGGCGGGGGTGCTGCTCATGCCTCCAGGGTACGGCCGCCCGGCACACCGGTCCGGCCCCCGCCCGGCCCGCCGGCCCGGTCCGGCCGGGCGCCCCGGCCCTCCTGCGGGCGGGGAACCACCTGGACACCGCCGGGCAGGTGGCACGGCACCCGAGGGGCGGCCACGCCCGGCACCCGCCTTCGCCTTCGGCTCCGGCTCCGGCTCCGGCTCCGGCTCCGGCAGCTTCAGGGTCGCGGCGCGGGCCTGGGCATCCGCCCGGGGCAAACGGGTCGTACGGGCCGCGCGTCCGCCCTGCCGGACGTCCCCGCCTCTGGTCTCCTGGCCGGTATGGCCTACTCCCCCATGACCGCCCGCAGCCCCGACGAACTCCACCGTGCGTCCACCCCGCTGGAGCTGTTCTTCGACCTCTGCTTCGTCGTCGCCATCGCCCAGGCCGGCGCCCGGCTGGTGCACTCGCTCGCGGAGGGCCATCCCGGTGCCGGTGTGGTCGGCTACTTCTTCGTCTTCTTCGGCGTGTGGTGGGCCTGGATGAATTTCACCTGGTTCGCCTCGGCCTACGACGTGGACGACGTCCCGTACCGGATCGCGACGCTCGTGCAGATCGCCGGTGTGCTCGTGTACGCGGCCGGCGTGAGCCGGGCCTTCGACGACAACGACTGGGCGGTCGCGGTCACCGGCTACATCATCATGCGTGTCGCCCTGACCGCGCAGTGGCTGCGGGCCGCCCCCGGGGAGCGGGGCGAGGCCCGGACGGCGGCGCTGAAGTACGCGGCCGGACTGGTGATCTGCCAGCTCGGCTGGATCGGCCTGCTGTTCGTGCCCGACGACCTGAAGCGCTGGCTGTTCCTCGTCCTGCTCATCACCGAGCTGGCGGTTCCGGTGGTCGCCGAGCGCGGGCACCAGACACCCTGGCACGCCCACCACATCGTGGAGCGGTACGGCCTGTTCACCATCATCGTGCTGGGCGAGACGATCGCCGCGGCCACGGTGGCCGTGAAGTCCGCGATCGACGAGCACGAGGCGCTGGACCGGCTGCTGCCCATCGCGGCGGGCGGGCTGCTGATCGTCTTCGCCGCCTGGTGGATCTACTTCGCCGTGCCGATGCACCAGCACCTGACGTCCAACCGCGAGGCCATTCCCTGGGGTTACGGGCATCTGCTGATCTTCGCCTCGGGCGCGGCGATCGGCGCCGGCATCGAGGTCGCGGTCGAGCACGCGGTCGCCAAGGCGCATATTTCCCAGGTCGCCGCGAACGCGGCCGTCATGGTCCCGACCGCGCTGTTCCTGATGATGGTGTGGCTGCTGCACTCCCGCCACTTCAAGCGCGGCCTCGCCCAGCAGCTGGTCCTGCCGGTGTCCGCCCTCGTGACGCTCGCCTGCATCTGGTCGGGTACGCACGCCGTCCTCTGGGCGGGCCTGTTCGGGGTGGTGACGGTTGCGGTCGGCCTGTTCCTGTCCACGCGCGCCGGTGCGGCCACGAGCGCTGCCGTCTGAATCCCCGGGCAGCCCGCACCCGCACCCGTACCCGTACCCGTACCCCCACCTGTACCCGCGCTCGCGCCGGTACCCCGGCGAACCGTCACTCCCGAGCCCCCGCCGCCGTTCTCCAGCGCAGAACGACGCGCACCGACTGGAGGCCCTGCCTTGACACTCCCGGCACTACGCCACGGCACCGACCCCGGCAGGGAGCTGGCCGAGCCAGGTTTCTGGCAGCAGCCCCCCGCCCACCGCCTCGCGGCCTTCGCCCGGCTGCGCGCGGCCGAGGGACCGGTGTTCGTCCCCGAAGGGTCCGGGCCCGGCCACTGGGCCCTCGTCCGCCACGCCCAGGTGCAGGAGGCCAGCCGCCTCCCCAAGGTCTTCGCCAGTGCCCCCGGCGTGACCACCCCCGAGCCGGCGCGCTGGGTACGGGCCCTGTTCGGGGACTCGATGGTCAATCTGGACGGCCCCGACCACGCCCAGTTGCGCAAGATCGTGCAGCGCGCCTTCACTCCGCGCCTGCTGGCGGCCGCCGAGGCCGACATCCACGCGGTGGCCGCCCGCATCGTGGACGACGTACTGGCCGAACGACCCGACGAGTTCGTCTCGGCCGTGGCCTCCCGGCTGCCCCTGGAGGTCATCTGCAACATGATGGGCATCCCGGAGCACTACCGGGCCGAGATCGCCGACCGCGTCAACCACGCCTCCGAGAACATCGGTGTGGAGCGTGGCCTGGCCTCCCGGCTGCGGATGCCGGGACGCGGACTGCGCGCGCTCGCCCGTATGCAGCGGATGGTGGCGGGCATCGGGCGGGAGCGGCGCAAGCACCCCACCGACGACCTGATCTCGGCGCTGGTCTGCGCGAACGTCGACGGCCAGGCCCTCGGGGCCCGTCAGCTCGGCGCCTTCTTCTCCCTGTTGATGGTCGCCGGGGTGGAGACCACCCGGAACGCGATCACCCACGGGCTGTCCCTGCTGACCGACCACCCGGATCAGCGGGACCTGCTGCTGTCGGACTTCGAGAAGTACGCGGACGGGGCGGTCGACGAGATGATCCGGCACTCGACGCCGATCATCCAGTTCCGCCGGACCGTGGCCGCCGGGCACACCATGGACGGGCACGTGTTCCGGCCGGGCGACAAGGTGGTCCTCTACTACGCCTCCGCCAACCGCGACGAGGCGGTCTTCCCCGACCCGGACGCCTTCGTCATCACCCGCTCGCCCAATCCGCACCTGGGGTTCGGCGGCGGTGGCCCGCACTTCTGCCTGGGCGCGCACCTGGCCCGGGTGGAGATGAAGGCGCTCTTCCGTGAGCTGCTGACCCGGCCGGTCGGGCTGCGGGCGGTGGGCCTGCCGGACCTGGCGGGGTCGAACTTCGACAACCGGGTCCGTTCGCTCAAGTTCGCCTTCGAAGGGCCCTGACGAGGGCGCCGGCGACGAAGGCCGCCCCGGCCCCGGCCCGGGAAAAGCGGAACCGGCCACCGGGCAGGCTGGGGGCCCGGCGGCCGGAGCGGGTGGTGGCGGCACCCGGCCGGTGGCTACCGCTGCACGCGCCGCACGGCGAGGACGCAGTGGGCGCTGCTGGTGAGCACGGACTCGTCGCCCGCGAAGGCCTGCAGGGTCTCCGGCGCGACGGGCTGGCCCGGCACCGCCTCCGGCCAGGCGCGGGTGGCGAAGAGGAAGTACGCCTGCCCGCTCTCGTCCGCCGCGGCGACCCACTCGTCGGGGGCGGTGCAGCGCGCGTTCATCCCGGGCAGGGTGAGCGCGATCTGGTTGCCCTCCAGCAGGATCTGCACCGGGAAGGTGGCCGCCTTGAGGGTGCCGTCCATGACCACGTCGCCGATGGGCAGGCCGATCTCCTCCAGCAGGCCGCGGGCGGCCGCCTCGCCCGCCTCCCGGCCCTTCGGTCCGTCACCGAGGGTGTAGGCGAGGAGGTACGGGATGTCGTGCGCCTCTTCGGGGTCTCCGATCCAGGCGAGCACCGAAAGGGTGCCGAGCTGGGACCGGTCGATTTCGGCTTGAGTAGAAGTCATGCGCGCACCCTAGTGGTCTCTCCGCCGCGCCTTTCACGGCCCTTCACCCGGGCGGGCTAGACGGCCCAGAATCCCTCTCCGGAATTCGCCTGCGTGTTCGCGTCCTGGTACTGGAGCCGCACAATGCGCGCACTTTCCGGAATTTCGAACACCACCCATCCCTCGGCCCGCTCACCGACCTCCAGGGAATCGAAGACGATCGGTTTGCCGGTCGTCAGCTCGCCGGTCTTCACCACCGGGTGACGCTGCCCCGCGCTGTCGTGCGCCCACATGCGCCCGAGCGCCCCGTACGAGGCTCCGCCCACGTTGACGAAGGACATCGAGGCGGCCACCCAGCGCTTCCCGGCGGGCGGGGCGAAGTTCTTGTCCACGCTGATCGCCGGGTCCACGAACGCCCCGAGCTCGGCCTGAAGGTGCCGGCCGACCTGCCTGCCGTGCACCTGCACGGCGCCCCCCACGTGGACGCCCCGCGCGCCGGGGCCGCCGGGGGCCTGCGCCGCCCCGGGCGCCCCGTCGTCCACCGGGACCGCCGGCGCGGCGGCGGGGGCGACCGCGTCCGGCTCGGGGGCGCTCTGGCACGCGGTGGCCCCGAACAGCAGGAGCGGGAGCAGGACGAGGACGGGCAGGGGGAGGGCGGACTGGCGCATGCAGGATCCCTTCGGGGACGTATTTCGGCCAGTTTCACGCGCCCGGGCAGGTAATTGCGCACAACGACACGAGCGCGCGGAGCAAGTGCGTACGCCCACCTGCCAGCACAATGCGTTCCGGTGGATTCCCGCCGTCCGCACCATCTGGAGGAAGAATGCCCATCCCCGCCCGCCGAATGGCCCTCGCAGCCTTCTCCGCACTGGCCGCCACCACGCTTTTCACCGCTCCGGCCGGCGCCACCGTTTTCAATCAAGGTATTTCCGTACATCATGACGCCTACGTCGCCAAGGACGGTGCCGTCACCCTTTCCGGGATGTACCACTGCGAGCAGGCGTCACCCATGGGGGCGATGCAGATCAAGGCGACCGTGGTGCAGGAGGACGGCCGGCAGCTGAGCATTGGCGCCGAGCAGATCGTCTGCGACGGCCGGGAGCGCCGCTGGGTGGCCAACGCGCCGGGGGCCTTCGTGAACGTGCACCCGGGCCGCGCGGTGGTCACCGCGGAGCTCCAGGAGGTCCGGCTCTCGGGCCTGATGCCGAAGTCGGTCGACACGCTCGCCCGGGACACGCAGGACGTCGAGGTCCACGAGCACTGAGCGGTGCGGGGCCCGCGGCCGGTAGCCGCCGCTACCGGCAGTCGGGGGCGACGTCCGTCATCGACATGAAGGCCACCGACCGGCACTCGGGGTCCGCGTGCGCCCGCCCCGTCACCCGGTCCACGACGGTCGGCACCCCGGCGACCAGCAGGAGCACGGCCAGCGCGCCCGTCACGGCGGCCTTGCTCAGCCCGCGCACAACACGATCCGTTCCATGGCTCGCATCATCACCCCGACCCCGGCGCCCCACAACCCGGGGTGATCGCCGCGTCACCCCGTGCTCCGGGGGGCGCCTCCGGCGTCGAACTCGCACCACACCGCCTTGCCGTCGCCCCGGGACTCCACGCCCCAGTGCGTGGCCAGCGCGTCCACCAGCAGCAGCCCGCGCCCCGTGGTGGCCGCCTCGCCCGGGGTGCGCCGGCGCGGCCACACGCTGGAACGGTCCTTGACCCACAGCCGGATCCGCCGGACCGGCTCCGGCAGCACCTCCATCGTCAGCACCGCTCCGCCGTCGGTGTGCAGCAGGGCGTTGACCAGCAGTTCCCCGGCCGCGACCTCCACGTCGTCGGCGAGCTCCGGCATGCCCCAGTCCCGCAGGGCCTGGCGCAGGGCGTAGCGGGCCTCCGAGAGGCCTTCCGGGTCGGCCTGGTGGACGTACTGGTGGATGCGCGGCGCCCGGTGGGTGCCCGGGTCGGGGGCCCTGCGCAGCACCAGCAGGGCCACGTCGTCCCCGGAGCCCCAGCGCTCCCAGAGCCGGTCGGAGAGGTGGTCGGCGAGCGCGGCGGCCCCCTGGGGGCCGCTGCGCACCGCCTGGGCGAGGGCGTCCATCCCGGCGGTGATGGTGGTGCCCGGCTCCTCCACCAGGCCGTCGGTGCACAGCACCAGGGTCTCCCCGGGCACCAGGTCGAGCCGGGTCTCGGGGAACTCCTCGTACCCGAAGGACGAGGCCAGCCCGAGCGGCAGGCCGCCGCGCACGTTGGGCCAGCCCGTACGCCCGTCCGTGTGCCGGATCAGCGGTCCGAGGTGACCCGCGCGCACGGCCCGTACGCCGCCGGTCTCCAGGTCCACCTGCGCGTACATGCAGGTGGCGAAGCGCTCGGTGTCCAGCTCGGCGAGGAAGCGCGAGGCCCGGGCCAGCACGGTGGACGGCGGATGGCCCTCGCCCGCGTACGCCCGCAGCGCGATCCGCAGCTGGCCCATGATCGCCGCCGCGTGCGTGTCGTGGCCCTGGACGTCGCCCACCACGACCCCGACGCGGTCGCGGGGCAGCGAGATCACGTCGTACCAGTCCCCGCCGACCTCCCGTCCGCTCCAGGCGGCGTGGTAGCGGACCGCGATCTCCCCACCGGTGATCTCCGGGATCCGGCGCGGCAGCATGGCCGCCTGCAGGCCGGTGGCGAACTCCCGCTCCTGGTCGAACAGGAGCGCCCGCTGGAGGGACTGGGCGACGATGCCCGCCAGGCCCAGGCAGAGGTTGCGCTCCTCCGGGCTGAACTCGGTGCGCCGCCGGTAGAAGAGGACCAGCCCGCCGATGGCCTTGGCCTGCGCGATCAGCGGCAGGTAGGCGGCGGCGTCGTACTGGATCCGGTTCAGGTAGTCCGCGAGGAGCGGGAACTCGCCGCCGAGCTCGGTGAGCGAGGTGACGAAACGTGCCTGCCGGGTGAGCACCGCGCGCGACAGCGGCAGCGAGCCGTCCAGGCGGGTGAACCGGCGCTCGCTGAGGATCTCCAGGGACTCCCCGCTCAACGCGATGATCTTGATGGTGCCGCCCTCGACCAGTCCCAGGGCCAGTCCGTCCGCACCGAGCCGTTCCAAGGCGCCCGCCCCGGTCAGCGCGGCCGTGACGTCGTCGACCGTCACCGCCCGCGACAGGGCCTCCGTGGTCCGCTGCACGATCGTCGTCTGCTGGGCGCGCGCCGCCTCCAGCTTGCGCAGCAGCGTGGCGTGGGCGAGCTCGGCGGTCGCGTCCCGAACGATCCCCACGATCCGCTCCGGCTGCCCCGCGCCGTCCCGCAGCACCCGGCCGGAGGTGTGCGTCCACTGCTCGCGGCCGTCGCGCCGGTGCACCATGAAGTAGGCGCCGTACGTGTCCCCGCCGCCCTCCAGGACACCTTCGATGATCTGGGTCAGCCGGACGCCGTCCTCGCGCGGGATGCGCCGTCCGACCCCGGGCACGGTGCCGTCGAACTCCGCCGGCCCGAGGTCGAAGACCTCCATCGCGGCCTCGTCCAGCACCACGGTCCCGGAGCCCAGGTCCCATTCGAGACTGCCCATGCCGTTGAGGGCGAACCGCTCCCCGGGCACGGTCACGGGCGACCGCCGGACCGGCTCGGGTCCGTCCCGTTCCGCCGCTGCCACGTTCCACACCACCTAACGGCCGGGCCAGCAGGGCTGGGAGATCAGCCGCTCCCACTCCTCGTCAGGATGCCCCGGAAGGGTGCGCCCGGCCTCCCGCCAGCGCTTGACCACGGAGAGGTAGATCGTGGGCTGGTCGGCGTGGGAGGCCGTCGCGTACGGACCCGCGTACGGGCCCGCGTACGGACCGGGATACGCGGTGCGGTCGTACCCGGCGGCCCTGGCCCGACCGGCGGGCTGTTCCCCGCGGCTGGCCGGAATGCGTACCCAGCCGCGGCCCTGCGCTCGATCCGAGCTCATCACGGACCCCTCTCTCCGCGGCTCTCACCGCAGATACGTCTTCGGATGCCCTGGGGGTACCCCCGGAAGGTGCCCGGGGGCAGCGGCCCGGCCCACCCGGGCGGCACCGGGGGAACCCGGCCGCGGACCCCGGGCCCCGAGGCGCTTGCGGACTCCTCTCACCAGTCTCCCCGCCGTGAAGCCCGCGCCGTGCACGAATCGCATGGAAGGGCCGAATGAGGGAGCCGTCAGCAGCCCCGCGAAGAACAGTCCGGGCCACGAGGACTCGAACCCGGGGCTCAGTTCCGGCGCGCCGCTCTCCCCCACGGTCTCCAGCGCGGCCCGCAGCCCCGCGTCGAGCAGCTCCAGCCGGGCCAGCTCCGGGACGAAGCCGGTGGCCGCGATGACGTGCGCGACGTCCAGGACCACGGATTCCCCCGCCCGGGTGGACAGCCCCAGCCGGGTCCGGTCCCCCACCGCCACCGCCCGGTGCAGCCGGTGCCCGAGCAGGACGGGGACGCGCCGCTCGAAGCGGTCCCGCAGCCACCAGGCGCCGGCCGGGCCCAGCGCCGTCGCCGCGATCCGCTCCCGGGTGGGCGCGGGCAGCCGGCGCACCGCCCAGGGCAGCTCCGACCACACCCAGCTGCGCCAGCCGGTACCGAGACCGCTGTGGGGCTCGCGCAGGGCCCGCAGCGGGGTCCGTTCCAGGGGCTGCGGGACGGTGTTCCAGTTCAGCCGGGACCGCCGGGCGACCAGGCAGGGCCGGGCACCCTGCTCGGCCAGCAGGGCGGCGGTCTCCAGGGCCGCCTGCCCGGCCCCGAGCACGGCGACCTCACGGCCGGCGAACCGGCTCAGGTCCCGGTGGCCGCTGCTGTGCGAGTAGTGCGGGGGCGGGAGGTCCCGCAGCGCCCCGGGGTGGCGGACGAAGGGCATCACCCCGACCGCGAGGGCCACCGTCCGGGCGAGCAGGGGCGGTCCCTCGGCGGTGCGGACGCGGAAGCCGTCGCCCTGCGGGGTCACCTCCAGCACGGTCACCTCCTCCACCTCGGGCGCGGCCTGCCGGGCGAACCACATCCCGTACCCGCTGAACGTGCCGATCGGCAGCGGAGTGCCGTGTTCCGCGGTCATGCCGAGGGTGGCGCAGTAATCGGCCAGGGTGTGCCGTCCGTCCGGCGCGGACAGGTTGGACGACCAGGGCTCCGACTTCAGGTACATGCCGTCGGGCATGTGGTCGCGCCACGAGGCCATGGGCCGCCCCAGCAGCCGTACGCCGAGCCCCGCGGCCGCCGCGTGGGCGGCGATCGACAGCCCGTACGGGCCCGCGCCGATCACCACGAGATCGTCGATCCGCGTCAACTCCGCTCCTCCAGCTCGATGGTCACCGGCCCGGCGCGGTCCGCGGCCGGGGTCCGGGTCAACGGGTCACCAGCTCGTCCGGCTCCGCCGAGGCCTCCGGCGGAACGGGCCTGGAGGCCGGCGCGGTCGATCCGGTGGAACCGTCGGACGACTGGTTCCGGCCGCGCTGCCGCGGCGCGCGGACGACCGCGAGCGCCGTGCGCCGGCCCTGCTCCGGAACCCCGCGCAGCGCCCGCACCCCCTTGCCCGCGCCCCGGCCCAGCAGGGCGCCGAGCATCGCCAGGAACGGCAGCAGGTCGTCGGCGGCGAACCAGGCCGTCTCGACGCGCCCCCGCTCGCCGGACCGCTTCGGGGCCCGCTCCCGGGCCGGCTCCCGCTCCGCGCCCGGAGCCGGGGCCGCGGACGCGGACGCCCCGGTCGGCCCGGCCGGACCCGGGGGGACCGCTGCCGGGCGGCGCGGCAGCGACCCGCCCCGGACCGTCGCCAGCACCGCGTAGTTCTCCGCGACGAACACCCGGCCCGGTCCGCCCGAAGGCCGCGGGACCTGCTGGCCCGTCAGGTCCAGGTACATCGCCTGTACGACGTCCAGCCCGGCCGAGTCCGCGAACAGCCGGAACTGCGCGCCCGGCCGGGGGTTGAAGTCCACCAGCCGGAAGCAGCCCAGCTCGTCCCGGCGGAAGTCCAGGTCCAGGATCCCCTGGTAGCCCAGGCGTTCGGCGAGCCGCAGCCCCGCCTCCTCCACCGCGGGATCCGGCAGCCAGCGCCCCACGGCCGTCAGTCCCGTCCGCACCGGCCAGGACAGCTCCTTGCGGCCCGAGCCCGCGAGCAGCGGACGCCCGCCCCGCGCGAAGGCGCCGTGGAAGAACCAGTCGGTGTCCGGCCCGGCCGGCAGGAACCGCTGGAGCAGCAGCCTGCTCCCGGCCTCGGCGGAGCGCTCGTAGAGCCGGCGCGCCTCGGCGGTGGTGTGCACGAGCATGGTGCTGCGCAGCCCGTCGGCCCCGGCGGGCAGCAGCCAGGGCCGGCTCCACTTGGCGATCACCGGCAGGCCGAGCCGCCAGGCCGCCTCGGCCGCCTCGGCTCCGCTCGCCGGGATCACGGTCTCCGGGTGCGGGACGTCCCACCGCGCGCAGAGCCGCGACAGCTCGGCCTTGTCGGCCACCCGGGCGGGCAGGTTGTCGGGCTGATGGGGAATCCGGAAGCGTTCGCGGAGCATCGGGGCGACCCGGGACACGGCGATCGCGCTGAGGTCGTCCATGGCGATGAGCACGGCCGGGCGGCCGATCCGCTCCGACACCCCGGTCAGACACTCCAGCAGTGCCTCGGGCGCCTCGGGGTCCAGCCCGCCCTCCGGTCCGGGATGCACGGCGCGCAGATAGCGCGAACGCCCCATGGGACCTCCCCCGGCCTCGACGACGGCATGGACCTCCACGCCCTTGCGGCCAAGGGATCTGACGGCGCCGAGGGTTCCGTGGTGGAACGGATTGCGATCGAGTCTGAGCACAACGGCGGGCACATGGTTGAGATACGCGTGCATGGCAGCGGTGTCTTTCACCTAGTCGGACCAAGCGGGGGTGGTGCGCACCTGCTAATGGCCTACGCGGCAGTCACCGGACAGGCCATTCGTCAGATCTGATGCCTAACGTCTTTGGTAAGCACACCGATTCAGGAAAGCTCGGGAGACGCCATGCCCAGACCACGCCGCCGACTGGCGAGCACCTGCATCGGTACGGTCACGGCCGGACTTCTGGCCACCGGGGCCGCCCTCGCGACGCCCGGGAAGGACCGGCCCGAGGGCTCCGACATCGCCATGGGCGCCTATCTCGACTACGGGCCGCCCGGCGTGGCCGGGATCCCGCACCTGTCGAGCTGGCTGGGCGGCAAGGACATCCGGGTCGGGCACACCTATCTGCCCGGCGACCGGTGGGCCGGCATCGAGGGCAGGGTCTCGTTCCTGGAGGACTGGGCCGACTGGCGGCTGGCCGGGGACGACCGGATGTTCGTCCTCAACGTGCCCATGCAGGAGCGGAACGAGGACCGGGTGCCCGACTACCAGGTGGCCCGGCTGATCCGGGCGGGCGCGCAGGGCCGGTACGACGAGCACTTCCGCAGGCTCGCAGAGCGGCTGGTGGAGCTGGGCGTCCCGGACACGGTGATCGTGCTCGGCTGGGAGATGAACGGCGTCACCTACACCCACCGGTGTGCACCGGACCCGGAGAACTGGAAGGTGTACTGGAAGCGCATCGTCAACACGATGCGCGCCGTACCCGGGCAGGAGTTCAGGTTCGACTTCGCCCCGAACCGGGGTGCGGACGCGATCGGCTGGACGAAGTGCTACCCCGGTGACGACGTGGTCGACGTCATCGGAATGGACTCGTACGACCAGGGTCCCGGCCGGACCTTCGACGACCAGATCACCCAGCCGTACGGGCTCCAGCAGCAGGTCGACTTCGCGAAGGCACACGGCAAGCCGATCTCCTACCCGGAGTGGGGGCTGTTCCGGCGCGGGGACAATCCGGAGTACGTGCGGCGCATGCTGAAGTGGATCGCGCAGCACAAGCCGCTCTACCACACCATCACCGACTACTGCCCGCACGGTGTGTGGCAGTGCAAGCAGAACCCGGAGTCCTCGAAGGCCTTCCGCGACGCGCTGACGCCCGAGCGGCCCGGCCCGGTGGTCCCGACCCCGGTGGTGCCCACGCCCGTGGTGCCGACCCCGGTGGTCCCGACCCCCGTGGTGCCCACGCCGGTCGTGCCGACCCCGCAGGTCCCGACCCCGCAGATCCCGACGCCCACGCCCGTGGTCCCGACGCCCGTGGTCCCGACGCCCCAGGTGCCCACGCCGCAGGTCCCCACGCCCGTGGCACCGACTCCCGTGGTCCCGACGCCCACGCCGGTGGTGCCGACCCCGCAGATCCCGCTGCCGGTCACCCCGAGCCCGCTCGTCCCCACGCCGGTCACCCCGGTGACCCCGAGCCCGGTCGCCCCGAGCCCGGTCCTCCCGACACCCGAGGTCACCGACCCCGACCCCGACACCGACCCCGTACCCACCCCGACGCCCACGCCCACGCCGAAGCCCACTCCGAAGCCCTCGCCGGCGGTCCCGACGCCGCAGGTCCCGGCGCCCTCGCCGGTCACCCCGAGCCCGCTCACGCCGAAGCCCGTCCCCACGCCGCCGAAGCCCCTGCCCCAGCCCACGCCGCCGCCGCCGCCGCCGGTCAACAGCAAGCACTGGTGCGTGCCGCTCAACTTCGGCGAGTGGCTCTCCAAGCTGGTCGGCAACCAGTCGATCTGCATCAAGCTGGACTTCGGCAAGGAATCCGGATTCTGGCCCTTCTAGACGGGTCATCGCACCCGCAGTTCGTTGAGCCGCGCCCGCCAGTCCCTGGCGGCCGGCAGCGCCTCCCGCAGCGCGTCCACCGCCCGCTCGCGCCCCGTCACCTGCGACTCGTGTACGCGCAGCAGGGGCGCGAGCGCCGCCGTGGCCAGCAGGAACCGCTGGTTGACGACCGTCTCGGGCCGCCAGTGGTTCTTGTACGGCTCGTTGCCGCGCAGGAAGCTGACCACCGGCCGGCCGTCGGCGAGCGCCCGCCCGGCCTCGTAGCGCAGCAGCAGCGTCGCGATGTCGACCTTGCGCGTCCGCAGATCCGGGTCGGCCCCGTACAGGTAGCCGCCGCTGAGTCCGGCGGACAGCAGAGTGACGTTGGCCGCCACCACCTTGCCCTCCAGCCGGAACTCCGTCAGCCGGCTCTCCCCGGCCCGCACCATCCGCCGGGTGGCCCGGGTCAGGTGCTCGGCGAAGCGGGGCCGCAGGTGCTCGGGGGTCACCCCGCGGCCCCGCCACTGCTTCTCGTGCAGCCGCAGCAGGGTCCTTACGGCGCGCGGCACTTCCTGCTCGGTGACCTCGTGCTCCTCGATCCCGGCCGCGTCGGTCTTGCGCAGTTTGGCCCGCACCCGCTGGCCGCCGGAGGCCGGCATCCGCTTGACCAGTTCGTCGAACGGCAGCGTGGGCAGTTCCATGCAGGTGGAGTCGGCGAGCACGCTGGAGACCCCGGGCCACTGCCGGTACAGCTCCTCGGCGGCTGCTCCGGGACGTACCTCCCGCAGGTCCACGACGGCGCCGCGGGCGGCCCGGTGCAGCCCGCGGGCCAGCGCCGGGACGACCTGGTCGGCGTACTCCGCGTCCACGAGCACGTCGAAGTAGTCGGTGATGGGGCCGCCGAGCGGCACCAGCAGCGGCATCGGCCGGTGTACGAGCATCAGCGCGGCCGCGCCGACCAGCTCCTCGCCGCGGCGGACGAGGACGATCCGGAGCCGGCCGTCCTTGCCGTACGACAGCCACCAGGAGTGCAGCCAGGCGTGGCTCTGGAAGGGGGTGGCGGTGGGGCAGCCGCGGAAGAGCCTGTTCCACGACTCCTCCAGCGCGGCGAACTGCCGGGGGTCGCGGCACAGCGTCACCGACAGGGCCCCGGCGGAGCCCGAACTCATCGAACGGACTCCTTCTCCTTGGCCGAGGACGGCTCGCCCTGCGCGGGCAGCGAGGCGTACTCCTCGACCGGGGTCTCGACGGCGGCCTCCACCGAGGACCCGGACCCGGCCCGGGACCCGGCGGCGACGCCGGTCGCGGCGTCCTCGGAACGCCGCGCGCGGCCCGGCCGTGCCAGCATCCACAGGCCGCCCAGCAGTCCGCCGGCGCACATCCCGACGGCGCCGCTGATGGCGGCGGACGGGGAGGCGGGCGCGGAGGGGGCGACCGCCTGGTTGAAGAGGAGCAGCTGGACACCGGTGTTCTTGGCGGCCTGGTTGCTGCTCAGGGACAGGGCGTCGGCGACGGCGTTCGCGATGTCGGCGGCCTCGGCCGGGCTCTTCGAGGTACCCGTGACGGCGATCATCGGGGACTCGGGGGAGGTCTCGGCCCGTACCTGGGTCCGCAGCTTCGCGGCGCTGATGCCGGCCCGCGGCTGGGCGTAGGCGAGGGTGGAACTGCTGGTCGCGATACGGGCGTAGGCCTGCGCGAAGCCGAGTGCGGTGGCCGGCTCCGTGGTGTCGTCGGGTACGGCGACGACATAGCTGGTGGCGGCGTACTCGGGGGCCTTGAGCACCCCGTACGCCCCGCCCGCGGCCAGCCCCAGCAGGGCGCAGGCGGGCAGCGGCCACCACAGGGGCGCCGACAGCCTCCGGCGGCGCGGCCTCCGCTCGGAGCGGTGCTCCGCCTTCCGCTCGGACCTGCTCTCGGACCTGCTCTCGGTCTTCTTCTCGGCGTTCTTCTCGGACGTGTCGGCCATGGACGTGCTCGCTTCCTGGGTGGAGGGGGAGTTCGTTCGGGTCCCGTCGGGACCCCTTCGGGCAGGGAGGGATCAGCCGGTGCCGGTCGGCTCCGCCGGTCCGGGCCCGGCCGGCTCGCGCGGGGCACCGACGACGGCTGCGCCGCCCGCGCCCGGTACCGGGTCGGCGCCGGGGCGGCCCCGGGCCGCCCCGGTGGCCCCCGGCGCGGCCGCGAGGGCGAGGTCGTACACGTCCAGCAGCTGCCGCGCGCTGCGGGCGATGTCGTAGCGGCGGACCACCGGCGGCGGGGGCAGCCGGCGCGCGCCGGCCTCCATGTGGCCCCGGAGCGCCGCGACCAGCTCCTCCGTGCCGGTGCCGATGCGGCGGGCCCCGGGGGCCTGCGCGGCGGGCAGGTCGTCGATGGCCGGGCAGGTGACGTGCAGGACGGGGAGTCCGGCCGCCAGGGCCTCCACGACGGCGAGCCCGAAGGCCTCCTCGCGCGACGGGGAGACGAAGACGTCCATGGCGGCCAGCAGCGCCGGGATGCCCGGGGTGCGGCCGTCCGCGCTGTCGCCCAGCGGGTCCCGCTCCCCCAGCAGGTGGATCCGGCTCTGCGCACCGAGCTCGGCGGCCAGCCGGCGCAGCCCCGCCCGCTCCGGCCCGTCCCCGGCCAGCAGCAGGTGCGCGCCCGGCAGCGCGGCCACGGCCCGCACCAGGACGTCGAACCGCTTGCCGGGGACCAGCCGGCCGACCCCGCCGACCACGAAGGCCCGCTCGGGCAGCCCGGTGCGGGCCCGGGTGGCCCGCCGGACGCCCTCGTCGAAGCGGAAGCGGACGGCCTCGATCCCGTTCGGTACGACGTGCACCCGCGCGGCCGGCACCCCCCACCCCTCCAGCCGGGCGGCCACGGTGTCGGAGACGGCCACCGTGGCGGCGCCCAGGCGTTCACTGGCCAGGTAGAGCCTGCGCACCCCGCCCGACAGCGGCCTGCCCTCGATCTCCCCCTCGCCGAGCGAGTGTTCGGTGGCCACGGTGGCCCGGGCGCCCGCGAGCCGGGCGGCGAGGCGCCCGTAGACGCAGGCCCGGTACAGGTGCGTGTGCACGAGGTCGTAGCCGCCCCGGCGGATGAACTTCACCAGCCGGGGCAGCGCCCCCAGGTCCCGGTTGCCCCGCATGCCCAGGTGGACGACGCGGACCCCGTCGGCGCGCAGCCCCTCGGCGACGGGCCCGGGGTTGGTCAGCGTCAGTACGTCGCACTGCATCGGCATGTGGCGCAGCAGCAGCCGCAGTTGCTGTTCGGCGCCGCCGACGCCGAGCCCGGTGATGATGTGCAGTGCCTTGACCGGCTGGAGCGCCTTCACCGCTGCACCCCGCGCCGCAGCTCGCGCACCTGGTGGCGGAGCTGCTTGAGCCGCAGCCGGGCGCCGCCGTCGGCCTGGCTGACGTGCGTGCGCGGCAGCGCGTGCGGGCCGGCGAGCCGTCCGGGGTCGATGGCGCAGGCATAGCCGTAGCCGGCGTCGCGGGTGGCGTCGACGACCCGGGCGTCGAGGTGCCCGTACGGGTAGCAGAACCCCTGGGGCATGGTGCCCGTCAGCTCGCGCAGCAGGTCGCGGCTGCCCCGCAGTTCCTGCTGGAGCACCTCGTCGGCGGTCGCGGTGAGGTCCTGGTGGAGCAGTCCGTGCGAGCCGATCTCCTGTCCGGCGTCGGCGGCTTCGCGGATGCCCTCGGCGGTGAGCAGGGACTTGCGCGGGCCCAGCGGGTCCCACACGTTGTCCACGCCGAGCCGCCCGGGGAGCACGAAGAGCGTGGAGGTGAAGTCGTAGCGGCTCAGCAGCGGCAGCGCGTGGGTCAGGAAGTCGGTGTAGCCGTCGTCGAAGGTCAGCCCGACCAGTCCGGCCCCGCGCCCGGCCGCGCGGGCCCGCAGCAGTTCACCGACGGACACCCCGCGCAGGCCGCGCGAGCGCAGCCACAGCAGCTGGGCCTCCAGGGCGAGCGGGGTGACGGTGATTCCGTACGGGTCCTCCGCGGGGTCGGTGAACTCGGCGACCGAGTGGTACATGAGGACCCACGGCGAAGCGGTCCGGCGGGTGGGTACCACCACGGCGGCGGGGGCCGTGTCGGTGTCAGCGGACATTGCGGAACCTCTGCGTGAGCTGGGAGATCTGACCGGGCAGGGCGGTGACTTCGAGGGCGCGTATGGCCGTGCCGGTGGCTCCGAACATGGCCGGGACCAGCAGGCAGCCGAGGGCGGCGCTGAGCATCGGGTCGGGGATCATCGGTCCGGCGATCCAGCCGGCGGCGCCCGCGGCGACGGCGGCGACGGCGAGCTTCCCGATGCTGACGGCGACCCGGCGGACCTGGACGGCGATGATCCGGGAGCCGAGGCCGGTGAGCAGCAGGGCGGCGGTGGTGGAGATGCCGGCGGCGTTGGCGGCGGCGATGCCGTAGGTGCCCCACCAGCCGACGGCGAACGCTCCGGCCACGATGTTGACGAGCAGTCCGGCACCCATCGCGAGCGCCGGGAACCAGGTGGGCCGGGCGGTCGAGAAGAAGGGCCGGGACAGTGCGCCGACGAGGCAGTGGCCGAGCAGTCCGCATGCGTAGACCCGCATGACGGAGGCGGTGGCGAGGGTGTCCTGGTGGGTGAAGGCACCGCGTTCGAAGAGGACCTGGATGATCTGGGGCGCGTAGCCGATGACGAGCGCGGTGCCGGCCAGGACGGCGAGCGCGGCCAGCGTGAGGTCCTGCTCCACCCGTCGGCGGGCCTTCTCGCGCTCGCCCGCGGCCATGGCCTGGGCGACGACGGGGAAGGTGACGGTGCAGATCATCAGCGAGAGCACCATCGGCATCTGCGCGACCTTCTGCGCGTAGTTGAGGTGCGAGATCGCGCCGGGCGGGAGCGAGGCGGCGAGGAACCTCTCGACGAGCACCTGCGACTGCCGGAAGACCGCGAAGAAGATCACGGGGGCGATGACCCCGAAGGCGATGAGGGTGGGGCGGTCCCGGTCGCGCTGGCTGCGCGGGGCGGTCTTCTTCGCACGGGGCTGGCCGAAGCCCACGTTCCGCACGAAGGCGGGCAGTTGGACGAGCGCCATGAACAGTCCGCCGACCGCGACGCCCGCGGCGGCGGCCCGGACGCCCCAGAGGGCGTGCAGGGCCACCATCGTGCCGATGATCCCGACGTTGTAGGAGACGTAGATCGCGGCGGGCGGCAGGAAGGACCGGTGCGCCCGCAGCGCGGCGCTGAAGTATCCGGCGATGCCGAAGGAGAGCACGGTCAGCGCGGTGAACCGGGTGCACTCGACGGCCAGTGCGGGGTCGGGCAGGCCGGGGGCGAGCACGGAGACGACCGCCGGGGCGGCCACGACGAGCAGGGAGGCGACGGCGGCCAGGAACACGGCGAGGCGCGGCAGCGTCGCCCCCACCAGCAGCCGTACGGGGTCCTGGGCGCGGGCCTCGCTGCGCGTGAGCCCGGCCCGGGCGGCGGCCCGCCGGGCCAGGGCCTGGCTGAAGGCGGGCACCATCAGCAGCGCCATGGCGTCCTCGATCAGCAGCGTCGAGGCCATCTCGGGCACGGTCCAGGCGATGAGGAAGGCGTCGCTGTCGTGCCCGGCGCCGAAGAGGTGCGCGATGGTCTGGTCGCGCACCAGCCCGAGCAGGGCCCCGGCGGCGGTCAGTCCGGCGGTGACGGCGGCGGCCTTGGCCAGGAACCTGCCGAGCGGCTGGCTCCCGCCGGACTGACCGCCGCCGGGGGCGCTCCCGGCGGGGCCGGTGGCGGGGCCGCCCGGCCGGCCTTCGGACCCGACGCCGGAGCCGTTCGCGCGGCGGGCCTGGCGCAGCCGGTTCCGTCCGCCCGGGGCGGCGGCAGGACCGCCCGACCGGGCCTCGGGGTCGGCGGAGCCGTTCGCGGTCCGCGCCGCCACCCGTACGCTGTGCCGGCCCGAGGCGCCTCCCGGATACCCGGCGGAGCCGAACACGGCCCTGCGCGCCTCCGGTTCGGCACCCGGGATCCCGCTGGCGACGAACCCGGGATCCGCCGGGCCCGACGCACCGGAGCCACCGGGGGCCGTGGGGCCTCCCGGCCCGGGGGCGTGCGGGTGGCCGGCGAAGCCGGGGGCCGGGGCGCCCGGGACACGGGCGTGGCCCGCCCCGGCCGGGGGGCCGGAGGCGGGCCGCCAAGGCGTGGTGTCCGTCACGGGCGAGCCGCAACCCCGGGGGACCCACCCCGTGTGCCCGCGGTGGCCGCCCCCCGGGAAGGAAGTGCCCACCAGGCCGCCAGGCCGATGATCACTCCGGTCAGAACCGTGGACGGTCCGCCGATGTCGGCGTAGAGGAAGTCGGTCAGCTGCCACACGAACAGCCCGATCGCGATCAGCCCGCAGTCCCGCACCCCCGCGCCCCTGCCCGCGTCCGCGGCGAACCGCCGCAGCCCCGCCACCAGCAGCGCGGCCCAGCCGCCGGCGAGTGCGATCAGCCCGATCAGGCCCTGCTCGCTCAGGATCAGCAGGTACATGTTGTGCGGGGAGAGCAGCGGCTGGCGCAGGTACGCCTGCCCGGCGCCGGCGGTGTCGCTTCCGGAGGACAGGCCCAGCGAGGCGTGCCCGTCCCGGTTGGCCGGGAAGCCCTTGAGCCCCACCCCCACGGCCGGCCGCTCGCGCCACATCGACTCGGCGGCGGCCCACATCGTGTAGCGGTCGGTCACCGACTGGTCGGGGGCGCTGGACACCTGGGTGATGGACGTGAGCCGCTCGGCGACCATCTCCGAGCCGACCCCGAACCCGCCCACCAGCACCACCGCGGCGGCGGCGAGCGCGGCGCCCACCTTCAGGGCCCGCCGGATCCCGGCCAGCGCCATCACGAGCACCGCCGCGCCGGCGGTGGCGATCCACGCCCCCCGGCTGAAGGACAGCACCAGCGGGAGCACCAGCGCCAGCGCACAGCCGCCGCCGATCCGCCGCAGGCGCCGCGGCAGTCCCGGAGCGAGCCCGGCGGCGGTCGCCACGATCAGCCCGTACGCCACGACGGTGGCCATGCCCATGACGTCGCCGGGGCCGAAGGTGCCGACGGCCCGGACGTCCTCGCCCTGGTACGAGGCCCCGGTGTGGGTGGCGTACTGCACGACCCCCACCGCGCCCTGCACCAGCGCCAGGACCACGAAGCACCCGGCGGCCAGCCGGAACTCCCCGGCGTCGCGCACCAGCAGCACCACGGCCGCCGGGACCAGCACGAAGACCTGCAGGTAGCGCACGAAGCCGGGCAGGGCGGCGTACGGATCCCCCGCGGTCATCGTGGCGACCGCGAGGCCCACGGCCGGCGCCCCGAGCACGAGTACGCCCAGCGGGGTCAGCGCCCGTACCCGGCCGCGCAGCGCCTGCACCGCGCAGACGAGGACCAGCACCAGCGAGGCGGCGTCGGCCGGACCGACCTTCCCGGAGGCGGTGGCGTCCCCCGCCGGGAGCGGGGCCAGCAGGAACAGCACGGTCGCGGCGAGCGGCAGCAGCGGCCAGTGGCGGCGCAGCAGGCCCGGCATGTCCGGCCGGATCCACCGGCCCTGGACGACGAGACTCATCAGCTGCCCCCCAGCCGGAAGCGGAAGAAGGAGGCCGCGGTGCGGGCGAGGATCCACAGGTCCTGCCACAGCGACCAGGTGTCGATGTAGTGGTTGTCGAACCGGGCCCGGTCCTCGATGGAGGTGTCCCCGCGCAGGCCGTTGATCTGGGCGAGGCCGGTGATGCCGACGGGCATCCGGTGCCGGGCCTCGTATCCGGGGTGCACGGTGGAGAACTTGGCGACGAAGAAGGGCCGTTCGGGGCGCGGGCCGACCAGGGCCATGTCACCGCGTACGACGTTCCACAGCTGCGGCAGCTCGTCCAGCGAGGACTTGCGCAGGAAGGACCCGACCGGGCTCATCCCGCGGTCGCCCGCGACCGTCCAGCGCGTGGCGGCCTCGTGCGCGTCGGCGCGCAGAGTACGGAACTTCAGCAGGGTGAAGGGGCGCCCGTACAGGCCGACCCGCTCCTGCCGGAAGATCACCCCCGGCCCGTCCCAGACCCGTACGGCCAGCGCGCACGCCCCCATCACGGGCGCGGCGGCGAGCAGCGCGATCAGGGCGAGCACGGTGTCGATGCCCCGCTTGGCCCAGCGCTCCAGCGGCCGGGCCGGGCGCGGGAGCAGCGGCTGCACGGCGTACCCCCACAGCTGGTCGGTGGGGTGCGGCACCCGCATGCCGGTGACCTTGGCGGTGCCGGCCGGGTCGGCGAGCCACATGCGGCAGCCGTGGTCGTGGAAGAGGCGGACCAGGGCGGCGGTGCGCTCGTCGGCCTCCGGGGGGCGGGTGAACACGGCGTGTCCGACGGAGTTCTGGATGACCGCGCGCCGGATGTCCTCGTGGGTGGCGAGCAGCGGCAGGACGCCACCGTCGCCCTCGGCGGGCGTCGTGGTGTCGGCGAGCCCGACCGGGCGCAGCCCGAACTCGGGGCGGCCGTGCAGGGCCGCGGCCACCGCGCTCGCCCCGGCGCCGGGTCCGACGACGAGGGCGGAGGCGGGCCGGCGTACCGCCGAGCGGCGCCGGGACTGGTTGACGAGGCCGCGGCCCGCGCACGCCAGTACGGCCTGCAGGCAGACGGCGGTGAGCAGTGCGCTCCAGCCCATGGCCCGGGCCGGGTCGGCGGCGGCCGTGACGGCGGCGACCGAGCACCACAGGACGGCGGACCGCCCGGCCAGCACGGGCAGTTCGAGGAGTGCGGAGGGGGCGAGCCGCGGCCGGTAGAGCCCGGCCTGCGCGTGCAGTGCGGCGAGCAGGACGGGCGCCGCGTACAGGACGGGCGGCGCCGCCGCGGGCAGGGTCGTCGCGGTGAGTACGGCGGCCAGCGCGTCGGCGGTGAGCAGCGGGAGCACGCGGCCGCGGCGGCGGACGCGCCGGGGGCGTACGGCGGAGCGGGCCGGGTCGGCCCGGGGTCCGCGCGGGGGGTGGATGGCGGTCGCTGAACGGCGGGCCGCCGCGGGGTGCGCGGGCGCGAAGGCGCCTCCGCCGGTGGGCCCCGTGCCGCCCTGCCCGGTGTGCCGGGCGGGTGCGCTGTCCATCGTCATCGGCTGATGCGCTCCTGGTTCAAGGGCCGGGGCCTGCCCAGCAGTTCGTGGTACAGGCCGGTGACCGCGTCCGTGGTCCGCCGCACGTCGAAGTCGGTCCGGGCGTGCTGCCGGGCCTGCTCGCCGAGTTCGGCGAGGAGCCGCGGCTCGGCGAGGAGCCGGCCCAGGGCCCGGGCCAGGGCCGTCGGGTCCTCCGGCGGCACCAGGCACAGGCGTCCCTGGCCCGGCGGCAGGCTCTCCCTGGCACCGCTGACGTCGGAGACCAGGACCGGGCGGCCGCAGGCCATGGCTTCGAGCGGGGCGAGCGCCATGCCTTCCCACCGCGACGGCAGTACAACGAGATCGGCGGCCCGAAGCCACGGTCGGATGTCGGCGGCGACACCCGCGAAGTGGACGCTGGTGCCGGACGGAGCGGCGGCGCGGCGCAGCGTTTCGGTGTCGGGGCCGTCCCCGACGAGGGCGAGGCGGGCCGCGGGGACGGTGGCGAGCACCTCCGGCCAGGCGCGCAGCAGGATGTCCTGCCCCTTCTGGGGGCAGATCCGGCCGACGCACACGGCGAGCGGTCCGTCGGCCGGGAAGCCGTCGGGCAGGGGCAGTTCGGCGCGGGCCCGGGCCCGGTCCCGGTCGGGGTCCGGTCCGCCGGGGCGGAAGTGGTCCAGGTCCACGCCGTTGCGGATCACCGACCAGCGGGCGGTGATCCCCCCGGACTCGCCCGCGCGGCGTTCGGCGTCGCTGACGCAGAGCACCCGGTCGGCCCAGCGGGCCCCGTACCGCTCCCAGCGCAGGGCGAGCGCGGCGGTGGCCCCGCCGACCGCGTCGAAGGACCAGGCGTGGGGCTGGAAGACGGTGGGCAGGCTGCCGCGTGCGGCGAGCCGGCCGGCGAGGCCGGCCTTGGCGCTGTGGGCGTGCAGGAGGTCGGGGCGTACCCGGCGGAGCACCTGCCGGGCGCCGATGATCTCGCCGGGCAGTGCGGGCCCGGGGGCCCGCCCGGCGCGCCAGGTGAGCACTTCGGCCCCGGCGGCCCGGGCGGTGTCGCCTAGCGTGCCGCCGGGCGGACACCCGACGACGGTGCGCAGCCCTTCGGCGGTCTGCGCGCGGACGAGGTCGGTGACGACCCTGGCCACACCGCCGTCGACGGGCTGTACGAGGTGGAGGACGGTCGCGGGCGGTGCCGACCGAGGTTGACTGGGCACGTGGAGTGGTCTCCTACGTTCAGCGGCGCGCGTCTGTCTGAACGAAGAGCACACCGAGGAAATGACCCTGACTTTCACCCGTGAACCTGAAGCTCAGACTGCGGGCACCACCGGACAGGGCGGGACTCAGGTCAAACACGTCCGCGTCATATCCGAGATTGTTCATATGTTCGGGCTGTCGCACGAACGATTGGTCGCCGAATTCCGTGATCGTGGAATTCATAACATCATTAAAAGGATTTTCTTCATCGCTGATGCTCACCCGGCGACCACTGTCGGCCGTCACGGTGAGTGAGTCCCCCAGGGTGCCGCGGTCCCCGTCGTAGCCGACCACCCCGACCCGGCCCGCGGAGCCGGCCGGCGCGTCGAGGCCCTCGATCTGCACCGTCGCGTCGGCGGCGCGGGCGGCGATCGACTCGAAGCCGTCCCACAGCGAGATCCGGCGCACCGGCTCCTGCGGGTGCTCGTAGGCGACGACCAGCGTCCAGCCGCCCCAGGCCCCGACCGCGGAGTGACCCATCGCAATGTTGAGCTGAGCCACCGTCCACAGACCGGCGCCGCCCTTGCGGACCAGCGGGGTCACATCGGCGGAGGCCTGGTAGGCATCGCTGCCCGCGTCCGTGCGGTGGCCGGTCACCGTGTCGGCGAGGACCTCCTTGTACGCCCCGCCGGGCTCGGCGACCAGCACCCGGCCGTTGTCCTCCGGCGGCTTCTGCTCGCCGACCCGCAGGTTCCCGCCCCAGTAGAGGCGGGCGTACGAGACCTTCGCGCCCTGCGGGACCTTGAGCTCGGCCCGGGTGGAGTTGTAGGTGTCCGGATCCTTGTCGACCTCGCTGTAGAACATCTCGAAGTCGCTGTTGACCCCGGCCGCACCCTTCTTCACCTCGGCGCACGGCTCGGCCTGCGGGGACTGTTCCTTGCGGCAGCTGATGCCGGAGTTGGAGGCGCGCACCAGCCCGCCGTGCTGCACGGCCTGGTAACGCTGGGTGAACGGGATCCGGGGCAGCTCCTTGGGAGCGGGAGCCGCCGCCCCCGCCGTCGGGGCGGTCACGGAAAGGGTGAGGCAGGACAGCAGACCGAGCGTGCCGAGGATTCTGCGGGAGGAACCCATGACCCTGTCTCCATTTTCGATCAAGGGGACAAAACAGGAGTGAACTTTGTCAGAAATCGGGCTGGAAATCACGTCGGACTCGCTCGTACGGCCTTTTGGGCGATAGCACGCACCCTCGCAACGGGCGGGTCGTTATGGCTTGCACCATTGTTCGAACCGAAAGGAAATGCGGAGATGAAGAAGAGGCTGGTGCGCGGCACCACCCTCGCCGTCGCGAGCGCCGCCGCACTGGTGGGCGGCGCGGGCCTCGCCTCCGCTCACGGCGGGGACGGCGCGACGGCCCACGGCGTCACCGCAGGGTCCCCCGGCGTCCTGAGCGGCAACCTGCTCCAGGTGCCCGCGGACGTCCCGGTGAACGCCTGCGGCCTCTCGGTGAACGTGATCGCCCTGCTGAACCCCTCGTTCGGCACCACCTGCATCAGCGCCTGACCGTCAACCGTGCTGCCCGAAACGCCCGCATCCGAGTGAAGCCACGCAACCCGAAGCAGGGCTGCGGCGTTGTTCCGGATGCTCCGCTACCGGGCAATCCTGCAAAAAAGGGACGACAATGATCAAGAAGATGATGGCCTCGGCCGCGGTTGCCGCCTCGGTCGTGGGCATCGGTGCCGCCATGGCCCCGCAGGCGATGGCGATCGGCAACGACAACGGCGTCAACACCGTCCAGGGCAACGGCGCCGCGCAGATCTACGGCAACCAGGCCACCTACGGCAACATGAGCCCGCAGATGGCGCTGATCCAGGGCTCCTTCAACAAGCCCTGCATCGCGCTCCCCGCGAAGGCCAACGTGCAGTCGGTGCTTGCCCTCATCAACGTCGGCGTCCAGGACATCCCCGTCCTGTCCAGCCCGCAGAACCAGCAGTGCACCGAGAACTCCACCCAGGCCAAGGGCGACGAGGCCCTCTCGCACATCCTGGACAACATCCCGGTCCTCTCCGGCAACGTCTCGAACGGCAGCTGACCGAGGCCCGCGCCAGCGAGGCCGTCGCACCCACCGGGTCGCGGCGGCCTCGCCGCGTATAGGGCCGGGGCGCCCCCGGCCCCCGGAATTGTCGATATGAATCCGCCGCCCTAATTAATTCGCCCCGCACACCGGACCGGGCATCGGGGTGAATTAACGGCGGATCGCCGAAAAAGCGCGGTTTCCTTTTCCCGGACCGCTCGTTGTTAATTCTGCAGTGGACACGCCTCTGCGGGAAGGAAAGAGAACAAATGACGTACAAGAAGGCAGTGGTGCTGGCCGCCGGCGCTCTCATGCTCGCCGGTGCCGCCTCCCCCGCCATGGCCGACGCGGCCGCCGACGGAAAGACCGTGGGTTCCCCCGGCGTCCTGTCCGGCAACCTGGCCCAGGTGCCGGTCCACGTCCCGGTCAACGTCTGCGGCAACACCGTGAACATCATCGCGCTGCTCAACCCGGCGTTCGGCAACACCTGCGTCAACGCCTGACGAAGCGCTTGTGCCCGCGAGGGCAAGCCTCCTCGGTGTGGCCTCGGAGTGCACGGCGGTGCACTCCGAGGCCACCTCCGATTCCACACCGGCCGTGGCGCCGGTAGACAGGGAAGGACCCATGCGACAGGTACTGAGCCGACAGGTACTGGGCAAGGGGATGCTCACGGCGGCAGCGGCGTCGAGTCTGCTGTCGATCGCGACCGGCGCGGCCTACGCGCACCCCGGAGCGAGCGCCGAGGCCTCGCATTCGCCGGGCGTGCTGGCCGGCAACAGCGTCTCGGTACCGATCACCTTCACACCCAACGTGTGCGGCAACAGCGTGGACGGCGGTGCGGCGCTCAACCCCGCGATGGGGAACACGTGCGTCACCGACACCGGCTCGCACGCGGGCGACGGCCACGACTACGGGCGCTACCTCAGCCCCGAGAACGCCGAGGCCTTCGAACGCTACCTCGACGAGCGCTCGGGTCGGCACGCGGTGCCGGAGCAGCGCCACGAGTCGCCGCGCCACGCGGGCGGGTACGAGCAGCCCCGGCAGGAGGAGTCCCGCCTGGAGCAGCCCCGGCAGGACGGGCCGCGGCACGCGAAGCCGCGCCAGGAGGAGCCCCGTCACGAGGGCGGCTACGGCGGCCCCGGTGAGCACCGGGGCAAGGAGGAGTGCGACGACCACCCCGAGTCGTCCCCGCCGCCCCCGCCGGCGCACCACGCTCCCCCGGCGCCCGAGCGGCCGCACCCCATGCCGGAACCGGTCCATGAGGCGCCCGCGCCACCGCCCGAGGCGCCGCCCGCACCCCCCGTGGGACTGCCCCCGGCCGGGGAGGCACCGCACACGCTCCCCGCCCCGGAGCCCGCCCCGGCACCGGCCGAGGAGGCTCCGCACACGCTGCCGGCCCCCGCGCCCGGCCCGCCTCCTGTGATGGAGGAGGGTCCCTCCGGGCCCCCGCACGGCAGCCTGCCCGTGCAGCACCCGGCCCCTGCTCCGGCCCCAGCCCCGGTCCCCGAGGTCGTACCGCCCGCGGACCAGCCGCCGGCCGCCCCCGGGGGTGACACCCCGGTCGTCCTCACCCCGGCCCCGGCCCCGGCCCCGGCTCCCGCCCCGGTGCCGGCTCCGGCGCCCGCGCCCGTACAGCCGCCGGCCCCCGCTCCGGCGCACGTGACCGGGCCCATGCTGGCCGAGACCGGTGCGGGTCAGCCCGCGGTCGCGGCGGCCCTCGCCAGCGCCCTGATCCTGGGCGGCGCCATTCTGTACCGGCGGTCCAGGATCTCCTGACCGGCAATACCGGTAATCGGAATAAATAGCGGCCGGAGAATCCCCGTCGGATTCTCCGGCCGCTGTCATGCCCTCATCTATGACCGTGTGCCCGTTCGCGTTTCCGCAGCGGCCGGTAATCGTTACCCAGGGTGAAAGTGGCGCGACGGTCGCCACGGTCGCCTCTGTCAACGAAAGAAGAGGATTTCGATAATGAAGCTCACGAAGGTCGCCGCTGTCGTCGTCGGCTCCGTCGCCGCCCTCGGCGCCTCCGCCACCGCCTTCGCCGCCGAGCCCGCGGCCGCGATGCCCCCCATGAGCCTGACCGGCGGGGTGACGGAGACGCTGAACGCCGTCGGGCCGGTCTCCGAGTCCCTTCCGCAGACCGTGGGCAACGGGCTGGCCGAGCAGGGCGACACCGTCAACAAGGTCGTGGGTACCGCCCAGAAGGTCAACAAGGTACGCAACGACGTGCCCGGCACCGTACTCGGCCTCGCCAACGGCGCCACCCGGACGTCCCCCATGCTCGGTGGCGTGAAGCTCAACGGCGGCCAGGGCTGAACCCTCCCGGTCGGCCACCCGCCGATACGACTGTGGGCGCCACCGGCAAGGCCGGGGCGCCCACAGTCGGTTGTGCGGCGGACGTCAGTGGTTGAGGCAGACGTTGCCGAACGCCGGGTTCAGCAGGCCGACGATGTTCACGGTGTTGCCGCAGACGTTGACCGGGACGTGCACCGGCACCTGCAGCAGGTTGCCGGACAGGACGCCGGGGGAACCCACGGCCGCGCCTTCGGCCGACGAGTCGGCGGCGGCGGAGCCGGCGGCACCGGCCGCAGCGAGACCAGCGGTGGCCAGAACCAGGGCGGCCTTCTTGGCAGAGTTCATGGGAAGTGCACCTTCTGTTCGATGTTCTGCCCCGAACCGGGGCTCACACCGAGCGAAACGGTCCAGCTTCCCAGACGACACGGTCACGCGCACGATGAGACCTGTTCGGCTCAATTGTCGTAACCATTCGACGGGTTACCGGCCGGCACCGGCCTACGGCAGGGCCGGAAGCTCCGGGAGGGCGGGCAGCGCGGGGACGGCCGGTACCGCCGGGGCGGCCGGCACCGCGGGGGCGGCCGGCACCGCGGGGGCGGCCGGCACCGCGGCCACCGGGGGAACCACCCCGTCGAGCGGCGGAAGCTCCACCGGCGGCAGCTCCGGGATGAGGCCGGACAGGTCCGGAAGCTCGGGGAGCTTGATCTCCGGCAGCTTCGGCAGCTCGATCGGCGGCAGCTTCACCCCGTCGGGCAGCAGACCCCCGACCGTCGCGAGCAGGCCCTCAAGGCTCTTGGTGAGTCCCGCCAGGAGGTCGTCGATGGGACCTGCGGCCGCCGCACGCCGTTCGATCTTCTCCACCTGCTTCTGAACGGAGGCCACCCGTTCGGTGAGGGCCGCGGAGCCGCCACCCTCCGCGGCGACCGCGGGGGCAGCCGCGCCGGACAGTATGACGACGGCGAGGGCCGACGGGACGAGGAGGCGGGCGCGGGACGGCTTCGTGCGGTGCATGGATGTTCCTTCGTGGTGGGGACACGAAAGCGGACCCGAACGATCCGCTTCATCACCCACCGTGCGAACACCTCGCACGGAGTGCAACCGGAGCCCCGGTGGATGCTGGCTGCGTACGGGCTTCGCGCAGGCGTCCGGAGGCCGGTCACCCTGGGCGGGGAAATTCCGAGACGCGCAGGCCGTTTGAGTGAAGCAGCGGAACCAACCTCCCGGCGGGGCAGTTGACCAGGGCGCTCCATCAGCGGGCACTCGTGCGACAGAAGGATCAAGATGTTCAAGAAGTTCATGACCGCCGCCGCGGTCTCCGCCGTTGCGATCGGCGCGGGCGCTGCCGCCGCGGCCCCGGCCATGGCCATCGGCAACGACAACGGGGTCAACACCGTCAACGGCAACGGTGCCCAGCAGATCTACGGCAACCAGAAGACCCACGGCGACATGAGCCCGCAGCTCAGCCTGGTCCAGGGCACCCTCAACAAGCCCTGCATCGGCCTGCCGGCGAAGGTCAACGCCCAGTCGCTGATCGCCGCGCTCAACATCGGCGTCCAGGACATCAACGTCCTGTCCAACCCGCAGAACCAGCAGTGCACCGAGAACTCCACCCAGGCCAAGGGTGACGAGCCGCTCTCGCACATCCTGGACAACATCCCGGTCTTGTCGGGCAACCTGTCGAGCGGCAGCTGATCTCCGACTCCTCCGCCCTTCGGGTGATCGCGGGCCGCTGAGCCTGTGGAGTGAAGGACGAGGGCCCCGGCGGCGTCCAGCCGCCGGGGCCCTCTTCGCGTTCCGCCCGCGGCGGTCAGCCGGTCCAGAAGTCCCACCAGCGGGTGAGGACCAGCATGCCGATCACTCCGATGTGCAGGGCGGGCGGGGCCCATCCGAACTCGGTGAAGAAGCCGCGCACCGGGCCGG
Source organism: Streptomyces spororaveus (assembly GCF_016755875.1). Lineage (NCBI taxonomy): Bacteria > Bacillati > Actinomycetota > Actinomycetes > Kitasatosporales > Streptomycetaceae > Streptomyces > Streptomyces spororaveus. Next base: position 5,067,053 of record NZ_BNED01000005.1, on the reverse strand, counting down.
GAGCGGGCAGGACGCGCGTGCGGACGTTGTGCGCGGTGACCGCCCAGAACATCAGCAGGGTCGCGACCCAGGCCAGGCAGCACCACAGGCAGAGCGCGTTGATCTCGTAGAGCGACTGGACCATCAGCCAGCTGCAGAATCCGACACCGAAGAGCGTGCCGGCGTTCAGTCCGAGCCAGAACCAGCCGCGGTGGCGGGCGCCGGCCAGCAGACCCGCGGCGACGCAGATGACGACGGCGTACCCGACGAGCCCCATCATGGGATTGGGGAAGCCGAAGGCCGCCGCCTGCTCACTCGTCATCACGCTGCCGCAGGAGACGACCGGGTTGAGACTGCACGCGGGCTTGAAGTCCGGGTCCTCCAGCAGGAGGAACTTGTCGAGGGTGATCACCCACGAGGCCAGCAGCCCGGCCGCGCCGGTGGCGGCCAGCAGCCAGGCCAACCCCCGGGGTGCGGCGCCCTGTTCGCCGTCGTGTCCACTGCGGGGCCGTACCTGCTGGCGCGGGAGGCCCACTGTATTCGTTGCCATGCGGGCCATAGTCCCGCGCTTCCGCCCAGATCGGGCCCAACCATGCTCATCCGTATGCAAGTTGACCTGAAAAGGTGGCGGGAACCTCCGATGCTTCCCGGACGTTTTACCGAACCCCGGACGTGATGTCAGAACCAGGGGTTACGTTGAGCTTCCGCTGAGTGACGAGCTGCGACGGCCTGGAGACCCACCTTGAGCGATCCGTACGAGACAACCGAGGCGCACCTCGAACGACTCCTCGGCCGCGCCCTCAACTCCTTCGACCTGCCGGACCGGCTGGTCGAGCGCCTCGGCACGGCGCTCGCCCACAGCTCGTCGCTCTACACCACCCACCACAGCCCGGAGGCGGGTATCTGGCGGGAGACCCACCGGCACACCTATCTGCTGACCGACGGCGGTTCGGTCTCGCTGTGGGAGCTGACCTACCGGCTGGTGGGCGACCGGGCCGTCCGGCACGAGGTCTTCGCGAGCAAGGCCGAGACCTGCCTGGCCGTGACCCGGCTGTTCGGCGAGGCACCCGCCGCGGCGTCCCCGGATCCGGTGCTGGTGCCGGGCGAGGAGGAGCCGGAGGGCGGGGTGGCGCTGCTGAGCGTGCTGTACGCGGCCCCGGCCCCGGTGCGGCGGCACCGGGAGTACGCGGTGGAGGACTCCGCCGACCACGCCCGGCGGGTGCTGCGCCGCGCGGAGAACACCGACCGGCCGGGCGAGCCGGTGGTGACGCTGCTGCGGTCCGCGTACGCACACCAGATCACTCAGGCGTTCGGTGCCCGGCAGTGCCTCTCGGACGGGCGGGGCGCGGGTTTCAGCCTGTACGAGCACGCCTTCGTCCTGCTGGACGGGACCGAGGTCAGCCTGTGGGAGGTCGAGCACACGGCGACGCCCGACGGGCGGCACATGTGCGAGGTGTACGAGAGCGAGGCGGCCGCACGCGGAGCGATGGAAGTGCGCGCCCGCGTACGGTGATCCGGCGCGCCCGGCAGGACGCCCTCAGGGGGTGCCGGGGTCGGCGAGCTGGAGGTCCAGGGGCGGGTCGTCGGTGACGCGGACCCGGTCGGGGCGCAGATCCGCCGGGGACGGCATGGCGCCGCCCGGCAGCCGGACGGCGGCAGTGCCGTGGGCCAGGGCGGAGGCGAGGGCGCCGGGGCCGGTGCCGCCCGCGATCAGGAAGCCGGCCAGTGAGGCGCCGTCCGCCGCCGCGTCGCCGCGCCCCGCCGGGGCGGGGGCGGCGCCGTGGTGGGCGCCCTCCGCCGAGACCAGGAGCCGGCCGTCCCCGCCGAGGGAGGCCAGTACGGCTCCCGCGCCCAGCTCGCGGAGCTCCTCGGCGGCCTTGACCACGTCCCCCAGGGTGGGCAGCGGGCGTCCCACCGCGGCGGCCAGCTCCGACGCGTCGGAGTGGATCACCTCCGGACGGGCCGCCAGCGCCCCGTGCAGCGCGGGGCCGGGGGTGTCCAAGACGGTCCGGGCGCCCGCCGCGTGGGCGCGGGCGACCAGGTCGGCGCACCACCGGGGCCCGAGGCCGGGCGGGAGGCCGCCGCAGCAGGCCACCCAGGAGGCTTCGGCGGCGGCGGAGCGGACGGTGTCCAGGAGGAGGGCGGATTCCTCCGGGGAGAGTGCCGGACCGGGCAGGTCGATCTCGGTACGGGTGCCGTCCGGTTCGGCGAGCGCGATGTTCGAGCGGGTCCGGCCGGCGATCGACACGGCCGTGACGTCCACGCCCCGCGCGCCGAGGAGTTCGGCGAGCAGGACACCGGGGGCGCCGCCGAGCGGGAGGACCGCCGTCGTGCGGACGCCCGCGGCGGCCGCGGCGAGGGAGACGTTGACGCCCTTGCCCCCGGGGGCGACCCGTTCGCCGTCGGCGCGCAGCACCCGGCCGCGGGCCGGCGAGGGGACCTCATAGGTCCGGTCGAGGGAGGGGTCGGGGGTGACGGTGAGGATCACACGAACACAACTTCCGTACGTCCGCTTCATTCCCTAATGGGCGATTTCGCACCACTGTACGCAGACCCCGGGCGGAAACAAAAAGGAACGGACACGCCCGCCCGGGAGGGCGGACATGTCCGTGCGGTCCTGCCCGGGAAGGCCCGGATCCGGCTCAGCCGACCGGGATCTTCTCGGGGGTGCGGCCGGCATGCTCGGCGGCGCCCTCGCGCTCCTCCATCGGGAGCGCCCTGCGCGGCAGTACGAACATCAGAGCGAAGATCACGACCAGTACGGCCACGACCCACCACAGCGCGCCGCGGAAGGCCTCCACGTACGGCGGGCCGAAGACCATGTCGTCGTCGATCAGACCGAAGAAGACGACCGAGGTCAGCGCGAGACCCAGCGCGTTGCCCATCTGGCCGGTGGTGTTGATCAGGCCCGAGGCGGATCCGGCGTGCTCGCGCGGCACCTCGGAGAGGACGGTGTCGTTCAGCGGGGCCACGATCAGGCCCATGCCGATGCCCATGACGATCAGCGGGGCGGCCATCTGCCAGGAGGCGATCTCCATGCCGTAGTGCTGCGACTCCCAGATGTAGAGGAGCAGACCGGCGGCCATGACCAGCGCACCGGCCTGGAGCACCTTGCGGCCGAAGCGGGGGACGAGCTTCTCGACCGAGAGGCCGGCGGCGACCGAGACCGCGATGGAGAACGGGATGCCGGTCAGACCCGCGCGCAGCACGCTCCAGCCGAGACCCATCTGCATGTACATCGTCCAGACCAGGAAGAAGATGCCGGTCGCGATGCCGAAGGTCAGCTGGACGGCGATACCGCCGGCGAAGCTCTTGACCTTGAAGAGGGAGAGCTCCACGAGCGGGGAGCCGTCCTTCTTGATCTTGTACTTCTCGTACGCGATGAAGGCGGCGAAGACGAACGGCGCCGCGCCCATGCAGACGAAACCCCACACCGGCCAGTCGTTCTCGTGGCCGTGGGTCAGCGGGAAGATCAGCAGGACCAGGGCGAGCGTGGCGAGGACGACGCCGACCAGGTCCAGACGCAGCGCCCTGGGGGCCTTGGACTCGGCGATGAACTTGCGGCCCAGGATCACGCCCATGATGCCGACGGGCAGGTTGATCAGGAAGATCGGGCGCCATCCGAGGCCGAAGAGGTCCCACTCGATGAGCAGCGCGCCGAGCAGCGGGCCCGAGACGGCGGCGAGGCCCACGATCGCGCCGAACATGCCGAAGACCTTGCCGCGCTCCTGGGGCGGGAAGGTCACGTGGATGATCGCCAGGACCTGCGGCACCATCAGGGCGGCCATACCGCCCTGGAGGAGGCGGGCCACGACGAGCATGTCCGGGTTGGCCGCGATGCCGCAGAGCAGGGAGGCGGCGGTGAACCCGGCGATACCGATGAGGAAGACCCGCTTGCGGCCGTAGATGTCACCGAGACGGCCGCCGGTGATCAGGCCCGCGGCGAAGGCGAGGGCGTAGCCGGCGGTGATCCACTGGATCGCGCTCGTGGAGGCGCCGAAGTCCTCACGCATGGTGCGGATGGCTATGTTGACGATCGTGACGTCGACCAGGTCCATGAAGGCCGCGGTCATCACGATGGCGAGCGCCAGCCAGCGGCGGCGGTCGGCGGGTGAGCTGGGTGCGTCGTGGGCTAGGTCGTTCCGCTCTTCTTGTACGGGCCCGTTCTCTCTTTCGGGCGATGTCTTGGACGTCTCGGTGCTCATGAGGAGAAACTTAGACGGCGTCTAGGTCAGTCTGTGTCCTATTTGGCTGGCAGCCTGGATTCATGACCGACACCCCCGCACGGCTGCTCTCCCTGCTGTCCCTCCTCCAGACCCCCCGCGAATGGCCCGGGAGCGAACTGGCGCAGCGGCTGCACGTCAGCGCGCGGACCATCCGGCGCGACATCGAGCGGCTGCGGGACCTCGGCTACCCGGTGGAGGCCACCCTGGGCGCCGAGGGCGGATACCGGCTGGTGGCGGGGGCGGCGATGCCCCCGCTGCTCCTCGACGACGAGGAGGCGGTGGCGATCGCGGTGGGGCTGCGGGCGGGGGCCGGGCACGCGATCGAGGGGGTCGAGGAGGCTTCCGTCCGGGCCCTGGCGAAGCTGGAGCAGGTACTGCCCTCACGGCTGCGGCACCGGGTGAGCGCGCTCCAGTCGGCCACGATCGCGCTGTCCCGGGGCGACGGGGCGAGCGTGGACCCGCGGACGCTGACCACGATGGCGGCGGCGGTGGCGGGGCCGGAGCGGCTGCGGTTCGCGTACCGGGCGGGCAACGGCGCCGAGACGCGGCGGCTGGTGGAGCCGTACCGGCTGGTGAGCACCGGGAGCCGGTGGTACCTGGTCGCCTACGACCTGGAGCGGGAGGACTGGCGGACCTTCCGGGTGGACCGGGTCGACGAGGCCTTCGCGACGGGGGCCCGGTTCGCGCGGCGGGAGCTGCCGATGGAGGCGCAGGAGTTCGTCCTCCGGGGGCTGCGGGGCGGGGAGAAGCAGCCGTACCGGGTGGAGGCCGACTTCGCGGCGGATCCGGCGGAGCTGCCGGCCTGGCTCCGGGCCGCGGCACTGCCGGGTGACGGGACGCGGACCTCGGTGCGGTTCGAGAGCGCGGACGCCCCGGAGTGGACGGTGGCGCGGCTCGCCCTGACGGGGTTGCCGTTCACCGTGCGGGAGCCTGCGGCGCTTCGGGATGCGGCCGGTGCGCTGGCCGCGCGGCTGGCCGTGGCCGCTGCGCCGTAGCCGGAGGGGCTGGGTCGTGCGGGGCAGGAGAGAGCCCCGGCGCCTGGGGGGGATAGGCACCGGGGCTCGTATGGGGGGCTTGGCGGCGGGCCGCTCTAGGCCACGGCGTCGAAGCCGGTGTCGCGCGCCATCCGCTTCAGCTCCAGCAGGGCGTGCTTCTCGATCTGGCGGATGCGCTCGCGGGTCAGGCCGTGCTGCTTGCCGACCTCCGTCAGGGTCCGCTCGCGGCCGTCCTCGATGCCGTACCGCATCTTGATGATCGACGCCGTGCGCTGGTCGAGCTTGCCCAGCAGGTCCTCCAGCTCCTCGCTGCGCAGCAGGGAGAGCACGGACTGCTCGGGCGAGATCGCGGAGGTGTCCTCCAGGAGGTCGCCGAACTGCGTGTCGCCGTCGTCGTCGACGGACATGTTGAGGCTGACCGGGTCGCGGGCCCAGTCCAGTACGTCGCCCACGCGCTTCTCCGTCGAGTCCAGCTCGGCGGCGATCTCGGCGTGCTCCGGGTCGCGGCCGTTCTCGCGGTTGAACTCACGCTGGATGCGGCGGATCCGGCCGAGCTCCTCGACCAGGTGGACGGGGAGGCGGATGGTGCGGGACTGGTCCGCGATGGACCGGGTGATCGCCTGCCGGATCCACCACGTGGCGTAAGTGGAGAACTTGAAGCCCTTGGCGTAGTCGAACTTCTCGACCGCGCGGACCAGGCCCGCGTTGCCCTCCTGGATCAGGTCGAGGAGGGGCAGGCCGCTGCGGGGATAGCGCCGGGCGACGGCGACGACGAGGCGGAGGTTGGAGCGGATGAAGACTTCCTTGGCGCGCTCGCCCTCGGCGGCCAGCGCCTCCAGCTCCTCGCGGGCCGGGGTGTCCCCGTCCCGCTCTATCGCGCCGTCGAGGATCTGCTGGGCGTAGACGCCCGCCTCGATGATCTGGGAGAGCTCCACTTCCTTGGCGGCGTCGAGCAGCGGGGTGCGCGCGATCTCGTCCAGGTACATGCCGACCAGGTCACGGTCTGCGATCTCCCCGCCCACAGCGCGAGCGCTGCTCGTGGACTGACGACGGGCGACGGCGCGGGTTGCCATGCGTGCTCCCTTGCGAAGTGTTCGGTCGCGGTGCGGCTGGTGGACGCCGCCGGGACGGCTGCCAACCGCTCCGGAACGTCACGGACACTCTCCCGAGTGCCCCCTTCCGAAGGAAACAACGACTGGAATCGGGACAGAATTCCCACGCGGCTCCCTCTTTTTCGAGATCTTGCAGTATCCTGCCCCGCCACCAGAGGGGGAGCGGATGACACAAGATCTCGAAGAGGTGCAGGTCAGGCCCGGAACGGAAGCCGATCTGGCGCCCCTCACGGACCTCTACAACCACTACGTCCGTGAGACTGCCGTCACATTCGACACGGCCGTTTTCACTCCGGAACAGCGCCGCCCTTGGCTGCACTCCCACCCTGAAGACGGGCCGCACCGGCTTCTGGTTGCCTGGACAGGTGATCGAATGGCCGGATACGCCACGAGCAGCGCATTCCGCCCCAAACCGGCCTACGCCTCATCGGTGGAGGCGAGCGTCTACCTCGCCCCGCACGCGGTCGGCCGGGGGATCGGCACGCTCCTCTACGAGGCGCTCTTCGCGACCCTGGCCGAGGAGCCCGTACACCGCGTCTTCGCCGGGATCGCCCTGCCGAACGAGGCCTCGGTGCGCCTCCACGAGCGCTTCGGCTTCCGCCGGGTCGGAGAGTTCACGGAGGCGGGCTGGAAGTTCGGCCGGTACTGGGACGTCCGCTGGTACGAGAAGCGCCTGGGCCACCACCCGTCCGGCTGAGGGGCCTGGCATATCCCTGCGGCATGAGCCCACCCCTCCCTACCGTCGGGGAGTCGCTTGTGCGGCCCGGCCGGCGACGCCCACACTTTGAGGAGGTGCTGCACATGACCGCTCTCGCCCACGAGACGCCGGAGGCCGGAATGACGAAGGTCGCGACTCCCCCGTCGGACCTCGACGACGTCCTGTGGCAGGCATGGCGAGCCATGGAACTCCCCGAGGGCTATCACGCCGAGATCATCGAGGGGTCCATCGAGGTGTCTCCCACGGGGCGCTACGCACACGGCAGGATCGTCAATGAACTGAGGGACCGGCTGGTCGTCTTCCTCGCGAAGAGCGAATTCGCCGCCCGTCAGGACATCAACGTGATCCACAGGCGAAAGGTCTGGATCCCGGACCTGTTCGTCGTTCCGGCGGACGCGGAGGAGTACGTGACCGAGGACGGGCTGGGGATCGACGCCTCCGCCGTCGGACTGGTCGTCGAGGTGGTCTCCCCCGGCAGCGAGAGCATCGCCCGAGACCGCACCCGCAAGCGCAGCTCCTACGCGCGCGCGGGGATCCCGGTCTACGTACTCATCGACGACTACGACGAGAACGGCATCGTCACCGTGCTCACCGTGCCGGAACCCGGCAAGGGCGTCTACCGGAACGAGCTCCGGACGGCCTACGGCACGGCCGTCACCCTTCCCGAGGGGCCCGCCCAGGGATTCACCATCGGGGTGGACGTCACCGGGATCGGGCGGCAGGGCTAGCCGAACTGGAGGGAGCGCTTCGAGAGGCCCATCCAGAAGCCGTCCACCGGGGTGCGGGCGGAGGCCAGGTCGGATTCCGCCGCGCCGAGGGTGACGAAGAGCGGGGCGAAGTGTTCCGTGCGGGGGTGGGCCAGGCGGCCCGCCGGGGACTTGTGCTCGAAGTCCAGCAGGGCGTCCACGTCGGACGCCGCCAGGGCCTCGCGGCCCCACGCGTCGAACTCCGCCGACCAGGCGGGGACGCCCGGGCCCGTATGGCGCAGCGCCGCCAGGTTGTGCGTGAAGAAGCCGCTGCCCACGATCAGCACGCCCTCGTCGCGCAGCGGGGCCAGCTTGCGCCCGATGTCCATCAGCGCGGCCGGGTCCAGCGTGGGCAGGGAGATCTGGAGGACCGGGATGTCCGCCTCCGGGTACATCTCCACCAGGGGGACGTACGCCCCGTGGTCCAGGCCCCGGTCGGGGATGTCCTGGACGGGGGTTCCGGGGGCCCGCAGCAGTTTGCGGACCGCGGCGGCCAGCTCCGGGGCGCCGGGGGCGTCGTAGCGGACCTGGTAGTAGTGCTCCGGGAAGCCCCAGAAGTCGTACACGAGCGGGACGCGCTCCGTGGCGCCGAGGGCGAGCGGGGCCTCCTCCCAGTGGGCGGAGACCATCAGGATCGCGCGGGGGCGCGGCAGGTCGGCGGACCAGGCGGCGAGCTCGCCCGGCCAGAGCGGGTCGTCGGCCAGCGGGGGTGCGCCGTGGCTCAGGTACAGGGCCGGTATGCGGGTCACAGGGGGCGCTCCTCCGCTAGTTGAAATGCGTACTGAAACAGACTAACCCCGTCTCGTTCAAATTTGAACGAGACGGGGTCGTCAGTCATTCCCCAGTCATTCCCGCGGGCCCCCGAAGGGCCTGGTCAGTGGGCGATCACCGGGACCTTGAGCTCGGCCTCCTCGCCGGAACCGGAGGCCACGGGGCCGCCGGCGCCCGGACGGCCGGTGTTGATCAGCGTCAGCGCGATGACCGAGCTGGCGATCAGGATGCCGACCGCCCACCAGATGGCGGACGCGTAGCCCTCGACCATGGCCTGGGCCTGGATCAGCTGCCCGGCCGGGCCGCCCGCCGCGGCCTCGGCCGCGTGGTCGGCCAGGTAGGCGGTGGTCGCCGAGGCGGCGATGGTGTTCAGCAGTGCGGTGCCGATGGCGCCGCCGACCTGCTGCGAGGTGTTGACCATGGCGGAGGCGACACCGGCGTCGGCCGGGTTCACCCCGTGCGTGGCCAGGGACATCGCCGGCATGAACGCCGTACCCATGCCGAGGCCGAGCAGCAGCTGCGCCGGCAGGATCAGCGCCGGGTACGAGGACCCGACCTCCAGCTGGGTCAGCAGCAGCATGCCGAGTCCGGCGACCAGGAAGCCCGGGCCCATCAGCAGGCGCGGCGGGACGCGGGTCATCAGCCGGGCGCCGATCTGGGTGGAGCCCGTGATCATGCCCGCGATCATCGGCAGGAAGGCGAAGCCGGTCTTGACGGGCGAGAAGCCCTTCACGACCTGCAGGTAGTAGGTGAGGAAGAGAAACAGGCCGAACATCGAGATGACGGCGAGGCCGAGCGAGAGGTAGACGCCGCCGCGGTTGCGCTCCAGCAGGACACGCAGCGGCAGCAGCGGGGACTTCACCTTGGACTCGACGAGGACGAACGCCGCCAGCAGGACCGCCGAGGCGGCGAACATGGCCACGGTGACCGCGTTCGACCAGCCGGCCGACTCGGCGCGGGTGAAGCCGTACACGAGGGCCACGAGACCGGTGGTGGACAGGACCACGCCCGGGATGTCGAGCGGCGCGCGGTTGCGGGACCCGGCGGGCTCGCGGATGACCATCCAGGCACCCGCGGCCGCGACGATCGCGAAGGGGATGTTGACGAAGAAGGTCCAGCGCCAGTTGAGGTACTCGGTCAGGAAGCCGCCGAGGATCAGGCCGACGGCGCCGCCGCCACCCGCGATGGCTCCGTAGATGCCGAAGGCCTTGGCGCGCTCCTTGGCGTCGGTGAACATAACGGCGAGCAGCGACAGGGCCGCCGGGGCGAGCAGCGCGCCGAAGGCACCCTGGAGGGCGCGGGCGCCGAGCATCATGGCCTGGCCGTTCGCGGCGCCGCCGAGCGCGGAGGCCAGGGCGAAGCCGATGAGGCCGACGATGAAGGCGTTCTTACGGCCCCACTTGTCGGCGATGCGGCCGCCGAAGAGGAGCAGTCCGCCGAAGGCCAGCGCGTACGCGGTGATGACCCACTGGCGGTTGGCGTCCGAGATGCCGAGGTCGGTCTGGGCGGAGGGGAGGGCGATGTTCACGATGGTCGCGTCGAGGACGACCATCAGCTGCGCCAGGGCTATGAAGACGAGTGCCTTCCAGCGGCTGGGATCGGCGGCCGGCGCGAGACTCGCGGCGGTTTTTGACATGGAGGTACCCACTCACTGTGCGGAATGACTGAAAAAGGCTGGTTTCTAAGCTCTGTGCGCGTCACATGGTTTTCTGCCGCAGGTCGTCCAACGTGGCCGCCGAACCGGGGAGTTCGGAGTGGGCCGGGGCTCGCAACCCGTCGAGGAAGAGCTGGAGATGACGGTGGGCGAAGCGGTCGGTGTCCAGGCAGCCGGTACCCGGGAGGGGGCGACTGAGCTGGGAGAGGGCCACCATCAGATCACCGGCGCCGATGTCCGTGCGGACCAGTCCGGCGTCCTGGCCCGCGGTCAGCAGGGTGACGACGGCCTCCTCCAACGCGGTGCGCGCCGCGAGGAGTTCGGGGTGCTCGCCGTCGAAGCCGTCGGCGAGCATCGGGCACAGGGCGCCGATCCGCTCGTCGGCGGCGGCGTGCGTGAACCGGCACAGGGCGGCGAAGGCGTCGGGCTCCTCGGCGAGGGAGGCCTCGGCCGAGGCCGTCACCCGGCCCATCGTGAAGAGAACGACGTGGTGGACGAGGGTGGGGCGGTCGGGGAAGTGCCGGTAGAGCGTGGCATTGCCGATGCCGGCCCGACGGGCCACCTCGTCGAAGGGGGCCCCCGAGCCGGATTCGACGAAGGCCTCGCGGGCCGCCGCCAGAATCCGCTCGCGGTTGCGCACGGCGTCGGCGCGCGGCCGCGGGACGGCCGTCGCCGCGGGCGCCGGGGTCGAGGTCGGGGTCGGCGCCGGGGTCGGGTCCACGGTGACCGCGGGGGCGGGCCGGGCCGCCGGGGCGATGCTGGTGGAGCTCTTCATTCCGGGGCCTCCCTGGCGCGGACTCGTGGGCTTGCGACTCGGCCACCCCGACCAAACGGGGAGCCGCTCCCCGCTTAGCGGGACTCACATGCAAACGGGGATCCGGTCCCCGGTTATTTCACCCCCGCGTGTGACCTGAGTCACCGGCGTGTCCACGTTCGGCCTCTTCCGGCGCGCGGGCGCGCCACGCCCGGCGGAGGGTGATCGAACAGAGCGCAGACCGGGCAGGGCCGGCTGCCGCGGACCCGAAGGCGATCTCCATGCCGCAGACCCGCCACCGGATACGCAGACCATGCCGCACCAGCGCGTACATCGGCCTGACCGCGCTGGCCCTCGGCGTCACGACGACGGCGAGCACGGGCATATCCGGTCGCGGCAACTCGGCGGCCGGAGCGGTGGCCACGACCGTCGAGTCGGCTCTCGCGCCCTGCCGGATCGCGGGGACCATGGGGGTGCAGATGTCCGAGGGGATGCCGACCCCGCCCGGGTACTCGCGCTCGACCGGCGAGATCCGGGCCCTGAACCTGATGATCGACTTCCCCGACGCCAAGGGCGAGGGCACGGCGGCGGACCGGATGGCGGAGTTCTTCCCCCAGACGGCCGAATGGTTCCGCACCAGTTCCTACGGCCGGCTGGCCTACCGGGCCGAGGCTCCGATAAAGGGCTGGCTGCGGATGCCGATGCCCTTCGCCGCGTACGGGATCGAGCGCGGGTCCGCGTACGAGCCGGGCTACCGGCAGCTCGTCGAGCACATAGCGAAGGCCGCCGATCCCGAGGTGGACTTCGCCCGGTACGACCTGATCAACATCCTGGTCACGCCGAACGCCGGGCCGTCCGCCCTGGACACCGTCCTGTCGGTGACCTTCTCGGGCAACGGTGAGGCGCCGGTCGCCGACGGGGTGCCGCTGGCCAACACGTCCTTCGTCTACAGCCGGCAGGACGACGGCTCCGGCACCTACCGGGAGACCGGTTACCGGGTGCTCCCCCACGAGAACGGGCACGTCTTCGGACTGCCCGACCTCTACACCTCCGACGGCGGGAGCACGGTCGGGCACTGGGACATCATGAGCGAGGACTGGGGTGCCAATAACGACCTCATGGGCTGGCACAAGTGGAAGCTGGGATGGCTGGACAGCACGCAGATCAGCTGCGCGGCCAAGTCCGGCACCAGCGACCACACCCTGGCCCCGCTGGGGACACGGGGCGGCACCAAGCTGGCCTTCATCCCGCTGTCGGAGAGCGCCGGGTACGCGGTGGAGGTGCGCACCCGGGCCGGGAACGACGAGGCCGTCTGCAAGCCGGGCGTCCTCATCTACAAGGTGGACTCCGACGTGGACACCGGGCACGGCCCGATCACCGTGTCGGACAGCGCGAGCACGAGCGGCGGCTGCACCCGGCGGCCCAATGTGCACGCGGAGCTCTCGGACGCGCCGTTCCGGCCGGGCGAGACCTTCACCGACGAGAAGGCGGGCATCAGCGTGTCCGTGGTGGGTGAACTGCGCAACGGCAGTTACCAGGTCCGCATCATCCGGCCCTGACCACCTCCCGCCGGGGTCCCGCCGGGCCGGGACGGGACCGGAGGGCCGGAGTGCCGGGTGCCACGTGGCTCCGGCCCTCCGGTCAGTCCTCCGCGAGCGCCCGGCGCAGTACGTCCACGACCGTGGGGCGGTGCTCGGCGGCCAGCAGGAAGAAGTGGTCGCCGTCGAACCGGTGCACCTGGCACGCCCCGGTCGTGTGGCCGGCCCAGCCGTCCAGCGGCTCGTGCGGGACCAGGGGGTCCGCCGTGCCGCCCAGCACGTGCAGGGGCACGTCGAGCCGTACGTCCGCGAACCCCGCCGCGGCCTCCCGGCCGAGTTCGAGGTCCGCCCGCAGCACCCGCGTCACGTGCGCCAGCATGTCCGGGTCGTGCAGCACCCACTCCGGCGTGCCCCCGCCGTCCCGCAGCAGCCGGACGGCGTCCTGGTCGGTGGTGGCCGCATGGGCCCGGCGCGGGGTCCGGCCGGGGACCTGCCCGCTGACGACGGCGGCCCGGCAGTGCGGGCCGAGCAGGCGCGCGGCGCGGGTGGCGAGGAGCGCGCCGAGGCTGTGCCCGAAGACCACCGTGGGCAGCGGGTCACGGCCGAGCACCTCGTCGGCCACGGAGTCCAGGACCTGGTCGAGCCGGCAGCCGGGCGGCTCGCCGAACCGGCGCTCCCGCCCGGGCAGCGAGAGCCCCAGCACCTCCACATGGCCGGGCAGCGGCTCGACCAGGGGGAACAGGGTGTTGGGGCCCGCCCCGGAATGCGGGAACACCAGGAGCCGCGCCCGGGGCGCGGGTGCCTCGCGCAGCCGCAGCAGCGGCCACCACGGCACGTGCGGGGATGCCATCGCCCCCGGTCCGCCGGGGCCGGTCACGGGCAGTTGATGATCTGGCCGGCGTAGGACAGGCCCCCGCCGAACGCGAAGAGCAGCACGGGCGATCCCTTCTCGATCTCACCCCGCTCGATGAGTTTGGACAGGGCCAGCGGGATGCTCGCGGCCGAGGTGTTGCCCGAGTCGACGACGTCCTTGGCGATGACGGCGTTGACCGCCCCGATCTTGCGCGCCAGGGGTTCGATGATCCGCAGGTTGGCCTGGTGCAGGACGACACCGCCCAGTTCCTCGGGCTTCACGCCGGCCCGCTCGCAGACCTGGAGGGCGACCCGCGGGAGCGCCGTGGTGGCCCAGCGGTAGACCGACTGCCCTTCCTGGGCGAAGGTGTTGGAGGGCGCCTCGATGCGTACGGCCCGGCCCATCTCGGGTACGGACCCCCACACGACCGGGCTGATCTCCGGCTCCTCGGAGGCGACGACGACGGCCGCGCCCGCGCCGTCACCGATGAGCACACAGGTGGTGCGGTCGGTCCAGTCGGCGAAGTCGGTGAGCTTCTCCACGCCGATGACCAGGGCCTTCGTGGCGGAGCCCGTCCGTATGCTCTGGTCGGCCAGGGCCATGGCGTGCGGGAAGCCGGAGCAGGCCGTGTTCACGTCGAGGGCGGCGGGAGCCTGCGCTCCGACCGCGGCCGCCACCCGGGCCGCCGTGTTGGGCGAGCGGTCGAGCGCCGTACAGGTGGCCACGACGACGAAGTCGATGTCCGCACCGGTGAGTCCGGCGTTGGCCAGGGCGTGCTCGGCGGCCTTCGCAGCCATGTCCGCGACCGACTCGTCCTCGGCCGCCACCCGGCGCGTCCTGATCCCGACCCGGCTCTGAATCCATGCGTCGGTGGTGTCGACCATTTGCTCAAGTTCGGCATTGGTCAAGACTTTTGACGGCTGATAGTGCCCGAAGGAAAGGACACGCGATCCGCTCATCAGTGTGTTTCTCCTCGCTCCGTGGACCCCCGGTACGGATCCTGATCGACCGATGATCAGACTATGCAGCGGCCGGCCGGGGCCCGTCCCCGAGAACGGTCGGTTTTCTGCCGTACAACCCACGCATCCGGCCAGGCCCTTCCCGGTCCCGCGTTCTTCCCGGTCCTTTGTATCCGCCGTGTATCGGCCGGCGCTCGGGTGCCGATCGGATCGCGCGCCCGGCCCCGGCAGCGGTTCCCGCGCCCGGCGCCTCCCGTATCGTTCCTTTCCGGTCGCCGGCCGCAGCGTGTGTGGGTGCATGCCGGAACGGCGCTCCGCCCGGCCCGTACGAACAGGAGTCCCGCCCGTGCCCTCGCCCGCCCCGGCCCCGGAATCCCCGCCGCCGGTCCGCGTGCTGCTGGTCGAGGACGACGAGCTGATGCGCCGGTCCTTCGGCGTCGCCCTCGGGCGCTACGGCTACCGGGTCACGGCCGCGGCCGACGGACTGACCGGGCTGGAGCACTTCCGCGACGACGACGGCTTCGACCTGCTGATCCTGGACGTGATGCTGCCCGGCCTCGACGGGATCGGGCTGTGCCGCCGGGTCCGCGAGACCAGCCTGGTACCGGTGCTGATGATGTCCGCCCGCGGCGACGGCCTCGATGTCGTCGCCGGCCTGGAGGCCGGCGCCGACGACTACGTGGTCAAGCCCGTGGACACGTACGTACTCGTGGCCCGCATCCGTTCGCTGCTGCGGCGGGCGGCCTACGCACCCGCCCCGGGCACCGCGACCGCCGCCGGCCAGGACGGCGTACTGGTCTTCGGGGACCTCACCATCGACACCGGCGGGATGGAGGTGTTCCTCTCGGGAAGCCCCGTGGCGCTCACCCCGACCGAGCTGAAACTCCTGCTGGAGTTCGCCGCCCACCCGGGCATCGTGCTGGAACGGCACACCCTGCTGCGCAACGTCTGGGAGTACGGCTGGGACGGTGACAGCCGCGTCGTGGACCTGGCCGTACAGCGGCTGCGCAAGAAACTGGGCCGGGAGCGGATCGAGACGGTCCGCGGCTTCGGCTACAAGCTCAGGCGCTGAGGCCGGTGCATCCCCCGCACCGGCCGTGGTGGCCGGCCCGTGTGCCCCTGCGCTGGAAGATCGCCGCGCTGGCGGCGGCCACGGCCTCCCTGGTCGCCCTGGCGGTGGGCGTCCTCGTCCACCTGTGGACCGCGATGGACATCCGCGACCGGGCCGAGATGGAAGCCACCAACACGGTGTACTCCGCCATGGACGTCTACCGGCGCACCGGAACGCTGCCGGGCGGCGCCGAGCTCGATCCGGCCGACCTGCCCCGCGCACTGCGCCACCCGGCCGACGGCGACCGGCGGGTGGCCTACGACGGGCGCGTCGAGGGGAACCTCGGGCCGAGCGTCTGGGGCACCCAGCGGGTCGGCGGCCCGGGCAGCCCGGTGCTGGCCGTCCGGATCAACATGAGCCCGCAGCTGTACGACCTGCGCCGCCTCGACGCGAGCGTGGCGGTGGCCTCCCTCGTCTCGCTCGCGGCGGCGCTGCCCCTGGCGGTCTACGGGGCCGGGCTGGTCGCCCGCCGCCTGCGCCGGGTCGCCGGGACCGCGGCCCGGATCTCCGCCGGGGACCTCGACGCCCGTACCGGCCCCGCACTGGGTCGGGCCAGGGGCCGCGACGAGGTGACCGACATCGCCGCCACCGTCGACCTCATGGCCGACAGCCTCGGCCGACGGCTGCGCGTGGAGCGTCAGTTCACGGCGGACGTGGCCCACGAGCTGCGCACCCCGGTCGGCGGTCTGCTGGCCGCCACCGACCTGCTGCCGCCCGGCGAGACGGAGGACCTGCTCCGGGCCCGCGTACGGGATCTGCGCGCCCTCGTCGAGGACCTGCTGGAGATCTCCCGGCTGGACGCGGGCGCGGAGGCGCCGGTACGCGTCCGGGTCCCGCTCGCCGCGGTGGTCGCCGAGGCGGTGGCCCGCACCGGCCTCGACACGGAGGTCACCGTCACCGGGGCGCCGCACGGGCCGCACGGGTCGCCGGCATCGGCCGGGGAGACCGGGGAGACTACGGAGACCGTGGAGACCGATCCGCGCCGTCTGGAGCGGATCGTCGGCAACCTCGTCGTCAACGCGCACCGGCACGGCCGCACCCCGGTGCGGGTCACCGTCGAGGGCCGGACCGTCGTCGTCCGCGACCACGGCCCCGGTTTCCCCGCCGACCTGCTGCTCGACGGCCCGCGCCGCTTCCGTACGGGCGCCGCGGAGCGGGGCGCGGGACACGGCCTCGGCCTGACCATCGCCCTGGGCCAGGCCCGCGTGCTCGGTGCCGAACTGCGCCTGGACAACGCCCCGGACGGCGGCGCGGTCGCCACCCTGCGGCTCCCGCACTGACCGACCGGCCGCCCGGCCGCCCCACACGACTGACGCGCAACGGCGCGGAAGCCGATACACGCCCGCCCCGGCCCTGATACGTCCCCCCGACACCCTTCGGCGTGCACCCCTTTCGCACCGCACGCACCCGAAGTGGAGTCCCCGTGACCGCCGACCCCTTCTCCTCCCGACCGATGCCCGGTATCGCGGCCTCCACCACCGACCTGTCGAAGGTCTACGGCAGTGGCGACACCCGCGTGGTGGCCCTGGAGGGAGTCAGCGTCTCCTTCCGGGAGGCCGAGTTCACCGCGATCATGGGTCCCTCCGGCTGCGGCAAGTCCACCCTGATGCACTGCGCCGCCGGCCTCGACTCCGCCAGTTCCGGCTCCGTCCGCATCGGCACCACCGAACTGGGCCCGCTGGGCGACCGGCAGCTCACCGAGCTGCGCCGGGACCGGGTCGGCTTCATCTTCCAGGCGTTCAACCTGCTGCCCACCCTGACCGCGCTGGAGAACATCACCCTGCCCCTGTCCATCGCCGGGCGCCGCCCCGACCGGCAGTGGCTGGACCGCGTGGTGTCCATGGTCGGCCTCGGCGAGCGGCTGGACCACCGGCCCGGACAGCTCTCCGGCGGGCAGCAGCAGCGCGTCGCCGTGGCCCGGGCCCTGGTCACCCGGCCCGCGATCGTCTTCGGCGACGAGCCCACCGGCAATCTCGACTCCCGCGCCGGGGCCGAGGTCCTCGGCTTCCTGCGCGACTCCGTGCGCGAACTGGGCCAGACCGTGGTCATGGTGACCCACGACCCGGTCGCCGCCGGTTTCGCCGACCGCGTCGTCTTCCTCTCGGACGGCCGGCTGGTCGACGAGATGGTGCACCCCACCCCGGACCGGGTGCTGGACCGGATGAAGCAGTTCGACACCCGCGCACGCACGAGCTGACCCGCCCCTCCCCTGTCACCGCCCCGGAAGCCACTCACCATGCTGAAAACAGCCCTGCGCAACGTCCTGGCGCACAAGGCCCGACTGCTGATGACGGTGCTCGCCGTCACCCTCGGCGTCGCCTTCGTCTCCGGCACCCTCGTCTTCGCGGACTCCTCCACGGCCGCCCACCGGGCCGCTCTGTCGAAGGACTACGCCGACATCGCGGTCACCGTGACCCCGAAGGACCCCCCGCCCGGCGCGGCTTCGGCAGCCGGGCCCGCCGGGTCCGCCGGGGACGCCGGGTCCGCCGGGTCCGCCGGGGACGAGCACGCCACCGTGCTCGACGACGTCCTCGCCCGCAAACTGGCCGCACTGCCCGGCGTCGCCGCCGTACGGCCGTCCGCCGACGGCCTGGCCACCCTGAACGCCGCGGACGGCAGCCCGCTGCGCACCGGCAGGACCTGGGCGCACCGGGCGGCCGCCTACGTCCCCGGCGCCGACGGCAAGGACGGCCGCCACCCGCTGACCGAGGGCCGCGCACCCCGGGGCGGCGATGAGATCGCCGTGGACAGCGGCACCGCCGCCGCCGGCCGGTTCCGTATCGGCGCCGAGATCACCCTGGCCACGGACGGCCCGGCCATGAAGAAGCGGCTCGTCGGCATCGTCACCACCCGGGACACCCGGGTGACGGCCGGCGGCACCCTCGCCCTGTTCGACATGGCCACCGCGCAGCAGTTGTTCGCCTCCCCGGGCCGCTACACCTCGATCGACCTGTCCGCCGCCCCCGGCAGCGGCGAGGCCGAACTCTCCCGCCGGGTCGCCGCACTGCTCCCCGCCGACCGGGCCGAGGCCACCACCGGCACCGCCCAGGCCGCCCAGCAGGCCGTCCTCGTCGACACGCTCACCCGCGGCAACGAGAAGCTGTCGCTGGTCTTCGCCGGAGTCGCCCTCTTCATCGGGTCGTTCCTCATCGTCAACACCTTCACCATGCTCGTCGCCCGGCGCACCCGTGAGATCGCGCTGCTGCGCGCGATCGGTGCCACGCGCCGCCAGGTCGTCCGCTCCCTGCTGTGGGAGGCCGTCCTCCTGGGCCTGGCCGCCTCGGCCCTCGGTTTCGTCCTCGGCCTCGGGATCGCCTCCGTACTGCCACGGATCCTGGGCACCGCCGGGGAGTCGCTGCCCCGCGGCCCCCTGGTGATCGGCCCGCTCCCCGTCATGGCCGCGCTCGCCGTCGGGGTGGGCATCACCGTGCTCGCCGCGTGGCTGCCGTCCCGCAAGGCCGCGCGCATCGCTCCGGTCGAGGCCATGCGCGTGGCCGAACAGCCGCCCACCGCCGCCGCCTCCCGGGCCCGCGGTGCGGCCGGGGCCCTCCTGCTCGCCCTCGGCGCCGGACTGCTGCTGTCGCTCGCGGGGGCGAAGGACGCCTCCGAGGAGAACCTGCGGAGCGCGATGTCCGGCTGCGCCCTCCTGGTCGTCGCCGTGATCGTGCTGGCGCCGCTCCTCGCCGTCCCCGTGATCCGGCTCGGCGGACGGCTGACCGGCCGCCTCGGGATCGCCGGCCACCTCGCCCACCGCAACGCGCTGCGCGACCCGCGGCGCACCGCCGCCACCGCCTCCGCCCTGATGGTCAGCACGGCCCTGGTCGCCGGGCTCTCCGTCATCGGCCATTCCACCGGACAGGCCCTCGACCGCCGGGCCGCGGCCGGCCTCGGCGCCGACTACGTGATCAGCACCCACACCGCCTCGGCCGGCATCGACCCGGCCGCCGTGCAACGGGTGACCGCCGCCCCCGGGGTTCGGACGGCGACCGCCGTCGCCGACTCCACCCTCTTCATCGGTGGTGGCGTCCGCGAGATCTCCGGGGTCGATCCGGCCGCCGCCCCGTCCGTGATGAAGCTGGACTTCGTCAGCGGCTCCCTCAAGGACCTCGGACCGGGCCGCATCGCCCTCTCGCGCACCCTCGCCCGGGAGAACGGCGTGAGCACCGGCGGCCGGATCGACGCCCGGATCGGCGGGCCCGGCCAGGACCTCGCCCCGTACACGGTCGTCGGGGTCTACGAGGACAACCCCACCGCCCGCGAAGCGCTGGGCGCCCGCACCGAGGTCCAGCGGAACAGCCTCACCCCCGGCTCCGTCCAGCGCGTCCTCGTCCGCACCGGGGGCGGCGCCCACGACGGGGCCACCGAGGACCGGCTGCGTACCGCCACCGGCGAGAACCCGCTCCTGAAGATCCAGAGCCGGAAGGAACTCGTCCGGGAGGCCGCCGGTTCCCTGAGCACCCTGCTGACCCTGACCTACGGACTGCTCGTCATCGGCGGTGTGATCGCGGCCCTCGGCATCATGAACACCCTCGCCATGTCGGTCTCGGACCGGACCCGCGAGATCGGCGTCCTGCGCGCCATCGGCATGGACCGCGCAGGCATCCGCCGGATGATCCGCCTCGAATCCCTGACGGTGGCCGCCTTCGGCACCCTGCTGGGACTGACGACCGGCCTGTTCGGGGCCTGGACGGTCGGCGCGCTGACCAACGGCGCGCTGAAGGGCTACGCGTTGGCCCTCCCTTGGGACACGCTGCTTCTCGTCTGCGTGATCTCCCTCGCCACGGGCGTGGTGGCGGCCGCGCTCCCGGCCCGCCACGCGTCGGCCCTCGGCCCCCTGGAGGCCGTGGCCGAGATCTAGGGGGTGTCCGGCGGATCACGGCGCCAATGCGCCGAAGGGGCCCGCAGCGCGAGTGCGGCGGCGTAACCCTCGGGGGCCGGCAGGTCGGTGAGGGACCAGTGCGGGCGGACGGAATCGCCGGCCGGGCCGGTCCCCAGGTAGTTCCGGTTGCCCTCGTGCCCCAGTCCCGCTCCGGTGCCCTTGAGGTGGGCCTCCTTGCGCGCCCACAGGCGGGCGAACGCCGCGGCGCGTCCGGCCTCGGGGAGCGCGGCCAGTTCCGCGGACTCGGCGGGGTGGAAGAACTCCTCGCTCTGCGCCACCACCCGCGGTGCCGGCAGGGCCTCGACGTCGACCCCGACCGGGGTGGACGCGCAGGCGAGGAAGACCGCGTCGCGGCTGTGCGACAGGGAGAAGTGGGCGCGGCCGCCCACGAGGGCCGGACGGCCGTCCGGGCCGCCGCACTCGGGACAGGCCTCGCGGGTCATGGCCAGATCGCGCGGAGCGGTGTCGAGCAGGGCACCCAGCAGCAGCCTCAGCGCCACGTGCGCGACGAGGTACGAGCCGCGGTCCTGGGGGCGTACGAACCGGTCGGCCCGGCGGCGCTCGGCGGCGTCGAGCACGTCGGGCGCGAGGCGTTCCGCGAACGGGGCCTGCGCCTCGGCGTCCACGTACCGTACGAGGGCCTCGCCGGCAGCGGGCGGCCGCTGCGCCCGGACCGGCCGGTCGAGCCGCAGCGCGAGGGAGTCGAGGCCCGCGGTGGTGGTCATCCGGAAATCCTAAGCACCGGTGACGGCACAGGCGTCAGAGGGAAGAGGACGAGGACGAGAACGAGCCACGACGGCGCCGGGCCAGCACGTAGGCCCCCGCGCCCGCGGCGCCCAGGCCGGCGGCCGCGCCGCCGACGAGCCAGGGTGTCCGTCCCCCGGCCGGTTCCGACGCCCCGTCCCGACACGAACTGCGGGTCGCCTCATCGGTTTCGGCCACGCGGTAGCGGGCCCAGACCTCGTCCCTGCCCACCCAGCGGACCTCGTACAGACCCGGCCCAGCATCGCAGCGGATCGTGGCCGTCGCCGTCACGACCGCCCTGGCCCCGCGCATGACGGGCCGGTCGGTGAAGCCCGGCGAAGTGAGGGACTCTTCGTTCCCCCGCTCCGAGGCCGTGGGCGTCACCTTGGCCCCGGGCCGGAACGTCCTTACGTCCCACGGTGATTGCGGCCAGGAATCTCCGGCGGGCCAGCGCTCCTCCAGCTGCTCCGGGGGGAGGGCCGCGACCTTCGCGGGGCAGGCCGCGCGTTCCTCCGCGCCGATGTCCGCGACCGTGACGGTCACCCAGGGACTGCCCTTGCCCTCCCCGGCGTCCTTGCCGCGCATCGTCGTCTCCACCGGGTAGACGCCTGGCGGGGTGTCACACGCCACGGTGGCCACGGCGGTGATGACGGGATCGTCCATCCTCAGCGTCCCGTGCTGGACGAAGATCTTGGAAATGACCCAGTCCCCGTTGATCCCCGGCAGGTGCGGGGGTGCCGTGAAGGTGAGCCGGTCACCGGGGCGGGCGGACAGTTCGGCCCCCACCGGCAGCGGGGCGGGCGGATCCGCGGCCTGCGCCGCGAGGGCGCTCGCCGCGGGCGTCATCAGGAGTAACGACAGCGCGGTGGCCCCGCCGATCCTCATCGCGATCGTGCGCATGCGGCCCCATTTCATTTCCGTTGACGATCTTCCTGGTCCCTGCATACCGTGCCGGACATCGAACTGGCGCACGAATTCAGCTCGTTGCTCCGCCTTGCACCTCTCCTGGAAAGTAAGAGTCCTTTGAGATCCAGATGGTTCACCGTCTTCTTCGCCCTTGGCGCGATCGGCGCCTTATTGGGCTCCGAACCGGCTCTCGCCGCGAGCGCCACCCCGAGCCCTGGCCCCACCCTTCCCCTGGTCGGCGTCCAGCCGCAGCCCGCGGCCACCATGACGCCGAAGGCCCCCGCCACCACCGCGCCGACGGCCCGCGCCACCCCGGGCCCGAGCGCCAGCACGCCGGTCGTGCCTGCCGCTCCTGCCGCGCCGCCCGCGCCGGCCCAGCCGGCCACGACGCCCCCTCAGACCCCCGCCGAGAGGCTGCGCGCCGAAGAGGCGTACTGGACGGCCGAACGCATGGCCGCCGCCGTGCCCGTCGACGCCAAACGCGGCCAGGACCCGGCCGGAAAGGCCGCGGGCAAGCTCAGCGCACAGGCCGCACCCCCCTCGGGCACCCCCACCGGCTCCTTCTTCGACGGCATGCCGATGGTGGGGACGTTCTTCTACGGGGCGGACTCGGTCGGCAAGGCGAACACCTCCTGCACCGGCAGCGTCGTCCGCAGCGCGGGCAAGAACATGGTGCTCACCGCGGGCCACTGCGCGGACGACATGAAGAAGCCGAACAGCCACGCCGTCTTCGTGCCGCAGTACCGCCACGGCAAGGCCCCCGGCGCCCAGCCCCACGGCATCTTCCCGGTCAAGGTCAACGGCGTCTACATAGACCCCCGTTACCACTCCAACAGCAAGGGCGCGGACTCCGACCTGGACCTCGCCTTCGCGCTGGTCGAGCCGAACGGCAAGGGACAGGCCGAGAACGTCACCGGGGCGCTCACCTTCACGCCGGGCAGCACGTACGACCACAAGGTCACCGTCGTCGGCTATCCCTCCGGTTCGAGCGTCAACAAGGACCACCGGGCCTTCCGCTGCGACGTACCCACCACCCGCCTGGCCGGTTACCGGCAGATGCAGATGCTGTGCAACGGGTTCTACAGCGGCGTGTCCGGCGGCCCCTGGATCAAGGACTACGACGCGGCCACGCGCACCGGCAAGGTCATCGGCAACACCGGCGGGTACTACGGCGGCGGCGACGACGCCAACCACTCCTGGATCACTTACGCGCCGGTGTACGGCAAGGACGCCCAGGACCTGTACGACGACGCCGGCGCCGGCCGCGACCCGGACAAACTCCCCCGGCCGCCGTACCAGGGACCCACGGACAGCCCCCTCCTGCCCGGCCTCGGGGACCTGTGGACCCACGCCAAGGCGATGGCCTCCGGCGACTTCACCGGCAACGGCCGCAGCAGCCTGCTCGTGGTCTGGACGGACGGCGAGGTCACCCTCTTCCCCGGTGACGGCCAGGGCGGCTTCCTGCCGGAGCGCCAGCTCCTGGCGCCCAACGGCACCTGGAAGCCCATCGCCACCATCACCGCCGGCGATTTCACCGGCACCGGCGAGTTCGACCTCATGGTCCGCTGGGACGACGGACGGATGACCCTGCACGGCGACGTCGGCTCCAACGGCCTCGGCACGTCGATCGAGATGGCCCCGTCCGGGTCCATCTGGAGCCACGCCACCCAGATCGCCGCCGGCCGGTTCAACGCCTCCACCTACGTCACCGACCTCATGGTGCGCTGGTCCGACGGCGAGCTCAGCCTCTTCACCAACGTGAGCGCCGGCACCATGGGCCAGGAGTACAAGCTCAAGGACCCCAACAGCACCTGGAAGGACGCCACGCTGCTGACCTCCGGGCAGTACTCCGGCAACCAGAAGTGGGACCTCATGGTCCGCTGGTCCAGCGGCGCGCTCAACAACTACGTCGGCACCACCACCGGCGGCCTGGGCGCCGAGCAGCCCGTCCACGGCCCCAACAAGACGTGGACCCACAGTGAGGTCATGACCACCGGCCAGTTCACGGGCGACGGGCTCACCAACGACCTCATCATCCGCTGGAGCGACGGCGAGACCACCATGTACCGGGACACCCGGATGAACGGCCTGGGCTCGGAGCGCATGCTCGTCCCCCCGAGGACCTGAGGCACCGGCCCCGGACCCGCCCCCAGCCGGCCATCGTCCACCGGGCCGCATCCTCGCCCGCGGCACCCCGCCCGCGGCCGTCTTCCGCCCTTCCCGGGCGAAGACGGCCGCGGGTTCGGCTTTTCAGGTGACCGGCCCACCGCACCTCCCTCACCACCTCCCGCCCAGCCGCGGCCACCCCCAGGCAACTTAATTGCCAGATCTTGACACCAGTGTGCCAATCAACAATGCTCGTGGGGTCCACGCAGCATGCACTGGCGCGACAGCCAGCACTGTTGTGCTGGGCAGATCTGACACACGTTGACACTAATTTGCCAAGCTGGGGGGCAGATGCTCTATTCAGGAATCTCCTGGAGCGCCGACGGCTTCACGGTGGACGTCATCGACGAGCACGGGGAGCAGCGGCGGCCGACACGGCGGTTCGGACCCCGGCACACCCACGAACTGATCGGCTACCTGCGGGGCTTCGAGGAGGAGCCGGCCGCCGTCGTCGACAGCACCAACGGGGTGCTCGACGGGCGCATGATGGCCGAGGGTCTGACCGTCTACCGCGCGGACCCCCAGCACCTGGGCGAACGCCCGGTCTTCTCCTCGGTGCCCGCCGCCGACATCGCCGCGGCCGCGCTCCGGGGACTCGGCGCACTGACCCGGCTGCAGCGCGACCGGGGCACCCAGACCGGGCGGGAGGGCGACCTTGTGGAGTCCGCCCGCGGCAGCGAGCAGGCCCTGGCCGAGTGGACCCGGCGGGGTACCTGCGTCAGCCGGGGCAGCGGTGAGCGCCGGGAGATCTCGCTGACCTTCGACGACGGCCCGCAGCCGCCCTACACCGGGCAGGTGCTGGACGTCCTGCAGCGCTACGACGTGCCGGCCACCTTCTTCTGCACCGGCATGTACGCGTCGGCCTATCCCGAGTACCTCGCCCGCATGCGGGAGGAGGGCCACGGCATCGCGAACCACACCTGGTCGCACCCCATGCTCTTCGAACTGACGCGGCCCCAGCTCGTCGAGCAGCTGGACCGGACCAACGAGGCGATCGCCGCGGCCACCGGCGGCCGGGCACCCACCCTCTTCCGGCCTCCGTACGGCTCGCGCACCCCGGAGACGCTGGGCTGGCTCGCGGAAGCGGGACTGACCACGGTGCTGTGGGACGTGGCCCCCGACGACTGGGCCATGCCCGGCGCGGGCACCATCGCCACCAGCGTGGTCGAGCAGGCCCGGCCCGGTTCCATCGTCCTGCTGCACGACAGCGGCGGCGACCGCTCGCAGACGGTGGCCGCCCTGGCCCCGATGATCGAGGGGCTGCTGGAACGCGGTTTCCGCATCGTCCCGGTCGAGCAGCAGCTGGGCGCACACGCGCCCGTACCCGCACCCGCGCTCGTCGGTGGCCGGCGGTGCATGCGATGACCGGGACGCTGAGCAACTGGGCGAACAGCCTGACCTACGGCGCGCGCCGGGTGCACCGGCCGCGCACCGTCGACGCACTGCGTGCGCTCGTCGCCGGCACGGACCGGATCCGCGCGCTGGGCACGCGGCACTCGTTCAGCGGGGTCGCCGACACCACGGGCGATCTCGTACGTCTGGACGGGCTCCCGGAGTCCATGGAGCTGGATCCGCAGGCCGGTACCGTGACGGTGGCGGCGGGCACGCGCTACGCCGAGCTGGCGCCGTACCTGCACCGGGCGGGCTGGGCGCTGGGCAACATGGCCTCCCTGCCGCACATTTCGGTGGCCGGATCCGTCGCCACCGGAACCCACGGTTCGGGGGACAGCCAGCGCTGTCTGGCCGCGGCGGTGTCCGCACTGGAACTCGTCGGTCCGCAGGGCGACCTGGTCGAACTGCGCCGGGACACCCACCCGGAGTTCGCCGGCGCGGTGGTGGCGCTGGGAGCACTGGGCGTGGTCACCCGGCTCACCCTGGACCTCGAACCCGCCTACCAGGTGGCGCAGACGGTCTGCCCGGACGTGCCGCTGGACGAGGTCGCCGCCGACCTGGACGCGGTGTTCGGTGCGGCCTACAGCGTCAGCCTGTTCACCGACTGGCGCAGCGGCCACGGCTCGGTGTGGCTCAAGCGCCGTACCGACCGGCCCGACTCCGGCTGGGGCCGCGGACGCGGGGCGGCCGCGCCGATGCACCCGGTGCCCGGGGTCGATCCCGGTTCCAGCACCGAGCAGCTGGGCGTGCCCGGCCCCTGGTACCAGCGGCTGCCGCACTTCCCGCCCGAGCTCACGCCGGGCGCCGGCGAGGAGTTGCAGTCGGAGTACTTCGTGCCCCGGAGCCTGGCGGCCGCCGCGTTCGCCGCGCTCCGGGCCCTGGGCGACCGGATCGCGCCGGTGCTGCACATCGCCGAGGTGCGCACGGTCCGCGGCGACGACCTGTGGCTGAGCTCCGCCTACGGACGGGACACCGTCACCTTCCACTTCACCTGGCTCAAGGACCTGCCCGCGGTACGACCGGTGATCGCCGCCGTCGAGGAGCAGCTGATGCCCCTGGGCGCCCGGCCGCACTGGGCCAAGCTCACCGAGACCCCGGCCGAGCGGATCACCGCCGGCTATCCGCGCGCCGCGGACTTCGTCCGCCTCGCGGAGCAGCACGACCCGGACGGCAAGTTCCGTTCCGCGTTCACCGATCAGTTCTTCACCAATCCGCAGAAAACAATGGGGGTAATGCGATGACACCGAACGCTCTTCTGCTCGCCCACGACAAGCCGGCCGCATTGCGTCCCGATCAGCTGCGGCAGTTCCAGGAGCTCGGCTACCTGGTCCTGCCCGGCTTCCTCGATCGGGACCTGGTCGCCCGGATGAGGCACGAGGTCGACCGGTGGGTGGACGACGGCCTGCGGGCGCGTTCCATCGACTCGGTGAAGGACCCGGAGAAGTTCGGCGTGCCGCCGGTCATGGAGCTGGAACTGCCCGCCCACGGCGAGCTGATCACCTGGTCCCCGCTGCTGGAGATACTCGACCAGCTGGTGGGCGCGCCCTACGCCTTCCACCACCTGCACAGCGACCGCCAGGCCCCGGACATCCCCGGCAAGCCGTGGCACCACGACTACGAGCACAGCACGCAGACCGACCGCTCCGCGACCATGATCCACGCCCTGCACTACCTGGACGGCCTGAGCACCGACACCTCCTCGCTCGTCGTGCTGCCCGGTTCGCACCGCGAGCGCGTGGACAAGACGGCCCGCGCGCACCTGGGCACCGAGCCGCTGCCCGGTGAGGTCGTGCTGGAGGAGCTGCCCCCGGGCAGCACCGTCGTACTGCACTCGGCGCTGTTCCACGCCCGCCGGCCCCGCCCGGGTGTGCTGGGCAAGCCCCGCTACTTCGTCGACGCCTCCTACTGCGAGGTCGGCCCGCTGTGGCCGCCGGTCAAGCCGTACTGGCGTTACATGCTGCGGCGGGCCCGGGAGCTGAACCTGGCGCCGGACCGGTCGGAGCTGTTCACCGAGCTGACCTTCGCCGAGTACAGCAGGCCGGCATGAGCGGGCGTCCCGTACGCATCGGGCTGCAGCTGCAGCCCGAGCACGCCGACTACGCGACGATCCGGCGGACCGCGGCCGAGGCCGAGGCGCTCGGCGCGGACGCGATCTTCATCTGGGACCACTTCTTCCCGCTCACCGGAGAGCCGGAAGGCAAGCACTTCGAATGCTGGACGGTCCTCGCGGCGCTGGCCGAGTCCACCTCCACGGTGCAGCTCGGGCCGCTGGTGAGCTGTGTCGGGTACCGCAATCCCGATCTGCTCGCGGACATGGCCCGCACGGTCGACCACATCAGCGGCGGACGGGCCATGCTCGGTCTCGGCTCCGGATGGTGCGAGAAGGACTTCACCGGCTACGGCTATCCGTTCGGCTCCGACGGCGAGCGGCTCCGGGAGCTCGCCGCTGCGATCCCCCGGGTGAAGTCCCGGCTGTCGAACCTCAATCCGGCTCCGGCCGGGCGGCTGCCCCTGCTGCTCGGCGGGGGCGGCGAGAAGCGCACCCTGCGCCTGGTGGCCGAACACGCGGACATCTGGCACGCCTTCCACGACCCGGCGACCATCCGGCACAAGCTGTCCGTCCTGCACAAGCACTGCGCGGACGTCGGCCGGGATCCGGCCGAGATCGAGGTGTCGACGAGCGTGTCCGGCCTGGCCGCCCACGAGGGCGACCCGCGGGAAATGGGGCCCGAGCTGCGGGAACTCGGCGTCTCGCTGTTCATCGTCGGCGCCGGCGGCCCCGATTTCGACCTCGGCACGCTCCGCCGGTGGATCGACTGGCGCGACGGGACGAACGCGTGAGCACGATCGACATGCTCCACCGGCGGATCCGGCTGCACTGGCGGCTGGTCCGGCGCGAGGCGGTCTTCACCAGGCAGCAGACCGCCTAGCCACGGCCGCGGCCGCGGCCGCGGCGCGGACACGGACACGGACACGGACACAGACGCACCGAAGAAGAGGGGCGCTCCCGACCGGGAGTGCCCCTCTCGTGTGTGCCGTCGTCCGTGCCGTCGTCCCGGTCCGCGCTATGCGGAGGCGAGGACCTCCCGGATGACGTGCCGGGCGTTGGCCGAGATGACCGGGTTGGTGCTCCGGTAGTACGGCAGCTGGATGACCGCCATGGACAGCGCCCAGCCCCGGCTGCGGGCCCAGGTCGCGTCGTCCACGTCCACGGCATCGCGGTACGCCCGCCGCGCCGGGGCGGGCAGCAGGTTCCAGGCCGGGATGAGATCGGTGGCCGGTTCGCCCATGCCGACGGTGCCGAAGTCGATGACCGCGCCGATGCGGTCGCCGGCGAGCAGCAGGTTGCTCGGCATCAGGTCGGAGTGCGTCCAGCAGGCCGGGCCCGTCCACCGGGGCGCGGCGAGTGCCTCGTCCCAGGCCGCGGTGATCTCGTCGGCGTCGAAGGGCTCGTCGGTGCGGCGCAGCGCCTCGATCGCCGCCCGCATCTCCCGGTCCTCGGCGATCAGCGGCTCGCCGCGGTGCGCGGGCGGACCTCCGGGGAGGTCGATCCCCCGGATGGCGACCGCGAAGCCGGCGAGGTCGCGGGCCACGCGCTCGGGGTCGGCGAGGTCGCCCTCGACGGGGGTGCGGCCCTCGATCCACCGGTGCACCGCCCAGGCCAGGGGGTACTCCTCGCCAGGGACGCCGGTCGCCACCACCTCGGGGATGGGCAGGGGCAGCAGCGGCGCCAGCCTCGGGAGCAGCCCTGCCTCCATGGCGATGGCCTCGGCTCCGCCGGGACGCAGCGGGAGCCGGACGGTCAGGTCCTCGCCGAGCCGGTAGATCGCGTTGACCGTTCCTCCGGAGGCGAGCGGGGTGACCGGAAGGTCCGCCCACTGGGGGAACTGAGCGCGCAGCAGCCGCCGGACCAGGCCGGCGTCGGTCTCCGTCTGGTCCGCGTGCATCTTGCCCATGTGTCTGTCAGCCCTCTCGATCGCTGCCCGGATCGTCGCATATTCGGATCGCGACCCGGGGTGGGAAAACGGCAGGTGAAAAAGCGGCCGGCCCCGGAGGGCCGGCCGCGGGTCCGGTCATGGACCGGGTGGGCGGAGGTGGAGCAGGGCCGCCCACGGCAGCCACGCGTTCTTCTCGCGGCTCAGCCGGTCCAGGGCGCGTTCCCCTAATCGGCGGGCTTGCGCGTGGTCGCCCTGGCGGGCGTGCAGCGTGCTCGCCACCCACAGGGCCTCGACGTGCAGGGGCCCGGGCTCCGCCGCGGTGATCTCGCACAGTTCGCGGGCGTGGGCCCGGGCCTCGTCCGGGCGGCCCGACTCGGCCTCCGCGCGGATCAGCGCGTGCAGGGCGTCGGACCGGTCGTCCACCGACAGGCCCTCGGCCAGGCGGTGTGCCTCCTGTGCCTCGGCGCGGGCGCTGTCGGCGTTCCCCAGCCGCAGGGAGCACCGGGACAGCCGGGTGCGGGCTCGTACGGTCAGCTCGGGGATGCCGATCGACTCGCTGAGCTCGCCGAGCTCGACGAG
Source organism: Streptomyces spororaveus (assembly GCF_016755875.1). Classification (NCBI taxonomy): domain Bacteria; kingdom Bacillati; phylum Actinomycetota; class Actinomycetes; order Kitasatosporales; family Streptomycetaceae; genus Streptomyces; species Streptomyces spororaveus. The sequence goes on along the minus strand of NZ_BNED01000005.1, from coordinate 5,037,033 downwards.
GAGCTCGTGTGCGTCCTCGTACCGGGCCTCCTCGTCCCGTACCGAGGCCAGCAGCCACAGCGACTGCCAGCGCAGGCCGGGATCGAGCCGGTCCTCGCCCGCGTGCAGCAGCACGGCGAGATCGTCGGCGACCGTGCCGATGCGCGCCGAGGACACGGCCAGGGCCAGGGCCAGGGCCAGGCTCCGGCTCGACTTCCTGGCGAAGGCCGACGGCGGCAGGCCCAGCTGCCTGGTGAGATGTTCGAGGACCCGTCGGGTGGGCGGCCGGGTGCCCGACTCAAGCCGGGACAGGTAGCCGGTGGAAAGGCCGCCGGCGGCCAGCGCGGCCTGCGACAGTCCTCGCTCCTTGCGCAAGGCCCTCAGCCGCAGCCCGAAGGCGGGTTGTTCCAGCACTGCGACCTCCGGTGACGGGCGCGGGCCCGTCAGTAGCGGGTGGTGTAGGTCAGGAAGGCGAGGTCGTCCCCCATCTCCTTGACCGCCCGGATGTCGGCTTCCTTGATCGCGGGATACACCTGCCGGCGCAGCGGACCCAGGACGTCCATCAGGTAGTCGTCCCGGCGCAGTGCCTCCAGCGACTCCTCCAGGGACCGGGGCAGGCCCAGCCCGAGGCGGTCGCGTTCCGCGTCGGACAGCCCGTTGGGGTCCTCCGCGAGCTGGGGTCCCGGATCGATGCGGTGGTTGATGCCGTCCATGCCCGCGTAGATCACCGCGCCCATGGCCAGGTACGGATTGGCGGTGGAGTCGACCGCCTTGAGCTCGACGTTGGTGGACGCGGCCGCGGCGCCGCGCAGCCTGCTCGGGATCCGTACGGCGGCTTCCCGGTTGTCCTGGCCGTAGCCGGCGTGCGCGCCGGACCACATGCCCGGCCGCAGCCGCTCGTAGCTGTTGACGCTGGGACAGGTCAGGGCCAGCAGGCCGGGCAGGTGCCGGAGCACCCCGCCGATGAAGTGGTAGGCCGTCTCGGACAGGCCCAGTGCGTCCGCGCCGTCGGCGAACACGTTCTCCTTGCCCCGGCCCGTGCGGTCCTGCCACATGGACAGGTGCAGGTGATTGCCGTTGCCCCGGAAGCCGGGGGCGGGGGTGGGGGCGAAGGTCGCCCACAGGCCCATGGAGGAGGCCATCCCCCGGGTGATCACCTTCTGCCACACCGAGAGGTCGGCCGCCCGCAGGGCCGGTCCGTGCCGCAGGGTCATCTCGTGCTGTCCGGCGCCGAATTCGGGGTGGTACACCTCCACGTCGATGCCCTGCCCCTGCAGGCCCCGAAGCAGCTGGATCACGTAGTCGTTGGCGGCGTCGAAGCCGGTGTTGTCGAAGCACAGGCTGTCGTCGAGCACGTGCAGCGCGCCGGCCTCCGGCCGGGTGCCGCAGAGCGTGAACTCCGGTTCGAAGGAGGCCACGACCTCCCGTTCGCCCGCCGCCGCGAGCGCGGACTTCAGGAAGGTACGGGGGCAGGCGTCCCAGGGCTCGTCGTCCAGCTGGACCAGGTCGCACAGCATGGCGCCGGAGCCCGGCGCGTGCGGGAGCGCGACGAAGGTCTCGGGGTCGGGGACCAGGCGCACCTCGCCGACGGCGTCGAAGCCGGGCACCGGCACACCGATGTCCATGAGGCCGGCCGCCTGCCGGGACTTGGCCAGCCCGATGCCCGATGCCATCCGGGATTCCAGGTACCGGCGGGTCACCGCCTTGCCCCGGACGATGCCGTTGTGGTCGACCCACAGGAAGCGGATCAGCTCGACGCCGTGCGCGTCGATCTTCTGGAGTACCTGCCGGTACGCGTCGCCGGTCCCGGACATCTCACGCCTCCTTCGGGAACGGGAAGTACGAGACGGTCCCGGCCGGCAGCGGTTCCCACTGCCCGGCCGGGGCGAGTCCCGGGACCACCTCGGAGGCGATGACCTCCAGGCCGGGCAGGCTCAGGCGCTGCATCGCGAAGAACACCGGGGTGGCCACCCCGGGCGCGCTCCAGTGCACGAGGTAGGCGGCCCCGGGATGCACGGCGATGGCGTTGCCGGAGTTCCCGCCGGGCGGCAGCGCGTCCAGCTTGGCGAGTGCCTGCGCCGCGTCGAGGCCGTCGGCGCCGTGCGGGACGAGGTAGTCGAAGTACTCGCGCGAGTCGAACTCGGAGGCGGGCAGGCCCAGCCCCTGGTACGCGGTCGGCAGGTAGCCGTTGTGCATGAAGTACCAGCCGTCGTCCCGCGTCAGCGGGTGGGTGAAGCCGAGGCCGCGCTGGGACTCCAGGCTCGCGTTGCGCGTGTGGACGGCCAGGAAGTCGGTCTTGGTGTCCGGCAGCGGGGACGCGTGCAGGCTGTCGGCGAACGGCCGGACGTCGGTGTGCGCACGCAGCCCCTGCCCGGGCTCGCGCCAGACCGCGCCCCACCCGTGCGCGTGCACCTTGGTGGGGTTGTCGTGATCGGCGGTCCGGCCACAGCTCATGTCCAGGGCGGCGGCGGTGATGTCCGCTACGGCGAAATCCCCGGAGGCGAGGATGAGTCGGCACATGGTGGGTCCTTGTCTCTCCCGGCTCAGGCGGCCGGTTCTCGGGTGAGGGTGACGGCCGTGTCGCGCCGGGGGACGCGGCGGGCGAGCACGTGGAGGAGGGCGCCCGTGCCCAGCGCCACGCCCAGCCAGTAGCCGTGGGCGAGGCCCGCCCGGTCCAGGGCGAGGAACACGGTGCCGCCGGCCAGCGAGCCGAGCGCCTCACCTGCGGTCCAGCTGACCTGGCGCAGGTTGAAGGCTTCCAGCGTGGACCTGATCGGCAGACCGGCGAACGCGGTGCTCACCATGGGGGTGAACAGCATTTCGGCGGTGGAGAACAGCGCGACGGCCAGCGCGGCGCCGAGCACGACGGGCAGTCCCACGCCCAGCACCACCATCGAGGCGCTGAACAGCACGGCGCCGTACACCAGCAGCGTGAACGGCCGGGTGCCTTTGGCCAGCAGCCTGCCCGTGGCGCCGGTGACGGCCGTCTGGAAGACGACGATGGCCAGGGCGGGCGCGGCGAGCAGCGCGGCCCGCACCAGTGCGGAGTCGACGTCGCGGGCGACGAAGAGGGCGAACGCGGAGTACAGCTGGCCGTAGACGAAGGCGCCGAGGACGCAGATCGCCACCGTCCGGCGGATCGAGGAGTCGTCCCGGACCAGCCGCAGCACGGCCCGGCTGACGGGCCACCGGCTGGACGTCGCGGTGGGCCGGAGCTCCCTCGGGATGCCGAACCGCAGCGACAGCCCGGCGAGCAGATAGCACCCGGCGACGGTGGTGAGCAGCACCCGGGGGTCGGCCGACGAGTACAGCAGCCCGGCGAGGAACGGGCCGAGCGCCGCGGCCAGGTTCACCGCGATCTGCAGGACCGAGTACACCCGGTGGCGCCCGACGGCGTCGGGGACCGCCTCGGCGACCAGGACCCTGGACAGCAGGAAGTGGACGCTGCCGCCGAAGCCGGCCAGGACGATCAGCAGGATCTGGACCGCGGCGTCGTGGCTGTAGGGCATCAGGCCGAAGCCCAGCGCGGACAGCACCGTACTGCCGGTCATGGCGCCGACGATGCTGAACCGGGGCAGCCAGCGGTTCACCAGCAGCGCGCAGACCCCGGCGGACGCGCTGTAGAGGAACAGCCCGACGCCGACGATCCACTCGCCGCCGACCTGGGCGGTCAGGAAGACGCCCAGTACGGGGAGGATCATGTACTGGCCGAGGTTGCCGGCCACGTGGTCGGCGGACAGCCAGGCGGTGAAGGCCCTGCGGTTCATGCCCCGGCCTCTTCCGTCTCGGCTTCCGTCTCGAAGCGGACCGCCGCGGCCAGCCGTTCGGCGAGTTCCGCCGCCTGGCGGGGGGTGTCGGCGCCGACCACGAGGTATCCGGCCCGGTCGTAGGACTCGCGGATCTCCCCGACGACGTCTCCCGGCCGTACGGTCAGGTCCGCCTTCAGTACGGCCGGGTGCCGCAGTACCTCGTCCCAGCCGGCGACCCGGCTCACCCGGCCCGGGGGCGGCGCGAGGAAGCGGACGGCCGCCGCCCTGGAGGGCGTCAGCTCGTACGCGCCGGTGTCCGAGCCGAGCGCGTCGTCGATCACCAGGCCGAACAGGTCGAGCCCGGGTATGGCGTGTTCGAGCATCAGGTGGATCCAGTCGCCGCCGTTGCGTACGTGGACCTCGCCGAGCACCGGACCGTCCGCGGTGGACCACAGCTCGACGTGGAAGACGCCGAACCGCAGCTCCAGTGCCTTCAGGGCACCGGTCACGGCCTGCTCGAACTCCTGGCGGAGCCCGGTGGGCAGGTCGGCGGGCAGCACATGCCCGGCCTCCACGAAATTCGGCGGCGGCAGCAGCTTCTTCTCGGTCACCGCCAGTACCCGGGGCTCACCGCGCAGGAACACGCCTTCGACGCTGTACTCGGGGCCCTCGACGAACTGCTCGACGATGAACTCCGTACGGGCGGGCAGCGCGGCGACGGCGTCCGCCAGCTCCCCGGGCGCGGTGACCTTGCGGACGCCGAGGCTGCCGGAGGCGTCCCGCGGCTTCACGATCCACGGCCCGGCCGTGCCCTCCAGGAAGGCCCGGGCCTCGGCGAGATCCGCGCACAGCCGGAACTCCGGCTGCGGCAGGCCGGCTTCGCGCAGCGCCTGACGGCAGCGGTCCTTGTCGCGGACGGTACGCACGGCCTCCGGCGGGTTGCCGGGTGCGCCCACGGCCCGGGCGACCTCGGCGAGGGCGACCTGTACCTGCTCCCTGACGCCGAGGACCACGTCGAACTGCCGTCCCCGGGCCCAGGCCGCGGCCGCCGCCGGGTCCTCGACCTCGGTACGGTGCAGGGCGCCGGCGAGTGCGGCCAGTTCGGGCACGTCCGGGAACTCGACGGTGACCTGCGTGCCGACCTTGCGGGCGGCGGCCTGCCGGAGCAGCCGGGTGCCCACGTCGCGGCCGAGGTCCATCGGCGCGGACCCGCCCCAGAACAGCAGAGACCTGGGTGTGTCGTTCATGGTTCTCCCTGGGAGCTTGCGGGTCAGGCGGCCGGGTCGGCCAGCCGGAAGACGTCCTCGGTCAGCTGCCCGATGACCTGGTAGTCGGCGAGGATCTCGGCGTGCGAGCCACCGGTGTGGAACACGCGCATGGGACTGGTCATCAGGTCGACGGTGGGCACCAGCCGGGTCCCGGCCGGGCGCCGGACCACCACTTCCCGGACCGTGGGCAGCGAGGCGATCTTGTCGACCACGGCCTGGTCGATCCCGGCCACGAGGCCCTCGCGGGCGGTGGCGGCGTTGTGGACGACCGCCTCACAGCTCTTGGCGTAGACCCGGCCGCCGTAGCGGGCGGTGAACTCGGCGGGCCGCGCGTAGGCGAGGGCGCCCAGGCGCGCCGGGTTGGTCCCGCTGAACGCGTCGTGGTGGGCGGGGTTCATGTTCCCGTTCAGCCGGGCGCCCAGCTCCACCAGGGCCGGGCCCGATTCCGTCATGATCACTTCGGCGTGGCCGGGGCCGTGCTCGATGCCCAGGGCCTCCAGGACCCGCAGTACGTAGGCGATCAGTTCGCGCACGTGCGGTGCGTCCGGGTCCTGCAGCACGTCCAGGTCGTAGACGGGCCTGCCGGAGGGCAGCAGGTTCTTGTCGTAGCGCCACACTCCGCACACCGTGTGCTGCCCGGCCGCGCTGACCGTGTCCACGATGTACTCCGTGCCGTCCAGGTAGGACTGGACGAGGACGTCGGTGTTGCGCTGGTCGTACATGGTGATGCCGTCCAGGACCGCTCGGGCGGCCTGCGCCACCTCCGCCTCCGACCCGCAGATGAACACGTTGTCCGAGGAGGACGAGCTGCGCGGCTTGACCACCACCGGGTAGCTTCCGTGCTCGCGGGCCCAGCGGGTGATCTCGGCCGGGTCGGAGCCTACGTACTGTCCGGCGCAGTGCAGGCCGGCCGCCCGCACGGTCTCGATCATGGTGAACTTGTCGCGCCGGGCCGCGGACTTCGCGGTGCCGTTGGTCGCCACCCCGAGCCGTTCGCTCAGCAGGTCCGCCAGCGGGACCCCGGGCTCCTGACCGGCGACCACCGCGATCGGGGCGTAGGCGCGCAGCCGTTCCACGGTGGCGTCGACCGCGTCGGCGCCGGCGCACACGAAGGTCTCCCGGTACACGGACAGGTCCGGCGGGACCATCTTGGGCAGGAACTCCGCCGTGCTCTGCACGTGCAGCGCGTCGATTCCGAGCCGGGCGTACTCCGCTGCGTAGGCACCGGAGTTGGAGTAGCCGTCGACGATGACGACCACCGGTGCGGCGGATGTGGCGTTCATGGGTTCCTCTCCTCAGCCGAGTTCGGCGCGGTGGTCCCGCAGCTTGCCGAGCGCGGCCACGATGTCGTCCACATCGGACCGCTCCCCGAGCAGCGCGCTGTGGTGGAAGGTCAGGTGACGGGCGGCGACCCGCTCGCTGACGGGCAGCCGGTGCCGGGCCCGGTCGATCCGCCCGCGGTGTGCGGCACCGAGGTCGAACCTGCGGCGGCTGTCCGGCCGGTACAGCGGGCTGGCCGGGATCGCCGGGTAGACCGGCTTGACCGGCAGGCCCAGCTCCGCGCTCAGCGCGGCGCCGGCCGCGGCGCTGTCGATGCCGTCGAACTCCTCGGGCAGCCGGATCACGAACCCGAAGTAGGTCCGCCGCTCCGTTCCGTCGGAGGTCCGCTGGGTGGCGAAGCCGAGGTCGGCCAGCGCCTTCTCCAGTACGGCGGCCTGCAGCGCCCGCTGTTCGTTCTGCCGGTCCAGCCGGCCGAGCTGGGCGATGAGCACCGCCGCGTGGAACTCCGACAGCGCACGGTTGCTGCCCATCAGGGTGCCGGTGGTGACCAGTTCCATCTCGTGCAGCGGCGGTGGCCGGTCGGGCTGGTGGCGGCCGTCGGCGCGCAGTTCGGCCATCCGCCGGGCCAGCTCCGGGTCGGCGGTGACGGCCGCGCCGCCTTCTCCGCAGGTCAGCACCTTGGTGTGGTGCATGCTGAACGCTCCGGCGCGGCCCATGGTGCCGGCCGCGGCTCCCCGGTAGACCGCGCCGTGCGCCTGTGCGGCGTCCTCGATGAGGGTGAGGTCGTGGCGCCGGGCCAGGTCGCGCAGCGCGTCCATGTCGGCGAGTGCCGAGTACAGGTGGACGACGACGATCGCCTTGGTGGCGGGGGTGATGGCCGCTTCCGCGGCCGCCGGGTCCATGCACAGGGTGTCCGGGTCGACGTCGACGAAGACCGGGACCGCGTTCACGGCGAGCACGGTCGACGCGGTCGCGACCCAGGAGATCCCCGGCACGATGACCTCGTCACCCGCGCCGACCCCGCACGCCTCCAGGGAGATCATCAGCGCGGCCGTGCCGCTGGCCGTCGGCACGCAGTGCGCGACCTCGTTGTACTGCGCGAACATCCGGGCGAAGGTCCGCTCCTTGGTGTCCGTGCCCCGGTAGGGTCCGCTGATCGACCAGCGTGCGGAGTGCAGCACTTCGGTGAGCTGCTGCACGGCCTCTGAGGCGGGCTGCGGCCACAGCGGCCAGCCGGCGGTGCGCACCGGGTCTCCGCCGTGCAGGGCGAGCGTCATGACACGGCCTTTCTCGTCCGTCGGGAAGGGTGGGGCGGAAGGGGTGGGGCGGGGCGGGGCCGGGTGTCAGAGCAGGCCGCGGATGGTGCCGCCGTCGACGCCCCAGACACTTCCGGTGACGAAGGCGGCTGCGTCCGAGGCCATGAAGGTGATCACCTGGGCGATCTCGTCCGGCTCGCCCATCCGCCCCAGGGGCAGCTGACGCCGGCCGAGCTCGTGCCTGACCGCCGCCTCGGCGTCCCGGCCGTGCAGGTCGCCCAGGGTGTCGGCGAAGCCGCCGGGCCGGGTCCACAAGGGGGTCCACACGGGGCCGGGGGCGACCGCGTTGACGCGGATGCCGGGGCCCTCGGAGAGTGCGAGGCTCTTGGTCAGGCTGACCAGGCCCACCTTGGACATCTGGTAGTCGACCAGCCCGGGTTCGGGCTGGCGCGCCAGGTCGGAGGTGTTGGTCACCACGCTGCCGTGGCCCTGCGCGCGCATCCCCGGCAGGACCAGGCGGATCGCCCGTACCGCGCTGAGGAAGTTGATCTCGAAGGTCGCCAGGTAGTCGGCGTCGGTCAGGTCGTCGAAGGACCGGGCCAGGCACTGCCCGACGTTGTTGACCAGTACGTCGGTCGTGCCGTTCCAGCCGTCGAGGATGCCGGTGACCCCGCTGTGCACGCCGTCGGCGGTGGAGAGGTCGGCGGTCCGCACGCGGACCTCCCCGCCCTTGTCGCGGATCGCGTCCGCGACCGCGGACAGGCCCTCGGCGTCCCGGTCCACCAGACCGAGCCTGGCGCCCTCGGCCGCGAAGGCCATGGCCGTGGCCGCGCCGATCCCGCTGGCCGCGCCGGTGATGAGCACGCGCCGGCCGTCGAGTCCCAGGTTCATCGGACCGCCACCCGGGTGCTGATCAGCGAGACCGGTCCCGCCGCGCGCACCGTCCAGGGAGTGTGGGGCGGGATCGCGAGCGACAGCCCGGGCCCGCCTTCGTGCCGCTCCCCGTACACCTCGAACTCGGCGTTGCCGTCCAGCAGATGGAGCACCTGGGCGTGGCCTGCCTGCGCCTCCTCGGTGACGGTGTCGCCGCCCGGCACGTCCAGCAGGGTGAAGGAGTCCCAGTCACCGGTGAAGTACGGGCGCAGGTCGACGGTCGCGCGCCGCACGCCGTCGGTGTCCGGCAGCCGGGCCGGTACGTTCAGGTGGGCCGGTGCGGCCGCCCGTCCCTCGCCCGGGTACACCTCGATGACGAAGAAGTGCATCTCCTCGTCGGAGCGGTTGGCGATGGAGTGGGCCGCCCCGATCGGCGTCGTGATCAGGTCGCCGGGGCCGGCGTGCAGTTCGACGTCGTTCATGGTGACCACGGCCTGGCCGCGGACGATGTAGTAGATCTCCTCGGTGCGCATGTGCACGTGCTCACCGACGGAGGCGCCGGGGGTGAGGACCACGTACTCGACGCAGTTCCACTCGCCTTCCAGGTGCATGCCGTTCATCAGCATCTTCCACCGGCACGCGCCCTCGCCGCCGACCTGGCGGTGGGTGAGGGCCGGACCGCTGGTGTCGTTGATGATCGGGCCGAACGGGGACCGCTCGCCGCGGACGATGGTCGCCATCACGCCACCTCGGCGGTGATGGACTCGATGCCGAGGCGGACGACGGCCTCGGGCACCTGGGTGATCTGGGCGCCGCCCGGGCGGTGCGGCTTGCCGAGCCCCTCCAGGAGGATGAGGTCGCGGGTGCCGGCGGTCCCCTTGACGTAGCCGCGCTTGTTGTCGAGCGAGATGGTGCGCAGCACCCCCTCCAGGGTGACCCCGGCGGGCAGTACGGTGGGGGCGCCGTTGAGGACGAGCAGCTCGCGGTGCGCGGCCTCCTCCTCGGCGGTCAGCAGGCCCAGTTCGCGTGCGATCCGGGCGGCCGCGAGCATGCCCAGGCCGATGGCGTAGCCGTGGCGCAGCTCGCCGCCGGTGAGCAGCTCGGCCGCGTGGCCGATGGTGTGGCCGTACTCCAGGACGAGGGCGTCGCCGCGCTCGTGCAGGTCGTCGCGCATCACGGCGGACTTGGCGTCCACGCACAGGTCGATGAACCAGGCGATGTCCTCCGGGGTGTACTGCGCGTCGGCGCGCAGCCGGGCGGCCACGTCCGCGTACCGGTCCGGCACGATGCCCAGCACGTTCTTGATCATTTCGCAGAGCGCCGAGCGGGTCTCGTCCGCGGGCAGCGTGCGCAGGAAGTCCAGGTGGTTCCACACGAAGACCGGGGCGTGGAAGGTGCCCAGGTGGTTCTTGCCGACGCTGGAGTTGACCGCCTGCTTCAGTGAGAGCACCGAGTCGGACATGGCCAGCAGCGTGGTCGGGATGTGCACGAGGCGCAGACCCCGGAACACCAGGGCGCTGAGCAGGCCGGCCATGTTGCCGACCAGGCCGCCGCCCAGGGCGATGATGACGGAGCGCCGCGTGACGCCGGTCGGGATCAGCCGCTCGGCGAGGGAGTTGACCACGTCGAGGCTCTTGGCCTTCTCGTCGGCCAGGACGGGCAGCACCGTGGTGGGCGCGACCTCGCCGGCGCACCGGGCGATCTCGTCGATCTGCTCCTCGGACAGGCCGGCGTCGGCGACGATCACGAATCGGTCGGCGTCGAGGCCTCCCAGTTTGCGCGTCAGGGCGCTCAGCGACGTCGGACCGTGTCCGACGGAGAACCCGTAGCGCACGCCGCCGAAACGGATCTCGCGCTCGCTCACGGTCATAACTTCGGCCAACAGAGACACAACTTCCCCATTCACTGGTTCGAACTTGCGCTGGGCGGCTGAGCAACTCGCTCGGGTGCGGCCGCGGCCAGTCGTCGCCGGATGGCACGCCATCTCCCGGCTGGTGGCGCCGACCGTAGCAACGTCAGGCAACGTTTGGCAACGTCGTGCCAGCGGCCGACTCCCCCACCGGCCCGGACCATGCCGCAGGGAGAGCCTGTTCGGCCCCGGCCACGCGCGCGTGATTCCATCCATGCAGGCAAAAGGGCTTGTCACCGAGAGGCATCAACCACTTGCCAACATTTGGCAACCATGGCAATGTTCCGGTCCGGGACGGCGATCACACCGCCTGATGAGCCATACCGGCAGGAGGTTTTTAGGGTGACTGAGCAATGGGGTCGCATCGTCATCGACGTCGATCGCGACACGGACATCGACGGAGCGGACCTGGTCAGGCGCTTGGCCGACGGCACGGTGGCCGTCGTGGTGCTGCGCAATCTGCTGCCCGAGTCCGAGTTCGACGCGAACCGGGAGCGGCTCGCGCCGGTCTTCGGCCAGGCGTCGACCACGCAGTACAGCAACGGCAGCCTCACCACCATCGGCCCGTACCTGGCCAAGCACCTGCACGAGCCGGACACCTACTTCGCCGAGGCGCAGAAGGCCAACGAGTTCACCGAGTCCATCGGCGTCGACCTCGGCGCGCGGACCCGTCAGCGGCTGGCCGAAGTACTGGGCCTGAAGCGGTTCGACACCGAGGTCGAGGCCGACGGCCGCAGCTACTCGCAGCAGAACGTACGGATCTACGCGGACAACATCCGCACCCCGCTGCACAACGACAACATCATGCGCGACGCCGCGGGCACCGGGCTGGCCCTGGCCGACCTGCGCCACCAGCTCAGCTGCGTGGTGTGCATCCAGGAGTGCGAGGACGGCGGCGAGCTGCGGATCCACCGCAAGCGGTGGTCCGAGGAGGACAACCAGTACAAGATCGTCGGCGGTCTCGGCTACGACGAGGCGGTGACGGGCGACGCCCCCGCGCACGAGTTCAAGCCGCGGGCCGGCGACGTCTACCTGCTCAACCCCACGTACTACCACTCCATCGAGCAGGTCTCCGGCTCCGACCGGATCACCATGGGCTTCTTCTTCGGCTTCTACGACGACGAGCTCGCCGAAGCCGTCGCGTGGATCTGACGGCCGGGGGACGGGACATGAGCGAGAACATCCTGGTCATCGGATCCGGGGACCAGCACTTCCGCGACTACGCACTGCGCGGTCTGGCCGAGCGCCACCGCGTCCTGCTGATCGCCCAGACCCCGCTGGCCTGGCAGGCGCCGTACGTGGCCGACCACCGCGAGGTCGAGCTGAAGGACCGCGCGCAGGTACTGGCCGCGGCCAGGGAACTCGCCGCGCTGCACGACGTGGCCGGCGTGCTCACCTGGGACGAGATGCAGGTCCGCGTGGCCGCGGAGGTCGGCGCCGAACTCGGCGTGGCGACCATGCCGGTCGAGGCGGCGCGCGCCTGCCGCGACAAGGCCCGCCAGCGCGAGCGCTTCCGGGCGACCGGTGTCGCGTCGGCCCGTTACGAGCTCGCCGGCTCCGAGGCCGAGGCGGCGGCCGCGGCCGAGACCATCGGCTACCCCGTGGTCCTCAAGCCCCGGGGCCAGGCCGCGAGCATCGCCGTGCGGATCGTCCGCTCCGAGGCCGAGCTGCGGGAGACGTTCGCGCTCGTCCGCGACGCGGAGAACCCCTCCATCGAGGACGGACTGGTCCTCGTGGAGGAGTTCCTGGCCGGCCCGGAGATCGCGGTGGACAGCTGGGTGCTCGACGGCAAGGTCGTGCCCTTCTCGATCTCGGCGAAGCGCACCGGCTACCCGCCGTACTTCGAGGAAGTGGCGCACGTCGTCGGCAAGGTCCTGGACGCCCGGACCGAGGCCGCGGTCCGCGAGGTGGTGATCGCCGCGAACGAGGCCCTCGGCATCGACCGCGCCGTCACCCACACCGAGCTGATGCTCACCGCAGACGGCCCCAAGGTCGTCGAGGTCAACGGCCGGCTCGGCGGCGACCTCATCCCCCACCTCGCGGAGATCGCGGCCCCGGGCCTGTCGATCGGCGGCGTCCTCGGCGCCGTCGCCACCGGCCGCGAACCCGGGCCGATGCCGGAGCCGGACCGCCTGGTCGGCATCCGCTTCCTCTACCCCGCCGCGGACCTCACGTTCGACGACATCGAGGTCCCGGCCGGGCTCGCCGACGAGCCGTGGGTGCACGAGGTACGGCGGGTCAGCGAACCGGGCACCGAACTTCGCCTGCCGCCGAGGCAGTTCCTCGGCCGCGCGGGCTTCGTGATCGCGACCGGAGACAGCGTCTCCGACGTGGACGAACGACTGCTGGCGCTCGCGGACAAGGTGACGCTCGCCGGCACCCCGCTGGGCGACCAGAACCGATGACAACGCACGACGATTCCTCTGACAGGGGCAGGCACATGGCGAAGGCGGTCATTTTCGGCGAGTACAAACTCGCCCGGATCCTTCCGGGGCTGCGCGCACGCGGCATCACGGATGTAGTGGTGTACTCCGCGGTGGACTTCGACGGCTTCGACGTCGAGGTCAAGCGCATCGGCCTCGACTGGGACGCCGCGGACGTCCTGGAGGTCCTGGCCGAGGAGCGGGCGGACGTGGCGATCGCCAATCCGTACGCCCACGGACAGGAACAGCTCCCCCTCGCCTACGGCGAGGCTGTCGGCAAGTGGGACGGACACTTCCTGGCGCACCCGGCCGCGTTCGCCGAGGTCGCCTGCGACAAGGTGACCCTGCACGAGACGGCGGTCGCGCGCGGCTGGCCGGTGCCCGAGGGCGCCGTGTGCACCGACGCCGGTGAGGTCCGCGCGGCCGTGGACCGGCTGGGCTTCCCCGTCGTCCTCAAGGAGGCCCAGTCCCAGGCGGGCGACGGCCGGTTCTTCGTGCAGTCGGCCGCCGACCTGGACGCGGTGCTGGCCGGCGAGCCGGGCCTGCCGATGATCGTGCAGCGCTTCCAGCAGGGCTTCGAGTGCGGGGTCGAGGTGATCAGCTCCGGCGGCACGCACGTCCGCTGGCCCGTCGCCTCCCTGGGCAGCCTGGACACCGGACTGGACCCCTCCTTCCGGGCGCGGGCCATGCCCTTCGCGCTGCCCGAGCGCGCCGCCGCCTCCCTGGACCGGCTGATCCTCGACATCGAGCAGAACCTCGTTCCGTACGGACCCTGGCAGATCGACTTCGCGGTCGTCGACGGCGACCTGTGCCTGCTGGAGATCAACGCCCGGCTGGGCGGCCTGTCCGACCTGGACTCCGTCGCCACCGGCACCGACCCGCACTCGGTCTTCGTCGCGGTCGCCACGGGCGAGGACCTCCCCGAGGTCACCCAGCGCCTGGTCGCGATCGAGCTGCCGTCCACCGAGGTTCCCGGGAACCCGCTGCCGGCGGAGCCCGAGGGCAGCAACCTCATGACGGTCACGGCCCGTACGCCCACCAACCGGTGCTTCATCGACTCCGACCACATGCAGGTCATCGTCACCGTCGCCGAGCCCGCGGCCACCAAGAAGTGGATCACCGAGCTGCACGGCGCCGGCCTGCTGCGGTGCTCGACGGACAGCGCCTTCGCCCAGCTGGACAAGGCACTGGCCACCTTCGGGGAGACCCGGCGATGAGGGTACTGATCGCGGGACTGGGCGAGAAGAAGGAGTTCGGGCTGCGCTCGCTGCGCGACGCCGGACACTTCGTCGGTGTCATCGACCTCGCCCACCGCATCCCCGTCAGCCTGGTGGACTGGTGGCGGGCCGGCGACCGGTTCTCCGTCGAGGCGATGCTGGCCGCCGCCCGCTCCGCCGACTTCGAGTGGGACGCCGTCCTGTGCTGGGAGGAGCTGTCCACCGACCTCGCCCGCGAGGTCGCCGCGCAGCTCGGCGTACCGGCCACCCGCATGCCGGCCGGCCACTTCCGGGACAAGGGCGTCATGCACGGCCGCCTGCGGGAACTCGGGCTTCCGACCCCGCAGCTGGGGGTCGCCCGGGACCTGGCCGAATGTGAGCGGCTGATCGGCGGCCGGTACCCGGCCGTCGTCAAGCCCACCGACTACGGCGGCAGCGGCGGCGTCAAGATCGTGCGCGGCCCGGACGACCTGCCGGAGGCCTTCGCCTTCGCACTGGACGCGGCGCGCACCGGCCGGGTGGCGGTCGACCGCTACGTGTCCGGCACCGAGTACAGCGTCGAAGCGGTCACCTGGGCCCCCGGAAAGACCGAGATCGTCTCGGTCACCGAGAAGCACCTGAGCAGGCCGCCGTACTTCGCGGAGGTCGGCCACGTGTCCCCGGCCGTACTGCCGGACGAGGTCCGCGAGCAGCTGGAGTACGAGACCGTCCGTGTGGTCGAAGGCCTCGGGATGGAAGCGGGCGTGTCCCACGCCGAGTTCCGGCTGACGCCGGACGGTCCGGTGCTGATGGAGGTCGCGGGACGGCCCGCGGGGGACCAGATTCCCCGCCTGGTGGCCCTGGCCACCGGATGGAACCTCTACCTCGCGGAGCTCGGGGCGGTCGTCGGCAGCCCGGTGTCCCCGGAGGCGCCCTCAGTGGAACGGGCCGCCATCAGGTTCTTCAACGGTGACGGCGTGACGCCGTTCCGGCACCCGGTGACCCTGGACGACGCGATCGCGGCGCCGTTCGCCGAAGTGCTGCACGAACTCTGCTACTTCGAGCCGGAGGGCGCGGTCACCGACGCCCCGCGCGGCATCGGAGGACGCAACGGGCACGCGGTACTGGCCGGCTCGCGCGAGCAGGTCGCCGAAGCCCTGCACCTCTTGGACAACGGCGCCCCGGTCTACCAGGGCGACGACTAGCCGATCCTACGGCCGGCTCCGCCCGCGACGCGGAGCCGGCCGGGGCGAGCAGGGAGAAGAAGTACGTGCTGACGATGGAAACCGCGCCGAAGACCGGGCCCGCGCCCCACCGGGGCCTGTGGCGCAACTACGACTTCCTGAAGCTCTGGTCCGGCGAGACCGTCGCCCAGATCGGGGCGCAGGTCACCCAACTCGCCCTGCCCCTGCTGGTCCTCGGGGTCATGGACGCCAGCGCCTCGGAGGTCGGCCTGGTGTCCGGCATGCAGCTGCTGCCCGCCCTGTGCGTGACGCCGCTGGCCGGTCTGCTGATCGACACGTGGGACCGCCGCCGGATCCTCCTGGGCGCCAATCTCGGGCGGGCCCTCGCCCTGGCCGTGGTGCCGGTGCTGTACTTCGCCGACGCCCTGTCGATACCGGCGCTGTGCGCCATCGCCTTCGTGGTGGGCGCCTGCACCGCGGTGTTCGAGGTCGCCTACATCGCGTACCTGCCGGTCATCGTGCGGCAGGACGACCTGGTCGAGGCCAACAGCAAACTGCAGGCCTCGTACTCGGTGTCGCAGATCGGCGGCCCCGGCCTGGGCGGCCTGCTGACCAAATCCCTCGGCGCCTGGTTCGCCATCCTCGCCAACGTCGCCTCGTACCTGGCCGCCTTCGTGGTCCTGTACCTCATCCGCCACCGCGAGCCGGCCCGCACCGGGGACGCGGCGGCGAACCGGCCCCGGTTCGCCGACATCTTCACCAGCTTCGGCATGCTCTGGCGCCAACGGGTGCTGCGGGTCCTCACCTTCCAGGCGGGCTGGTTCAACTTCTGCGAGCAGGCCGTCATGACCCTGTTCCTGGTGTACGCCGTCAAGGAACTGCACATGGACGCCGGCGGGGTCGGCACCGTCCTGGCCCTGGGGGCCCTCGGCTCCCTGCTCGGCGCGATGGCCGCAAAACCGCTCGGAGAGCGCCTCGGCTTCTCGTCCACCCTGGTCGTGTCGATGGGCGCGGCGTCCGGTGCCCCCCTGCTGCTCGCACTGACCGGCGGGTCCGAGTGGTCCAGCTTCCTGCTCGCCGTCCTGGCCTTCGGGATCTACGGCTTCGGCCTGACGATCTACAACGTCCACGTCGTCGCCTTCCGGCAGTCGGTCATCCCGCTCGACGTGATCGGCCGCGCGACGGCCGCCTACCGGATGCTCACCTACGGCCCCTTCCCCCTCGGCGCGCTGCTCAGCGGCGTCCTCGGCGAACGGATCGGCCTCTGGAACGCGATCTTGACCATGGCGGTGATCTCCGTCATCGGATGGCTGGCCTTCGCGCTCGTCGGACGGAAGTCCCTGCGCTCGGCCGAACGCACCGCGCAAACGAGCTGACGAGCCGACGAGCCGACGAGCCGACGAACTGACGCGCTGACAAGACATCTCTGACATCACCAACCAACTGGGAGGCTTCACATGACCGTCAACACCGACCGCTACCCGCTGTGGGAATCGCTCGTCCAGCCCAGCCGCTACGGACGGCCCGAGGTCCACGGGATCGCCTGCGAGGGCAACCGGGTCCACTTCGCCGACGGCACCTCCGCCCTCGACGTGATGAGCGGCCTGTGGAACGCCAACCTCGGCTACGGCAACAAGGCCGTCACCGAGGCCATCACCGACTGCCTGAACACCGCGTCCTACCTGCCCCTCTTCCGCGGCGGGCACCGCCTCGCCGAGCAGGCCGCCCGGGCGGTGCTGGACGTCAGCGGCCCCGACCACTTCGGCCGCGTCCTCTTCTCCACCTCCGGCGGCGCCGCCAACGACGTGATGATGAAGCTGGTCCGCCACTACCAGGCACTGCGCGGCGAAGAGAACCGCGACGTGGTCGTCGGCCTCAAGAACAGCTGGCACGGCCTGACCTACGGCAGCTTCGCCCTGACGGGCCAGCCGCTGGGGCAGGACGTCTACCGCGTCGACCGCAGCAAGGTCCGGCACGTCAGCCACGAGGACGTCACCGAGCTGGTCGAGCTGCTGGACAGGGAAGGCGACAAGATCGCCGCCGTCATCCTGGAACCCGTCCTCGGCACCGGCGCCCACCCGGTCTCCGACGAGCTCCTCGGCGCCATCGAGGACCTCCGTGCGCGCTACGGGTTCCTCGTGATCGCCGACGAGGTCGCCACCGGCTTCGGCCGCACCGGCAGCTACTTCGCCTCCCAGAACTGGCCCTTCAAGCCCGACGTGATGATCACGTCCAAGGGCCTCACCAACGGCACGTGCGCCGCCTCCGCCATCGTCGTCTCCCACGACGTCTGCGAGATGTTCGAGCGCACCGACGCCGTCCTCTTCCACGGCGAGACCCAGGCCGGCTCGCCCACCAGCTGCGCCGCCATCATCGCCACCATCGCGGAGATGGAGCGCCTCGACGCGGTCGCCCTGGCGCAGAAGCTCACCCAGAAGCTCGACGCCCTGCTGGAGGAGATCTCCTCCCACCCGCTGGTCGTGGAGACCCGCGGCCTCGGCTGCTTCCGCGGCATCCAGCTGTCGGTCCCCTCCGACGCGCTCACCGCGGCGGCCCGCCGCCACGGCCTGATCGTCCAGCCGGGTACCGACTTCATCATGCTGGTCCCGTCGCTGACCTACTCCGACGAGGAGTTCGAGGAGCTCGCGAACGGGCTGCGCGCGGCCCTCGACGAGATCTGAGGGCCCGCCGGCGAGTCCATGGCCGGCCACGCTCAACGTCCGAAGGCTCCCCGCCGATACCGGTGGGGAGCCTCGGGCGTTGTGCGTCGCGGACCGCGTACCCGCCGGGCGCGGCGCCCCGGCGACTCGGCGACTGGACGACTCGGCGACTCGGCGACGACCGGGGGTCAGCCGGCGGCGCTGTGCTCCAGGGTCTCGGCCAGGACCTGCCAGATCTCGGCGGCCAGGTCGAGGTTGGCCGCGCGTCGGGCGTCCTCGCCCAACTGCTTGAGCTGGGCAAGCCCTTCCTTGCGGCGGCCCTCCACGATCAGCAGCCTGCTGTCCAGGGTCTGGAGCCTTATCCGGTCGCGGTAGTTGAGCATCAGCTCGTCGACGTCGAGCCGGGAGTGAGCCGCGCGGGCGTCGGCGTACCGGCCCTCCTCGAACGCGAGGTGGGCCTTCAGCACCAGGATCTCCTGCTGCTGGAGCGGCGTACCGACGAGGGCGAACGCCTCCTCCGCCTCCTTCAGGTAGACACCCGCGGACTCGGTGGACGGCGGCGCGCCCTGCAGGTGCAGGGAGGCCGCGGCCAGCCGCAGCCGGGCCCACAGCACGGGAGCGACGCGACTGTCCAGGATGGCCATGGCCTGCTGCAGGAACGCGCGCGCGGCGTCGTCGTCCCCCTGGCGCGAACTGACCGTGGCGGCCGTCCAGAGCGCTTCGGCGCGCAGGGTCTCCGGCGCCTCGGTCACCAGCCCGACCAGCTCTTCGGCGTGCGCCCGTGCGTCGGGCAGCCGGCCCGCCTCCGCCTCGACGGAGACCAGGGCGAGCAGCGCGTTCGCCTCGTCGGACACCGGCAGGCCGGCCTGCTTGGCGACCTGGTGGGCGCTGACGGCGAGCTCCAGCGCGCGGGCGACGTCCCCCGTGGAACGCAGGCAGCGGGCGAGGCGGCTCTTCGACCTGCACTGCAGTGCGGGCAGTTCGAGCTCGTCGGCGATGCCGGTCAGCTCTTCGAGGCAGGCCAGCTCCTGGGCCTGCTCGCCCCGCGCGTGCCAGTACCGCTCGATCAGCCACAGCGCCTGCCAGCGCAGCAGCGGGTCCTCGTCACGGGAGGTGGCGACGACGTCGATGAGGTCCTCGGTTGCCTCACTGCTGTCCGAGGACGTGGCAAGACTCAGTGCCTGGGAGAGCGAACTGCTGCTCGGCTGGATGTAAAAGGCCGAGCGGTCCACATCCAGCCGCTTGGCAAGATAGACGATCACCCGCTCCGTGGGAGTCCGGGCGCCCGACTCCAGGCGCGACAGGTATCCCGTCGAGATTTCATCGCCCGCCAGTGCGGCTTGGGAGAGCCCTTGCTGTTGTCTCAACGCCTTGAGGCGGAGCCCGAAGGACGGCTCTGTTGCCATGTGGACCCTACATTCAATTCTTCGGATGCGGCCAGCCCCCTCCGCGTCACTTTAGTCAGCCGTGGGCGGTTTGGCAAACCTGCTGCCTGACGCTCTGCCACGACCTTGCGAGAGGTGCAGATTTTTGGTTGACCGCGTTGGCAATATTTGGCAAGCTCGGCTGCCGGAAGGGGTCACGGGGCCCGGTTCGACGCTGTTGCGGAGCGTCGACCCCCTGCCTCATCTGGACCTTTCCCCCTTGCCTGTCTTGTCCTCGGTCTGTTTGGAGCTGTCATGCGCATGCGTACCCTTGCCGCTTCCGTGGCGATCTTGATTTCCACCTTGGCCTTCGCCGCCACGGTCAGGGCGGACATCGACTGGCCGGTCCCGACCCCCTCGGTCGCCCCCGCGCTCGCCGCCGGGACCACGTCCGACGTGATCGACTGGCCCTGACCCCGCCATGAGACGCGCGAGCCGCAGCAGCGCGGCCTTACCGAGTACGGCCCGCCACCCGTGAAGGAGGCGGGCCGTACGCATGTGAGCGCCATGCCGCCCGGGCGGGCTCAGGCCGGCTGCACGGCGTCAGGGCCGTGCCAGGGCCTGGGATTCGGGCGACGACGCCACCACCAGCCGACCGGCGTCCGCTCCGCGGAGCCACCGGTCAGCTCTCTGCGCAGGCTCCCCGACGGGTCTTCCTCCGTCGCAGCGGCGAACCGTCCGTCCAACTGCTCAAGGGCCTCGTCGAGTAGCTCGGCGACGTCACGGGGCAGGCGCGCCCCGATACCGGCGAGCTCGTCCCGGCATTCCAGCCGCTCCCGGTAAAGGCAGGCCGGATACCATCCGGACGGCGCCCACCCGGACTCCATTTGCGTGATGCCCCTCTCCCACGCCACCAGGTTGCCCTTCGCGGTCCGGACGGGGCCGGCGGTGCCGTCGTCGAGGGAAGGCCTCGCGAGGCCCGGGGCGGCCTGCCGCACCTTCTCCACCGATACCGCGAAGGCCCGGGCCACCGGCGTGTCCGGCCGCTGTTCCCGTACGATCTCGGCGAATCGCGTCACGGTCGCCCGGGGCAGTTGCGGCACCGGCGCCTCGACGGCGGTGACCTCGTACCGGGAAGGCTCGCCGTCGGACGGTTCGAGCCGGGCACGAGTGAGAAGACCCTCCGGCGTCACCGCCCAGTAGGCACTGGGCGGTGCTTCCTCGGCGGGAAACAGGACGGTCGTCACCGCGGCCTTCGCGAACCCCGCGGCAAGGTCGGACTCGGGCGGCTGGCCGGCGACATGCTCCTGCGCATGGATGTCCAGCGACCAGGCCACATCACCGCGGACTGCCCGGTACTCGCACGAGACGGGCGCATCCCAGTTCCGGAGGTCGGGGTCGCCCTCGGAATCGGCCACGTCCACGTCACCCACCGCGATACCCAGGCATCCGGCAAGGGCGCGGGCCATGGCCTCGGGGCTGACGGCGTCGACGGTAAGGAGGTTGTACGTCACGGACACGTCCCGTCGTAGAGCCTGTCGGCAGCTGCCGCTACGTCCTCCATGGTGTCGGCGAACGTGCGCCAGACGCGCGCGAGGGTGCGCAGTCCGTCAACATCGGCCGCGGGCCGCTCGGTTCCGGGCGAAGAAGCACGGCATGGTCTCACCAGGGAATCGGCCCGTCCTCGGCGAAGAAGGCGCCGGTCGGGCCGTCGTCGCCCGCAGTCGCCAGGTCGACCGCCACGGTCGCGCCCTCCTCCGCCGTGCGCATCCCGCTGTGGCGGTTGAGGTCGGTCGCGCAGTAGCCGGGACTCACGGCGTTGACCAGGATCCCTTCGTCGCGCAGTTCATTGGCGTAGAGCACGGTGACCGCGTTCAGCGCGCTCTTCGACGTGCAGTAAGGGAGGAGGATCGAGTAGTAGGCGGACCACGGGCTGCCCGGGTCGGAGAAGTGGGTGAGGGAGCCGAGTTCGCTGGACATGTTGACGATGCGTGCGGCGGCGGAGCGGCGCAGCAGGGGGAGCATGGCGTGGGTCACCGCGATGACGCCGAACACGTTGGTCTCGTAGACCTCCCGGACGGCTGCGGCCGGGGTCTCACTCGGCTTCTGCGGTCCGGCGGCGATCGCGGCGTTGTTGACGAGGATGTCGAGGCGGCCGAACGTGGCGTCGATGTGCTGGGCGGCGGCCTGGACCGAGGTCTCGTCGGTGACGTCGAGGGGAACGAACCGTACGTCGGCGCCGTCCGCACGAAGCTCCTCGGCCGCCGCCTCGCCGCGCTCGGCGTTGCGGGCGCCGATCAGCACGGTGATGCCGAGGGCTGCGAGCCTGCGCGCCGTTTCCTTGCCGATGCCCTTGTTCGCGCCGGTGATCAGGGCGGTCTTCTGCGAAGTCGTCATGGCACCCAGCCTCCCCTCACCCACGGGCGGCAGGGAAAGACCGGAAGACTCTGGATCTATAGTCCACGGATATGAGTGAGCTGGAGGTGCGGGAGCTGAGGTACTTCATCGCGGTCGCGGAGGAACTGAACTTCAGCCGGGCCGCGCAACGCCTGGGGATGGCGCAGCCCCCGCTGTCGAAGGCGATCGCTCAGATGGAGTCCCGGCTCGGGGTACGCCTGCTGGAGCGCACCACCCGGCAGGTGCGGCTGACCGACGCCGGTCGGGTGCTGCTCGACCAGGCCCGGATCGCGGTCGACGCGGTGCATGCGGCGGCCCGGCGAGCACGCCGGGCCGGTCAGCCGACACCGCAGCTCGTCGTGGCGGTCAAGCCGGGAGGCGATGCCGGGCTGCTGCGGGAGATCCTCGCCGCCTACCGGGGAACGGGTTCGCATCTGCCGCCGCCTGAAGTCGTCGTCGGCGGCAGCGGAGAGCCGATCGCCATGCTGCGGGACGGCCGTGCCGATGTGGCGCTGCTGCGCAGCCCGTTCGACGGTCAAGGGCTGGATTCCCAGACGCTCGTGGTCGAACCGCGACTGGCCGTCCTCCCCGCCGCGCACCGCCTGGCCGGACGCCGGCGACTGCGGCTGACCGACCTCCAGGGCGAACCGATCCCGCGCTGGAAGGGGGCCGCCCCCTCCACCACCGCCCACTACACGGGACGCGACGGAGCGGAAGCAGGCGACGGCCACCCGGGCTTGGCGCCGGCCGACGCTCCCGAGGGGCCGCTCGTGGCCAGCGTCGAGCAACTCCTTGAGGTGGTCGCGCTGGGCCAGGCGGTGGCGTTCCTGGCGCTCTCCACCACCGAGCGGCACCAGCGCCCGGACATCGCCTACCGGCCGGTCACCGGCCTCAGCCCCAGCGCGGTCGTGGTCGCCTGGCCGGAGACCTCGCGCTCCGCAGCCGTCGCCGCCTTCGTCCAAGCCGCCCACGACGTCGCCGCCCACCACCCCGACCACATGACCGTACTGGCCCACTGACCGGGGCGCTCCTCCCTCGCCAGCGTTTCCGACAAGCCCCCGCCTTCGTGGGGCTTGACGGAAACCCTAGAAGCCCAGGTCAGAGGCTTGCCGTGGAAACTGCCGAATCGGCTCGGGCCAGGGCGTCGGTTCACTGCTGATGCGGACGGCCCGATCGCGTCGGCTGGAGCGCGTTGGCGAACACGTAGTGGCCGACGTTGGTGCCGATCTCCCTCCCGTCCTCGGCGTCCCAGCGGAAGTGCGCGCCCAGCCACATTCGACTGAACTCGCCCTCCTCGGCAACCTGGCTGAAGCTGTTCATCCGGCGGAACCGCTCGAGGGTGTGCGGGTCCTCGGACTGCGCGGTGAACGAGGCTTCGTCACGGCCGAAGAAGTTCTGCATCGCGACTGCCCACGCACCGGTGAAGTTGGCGTGCCCGGAGGTCCAGGCGATGAAGCACGGGGTCCACGGCGTTCCCGCCCGGTCCGCGCTGAGGGGCTGCCAGTTCGCGTTCTCTCCGCCCAGCGCCTGGATCGCGGACACCGGACGCCATTCGTTGATGGGGCCGTCGAACTTGCTGTCCCAGGCCGCGATCCCGGCGTCCGCCAGGGTCAGCGCCGACAGTGCGAACAAGCGGGTCGTCTCGTACGTGTCGAGCTCGAACTTCTTGGCGACCGTCCCGGTCAGCTGGAGCAGCTGCCCCGGGGGGTGGTAGGTGCCGTTCAGGTCGTGGTCCCAGAACCAGCCGATGACGGTCTGTTCGCGGGTGCGCTCGGTGGAGTCGACGGCACCCACGCGTCGCACCTCGTCGACCTGGCGCGCGTACTCCGGGCTGTTCACCAGCTCGTCGTAGGAAGTGAAGCCGCGCAGGCTGGGAGGCCGGAACTGCGAACCGGAGCGGAGCACGAACGGCTTCACCTTGCCCCAGTTCGGGGTCACCGCGTCGCCAGGTTCCTGGCAGGCCCCTTCGTCGGCCGTCGCCTCTTCGCCCGTCGGCCGCCAGGCTCCGGGTGTGGTGGTGTCGCCGTCGTAGAGCTCCGGGTTGTCCGAACCGTCGTCCGCCCGGGCCTTGTTGATCTGCCTCACCACGCGGTCGACCACGAGGCGGTCGAGGGGGTCGGGGGAGCGGGGGGAGCGGCCGGTCCGGGCCTCGTACCGGGCGTCGATGAAGGCCCGGTCGCCCGGGTACAGCTCGGAGAGCATCCGGTACGCCGTGCGGTCGATCAGCCGCTCCTCTTCGTCCGCGCGCGGCTCCGACGAGTCGGTGGCGTACTTGAGCGGCCGGTTGAGGTACGGCTCGTACTTCATCGTTCCGTACGTGTTCTGGTAGGCGCTCTCGGCGTTGTAGATGGCCGCGAAGACCATGGCTCCGGATCGGGAGAGTTTGCCGGGCGAGGCGTCCCAACCCCGCGCATTGCGGAACGTCTGAAGCAGGACCTTGTTCCAGTACTGCGTCGGATCGCCCTTG
Source organism: Streptomyces spororaveus (assembly GCF_016755875.1). Classification (NCBI taxonomy): domain Bacteria; kingdom Bacillati; phylum Actinomycetota; class Actinomycetes; order Kitasatosporales; family Streptomycetaceae; genus Streptomyces; species Streptomyces spororaveus. Next base: position 5,013,027 of record NZ_BNED01000005.1, on the reverse strand, counting down.
CTCTCCGGCCCGGCGGCAGCCTGCGGCGCAGCGGCCGCCACCGGACTCAGCCCGGCAAGCAGGGCACCGGCCACGACGACGGCCCGGAGCCGTCCCAGGCGCCTGCCGGCGCGGGACTTCGAGCGCGGGAGCGCGGACTTCGCGGCCGACTGACGGCCGGGGTTGGGCATGGGGGGCACAACATTCCCTTCGACGTCGCTGATCAACAGTGAAAGAGCAATGTCGGAAATATCAAGATTTGAGTGAACCGCGCCGATATGGCGACGCTCTTGTGTTCATCGGTATGTACGCGGAAATGCTCATCCGATCGCGGTCGCGATGGGCGGGCAGCGCACCAACTGGCCACGAACGGCCGCAACTTCCCGAGCGCATGCCGTCGCCGCCGCTGGAATACCCGTCCCGCCCGCCCAAGCCGAGCCGTGGGCGACCCGTTCAACCCGGCGGAGGCCGTCGACGCGGCTGCGCCCCCTCACCGGTCGGGGGAGGGGGCGCAGGCCCTGCTCCGTTCATCAGGACGCGGGCGGAATGCTCTGCTCGTACTTGAAGACGTTGTGCGGGTCGTACTCCGCCTTGATCGTGCGCAGTCGGTCGAAGTTGGATCCCCAGTAGGCGGTCTCCCAGTCCTGCATGCCCACGTTCGGCACGTTGACGTAGGCGCCGTCCACATAGGGACGCAGGGCCAGGCTGAATTCGGCGATCCAGGCCTGGGCCTGCGGGGTGAGCGGGTCGCAGACGCCCGGCTCATCGGAGCGGGTGCCCCAGCCGGCACCGGGCTCGGAGTAGAAGAGCGCGTCACGGTGCGGGAACGCGGTGCCGCCACGGGGGCTCTTTCTGACCGCCCCGCCGAACGCCTGCGCGAAGAAGTTGCTGTCGTCCGTGGGCGCGTCCTGCATGAACGAGACGATCACATCGATCGCCTTGCTCGGGAACGGCTTTCTGGTGAACTGGGAGTAGAACTTCCAGTTCGCGGGTTCGTCCGCGGTCGGGATCTGGAAGCCGGAATACACGTCGCCCCAGTTCCCCACCTGCACCGCCACTTGCGGGCTGTCGATCGACAGGAGCGGCTCCAGCAGCTTCTTCGCCTCCGCCGGTGTTCCTTCCGCGAGGACCCCGAACAGGAAGATCTGGTTCCGGTGGATTTCGAGCTGGGTGCCGAGGCGGTCGTCGAGGTACGGCGCAGTGCGCTGATAGGTGTCGAAGAGCCTGCGCAGGTCGCCGATTCCGGTCCAAGTGGCCTGCAGGTACGTAACGCTCTTCAGCGGGGCCACTCTGTAAGTGAGTGAGGTGACGATCCCGAAGTTGCCGTTGCCGGCTCCGCGCAGCGCCCAGAGCAGGTCCTGGTTGTTGTGCGGGTCGACCTTGACCACCTTGGCGCACTCGTCGCCTTCCGCAACCACGATCTCAGCACCGATCAGGCTGTCGCAGGCCATGCCGAGCCAGCGAGTGAGGAAGCCGAAACCGCCGCCGAGCGTCGCCCCGGACAGGCCCACGGTGCCTTCGGTCCCCGTCGTCACCGCGAAATTCTGCTCCGCGAGCGTGGTCACCGCTTCCAGCTGGCTGAGTCCGGCGCCGACCGTCGCGATACGGGCGCCGCTGTCGATGTGGACCGACTTCAGCTCGCTGATGTCGATCACGAGACCGTTGTCGACGTTCGACCAGCCCTCAAGGCTGTGGCGGCCGCTCCGGACCCGTACCGCGACGTCGTTCTGCCGGGACCACGTCAGGGCGTTGACCACGTCCTGGGTGTTCTGGGCGAAGACGATGACCAGCGGGTAGTGGGAGAAGAGCTGGTCCCAGCCGAGGCGGGCTTCCGTGTACCCGGCGTTGTCGGGGCGGACGATGCGGCCGGTCAGCTTCGCCGGCGGGCACTTCGTGTGCTTGGGGGGCTCGCTCACGGCGCTCGCACCGTGGGCCTCCGCCGTCGTGACGCCTTGCGCGACGACCGCGCCGGCACCGGCGACCGCGGTCGCCTTGAGTAGTTTGCGACGGGAAAAGTCATTCATAATCCGTCTTTTTCCTCTCGGCCGCCGGTAGGCGCGAATAATTCCCTTACGGGCGATTTCGGTGATGTGGACAGTAGCAAGGACGTCTGCTGTGGGCTGCGTCGACACACTCGCGATATCGGCTGTAGGGGCTGACGCCGTAGCTCCGCAGCGCGAACCCGATGTGCTTGGCTGGTGATACGGCAGCAATACCGGGCCGTGGATGGGCTGCAGTTCCTCCGGAACCCCCGGGGGTGGGCCCACGCGTAGGTGATTTGAGTATCAGCTACTCATTCTTGATATTCCGTGAAGGGCATAGCGTTTCGGCCGAATGCAGGATGAACTGCCCTCGACCGTGCGGCGGCCGTCGTCGGTTACAACGGGCAGGGCGATCCCCGTTACACGGACGGAGGCCATCGCAGGGAGATGCCCGCTGATCCGGTCACCGGAGAGATCCGCAACCACCGTGGAGACCCCGCAGCCCGCACGTACAACGAGAACGGCGAGAAGGCGAAGAAGAAGGTCGCGGTACGAAGTGGTTCTTCGCCTCAGGCCGTGACGACGGGTTCTGGACTCGCGTGATCCTCTCCTTCTCGCACGTCGCCGGTGGTGAGTACGAGGACGAAGCGGCGGTCGCGGTACGGGAGTTCACCGCCCTCAAGAGCGCCCTCCGAGATCCGCAGACCCCCACAGACAGCGCGACGGCCGTACCCACAGAGGGCACGGCCGTCTTTCCTCGCCCGGACTCGCAGACGACCAGAGCCACCCCCGGACGCGAAACGGACATCCGGAAGCGCCTCGCCCAACGCACCTACCGTCCCGACAGAGGCGCCGCGGACCCGGCATCACCGAAACGCGCAGGTCACAGGGCCCGAGATGGACGTGGCCGAGCCGCACGCCAATCGAGGCGACCTCGGGCAGCCTGATCCGCTAGGCTGTCAGCGGTCAGTCGGCTACCAGGCGTGTGCCCGGGAAAGTGTCCGCGAGGACGCTGCCCCCTCCGCGTACGCACGCAAGCTGACCAGGACGTTTGTCCGTCCGAGTCGGGCGGCCCCAGCGGGGTTTCCGGCAAGGTTCGCGACAAGCCCCCGCCTTCGTAGCTCAGGGGATAGAGCACGGCTCTCCTAAAGCCGGTGTCGCAGGTTCGAATCCTGCCGAGGGCACGGACGAGGCCCCGCGGTCGATATCGATCGCGGGGCCTCTTCGCGTTGTGGTTACATGGCGTACGTGTCGCGTGACGCCGCCTACTGAGATGTGGGCCGGGCGGTGGTTGGGCAGGCACCTGTTGGTGAAGGACCGGGCCCATGGGCATGTATGCCACCGGCTACGGGTGATCTCCCTCGGTTGTTTTCGCTGCCGTCGCACGCACGCACACCGTGAGGGATACAACACTCCATGTCATCGTTCAATCACACCGTCATCGAAGAGTTCAGGGCGAACGCCGGCCAGGTCGGCGGGCCCTTCGCGGGTTCCGAGCTGATCCTGCTCACCACCACCGGCGCCAGGTCCGGGAAGCCGCACACCGTCCCGCTCGGGTTCGTCCGCGGGGACGGCGGCGGGGAGTTGCTCGTCGTCGGGTCCGCCGCCGGGGCCGACCGGCATCCCGCCTGGTACCACAACCTGCTCGCGCGTCCCCTCGTACAGGTCGAGACCGGGGCCGAGGAGTACGAGGCCGTCGCCGTCCCCGCCGAAGGGGCTCGGCGGGACGAGCTGTTCGCGAGGATCGTCCGCGCGGAGCCCGGGTACGGGGAGTACCAGGCGGGCACCCGCCGGGTGATCCCCGTCGTCGCGCTGCTCCGCACGCACGGGGCCCCGTCCCGGGAGGGCGGGATCGCCGGGAAGCTGCTCGACGTGCACGGCTGGCTGCGGGCGCAGCTGGCCCTCGTACGGGACCTCGCGCGCGCGGAGCCGCAGGGCGCCGGGGCGGCCTCGCTCGGGCTGCAACTGCGCCAGCACTGCCTCGCGTTCTGCCATTCGCTGGAGTTCCACCACCGGAGCGAGGACGCCGGCCTCTTCCCGTACCTGGAGCAGCGGCATCCCCCCATGCGGGAGTTCTTCCGCCGGATCGGCGCCGAGCACGCCACGATCGCCCGCCTCCAGGCGGAGCTGGTACGCGCGCTGGACGCGCCCGGTGCCGGATTCAGCGAGCGGGTGGAACGGATGAGCCGGGAGCTGGAGGCTCATCTCGACGGCGAGGAGGCGCAGTTGCTGCCGGTGCTGCGGGCCCTGGAAGCGTGACGCGAGCCTCGGCGCCGCCCGCCTGCCGGTTGCGGAAGGTGAGGGTGGCGCCGAGGACGCGGGCCTGGCCGGCGGCGATGGTCAGGCCCAGCCCGTGGCCCTTGTTCGTGCCCTCCGTACGGAACCGCTGCGGGCCGGTGGTCAGCAGGTACTCCGGATAGCCGGGGCCCGAGTCCGTCACGGTCAGGGTCCGGCCGTCGACCGTGAGCGTGACGGGGGCCTCGCCGTGACTGTGCGCGTTGGCCACGAGGTTGCCCAGGATCCGCTCCAGACGCCGCCGGTCCGTGTCCACCCGCAGGGCGCCGCGCGGGCCGCCCACCTCCAGGGCCGTGTCGGTACCCGAGGCGCGGATCGTGCGCGCCGCCAGGTCGGCCAGGTCGTGCGAGTCCAGTTCCAGGCGTTCGCCGCGCGTCTCCAGCCGGGAGATCTCCAGCAGGTCCTCGGTCAGCGAGCGCATCGCCCGGACCCGGTCCCGTACGAGCTCGGCCGGGCGGCCCGGCGGCAGGAGCTCGGCGGCCGCGTTCAGGCCGGTCAGCGGGGTGCGCAGCTCGTGGGCGACGTCCGCCGTGAACCGCTGCTCCGCTTCGAGCTTGCCCTGGAGCGACGAGGCCATGGTGTCCAGGGCCCGGGAGACCGCCGCCACCTCGTCCTGGCTGCGCGTGCTGTCGGCGACCCGCGCGTCCAGGTCCCCGCTGCTGATCCGGCGTGCCACCTGCGCGGTCAGGTGCAGCCGCCGGGTGATCCGGGTGACGACGAACGCGCCGATGAGGAGGGTGCCGCCGATGGCGAGCGCGGAGGAGCCGAGGATGGCCCGGTCCAGTTCGGCGATGGTCCGCTCGCTCGCGCGGAAGTCCACGGAGACGGCTATCGCGCTGCCGTGCGCGGCGGGCCCGGCGGCCCACATCACGGGCCGGCCCCGGTAGCGGCCGACTGCCGTACCGCGCCTGCCGCCGACGGCCAGGGCGCGCAGCTCCGGCGGCAGTCCCGCGGGGTCGATGCCCTCGCCGCGCGGCATGCGTGCGCCGGTCTCGTAGGCCTCGATGCTCCGTTCCAGCCGGATCAGCGCCTTCTCGCGGGCCGCTCCCACGGTCTGGTGGGTCATGGCGCCGTGCACGAGGCAGCCCAGCAGCGCCGCGAGTCCGCAGCACATGAGGGTGATGAAGACCGTGGCCTTCCAGGTCAGGGTGGAGGTCCAGGCGGGCAGCCGCGGGCGCGGCGGCAGCCGCTCGTCGCGCTGCGTGTCGTTCATGGTCACGTCACGGTAATGGGCGATCCCCGGCGGGTGACCGGCGGGATCCGGCCGGATCGCACCGGATCCGACCGGATCAGGCCGGAATCAGGCCAGATCGCGGCGGATGCGAGGCCCGCCACGGAGCGGATGCGGCGCACGGAGCACACGAAGCGCACGGAGCGGATGCAGCGCACGAAGCCCTTCCGGCTCGGGCCGGAAGGGCTGTGCCATCACGGTCAGCTCAGGCCACTGCTGCGTTCGCCGATACGGTCGCCCTGCGGAGTGCCGGCCCGCTTGAGGGCGGCCTTCGTGTGCGATCCGCCCTTGACCTTGCTCCGTACCGGACCGCTGAAGCCGTGTCCCGGACCGCGCGGCGGTTGCGCCGTCTCCTGCGCCTTCGCGATGGCCGCCCGGACATCCCGCTTCTGCTCTTTGTTCATCCCGTCGTCAACTCCTTCGGGAAGCACCCAATCGGACTACTCGGATCGTATGCACATATACGGACCCACGCACCCGGACCGGTGTGCAAAGAATTCCGATCAAGGGCGTCGGCCGAGAGCCTCGATCAGGGACGCGGCGGGGCCGGACGCTTCGGCTGGCCCAGCGTCTGGTGCACCAGGTCCTCCGGGCAGGGCGTCCCCCGCGGCAGCTGGTACTTCGCCGCCACCCGGTACTGCCCCGGCGCCGGCGCCAGCAGCTCCGTCCACACGTCCCCGGTGTCGTCCGGAGCGGCCTTGAAGAGGCATCCCGCCGTGTTCGCGTACTGCTTGCGCAGCGCGCCGCCCTCCCCGCTCCCGCCCCGCGCCTTCGAGGCGAAGGTCTCCTGCGGCGGCGGTACCGCCTTGCCCGCCGCGTCCACGAGCCCCAGCCACGGCGAGTGCGGGATCCGTACGAGGACCCGCCCGGGCTGCTTCACGTCGACGACCAGCTGGTCGGCGCTCGCCCGCACCACGGTCGCCGGCCCGGCCACCAGGTCGGTGGGCTGCTCGACCTTGAAGAGCTGCCAGTTCGCGTCGCCCCACACCTGCTGGAGGTACGGGAGCCCGCCGCGCACCAGCTTGGCCTCGTCCTCACCGCCCGAGTCGGGTTTGTCGGCGGGCAGCACCACGTAGTGCACGGCCCAGCGCTCCAGCCAGGCCCGGTAGCTGTCGGCGCCGAGGGTGTCGTCGTAGAAGAGCGGGTTGCGCTCCAGGTCGGCCTGCCGGTTCCAGCCGCGCGCGAGGTTCACGTACGAGGGGAAGGCGGAGGACTCGCGGTGGCTGCTGGCGGGGACCACCTCGACCCGGCCGCGGTCGGCGCCCGCCTTCTGCAGCTGGTCGACGAGCGGGGCCAGCTCCCGGCTCCAGGCGGCCAGCGGGGTGGTGCGGACGATGTCGGTGACGCTGTTCGTGGTGATCCAGGCGTTCAGTCCGACGAAGGCCAGCAGCACCGCGTACCAGCGCCGCGAGCGCGGGAGCTCGTACGGGAGGGCCGCGAGCAGCGCGACCCCGCCGAACAGCATGACCATGCGGGTGACGTTCGAGCCGACCTGGGAGTCGATCACCCAGGTCAGGAAGACCCCGAGGGAGTAGACCGCCGAGGCGATCCGGACGGTCTTCCAGCGCCTCGGTACGAGGAAGACGATCAGCAGCCCGAACACGAACGGGAGCCCGGCCGAGCCGATCTTCATCGGCTGCGTCCCGGAGAACGGGAACAGCCACGCCGACAGCCCGACCACGGCCACCGGGGCCAGCCCCAGCGCGTACGCGCCCGGGCGCCGCCGGCTCAGGAACAGCGCGGCCGCGATCACCCCGAGGAAGAGCCCGGCGACGGGGCTGGCGGCGGTCGCGAGACCGGCCAGCGGGGCCGCCACCGCGGCCTTGGCCCAGCGCCGCTCCGCCCATTTGCGGGGCCAGCAGAAGACGGCGGCGACGGCGCCCAGCGCGAACATCACGCCGAGGCCGAAGGTGACGCGGCCCGAGAGTGCGTTGCAGAACAACCCGTAGACCCCGGCCAGGGCGGGCCACAGGGGTTCGCGCACGGCACCGCGGCAGCGGGTGAGGATCAGAGCGAGCAGCCCGGCCGAGACGGTACCGGCGACCATCATCGTGGTCCGGACGCCGAGCATGTGCATGAGGTACGGCGAGACCACGCTGTACGAGACGGGGTGCATGCCCCCGTACCAGGCGAGGTTGTACGCGGAGTCGGGATGACGGCCGACGAACTCGGCCCAGGCGTCTTGCGCTGCGAGGTCACCGCCGCTGTTGGCGAAGCAGAAGAACCAGACGACGTGCAGCAGCGCGGCGAGGACGGTGGCGACGATCACCGGACGGCGCCGGGCCCCGTCGAGAACGGCCCCCAGCGGGCCGCGGGGCGGCCGTATGCCTCCGGGCACGGGCACGGAGAGCCCCCCGGACCCGGCGGACCCGGCGACCACGGTGGGCGCGTCGACCACGGTGGGCGCGTCGACCACGGTGGGCGCGTCGGCCGACGGGATGGCCTCCTGGCGCCGGCCCTGCTGCTCAGCGGTGGTCACTGCCGCACTCCCCAACCCATGAGTCCACGAACTTCCCGGGAGCCAAGACGTGGCCCGGCGCCCCGGGGTTGCCCGGGGCGCCGGATCCACGCTCTCACCGGATGTCAGCCGACGCGCGTCAGCTTGCTGCCGATGCCCGGCGCGGCCAGTTCGGTCTTGAGCGCCACCGGCACCTTGACCTGGCTGGCACCCTCGCCGACGGTCAGCAGGCCGACCTCGGTCCCGGCCTTCGCGGTCTGCGGCAGCTTGCCGCCGCCGTCCGCGAGCTTGATGGACACCGTCAGCGAGGCCCAGCCGACCGCCTGCACGTCGGCGGTGGCCACGACCGGCGTGCGGCCGCCGAGCCCGTCGTCGACGTAGCCCACGACGTCGCCCTTCTTCACGACGGTCGCTCCGTCGAGGGACTTCTGGGTGGCGACCATCAGCTCCTTGCTCGCGGCGAGCACGGTGTCGATGATCGACGGCTTGTGCTGGCCGAGGACGGCTCCGACGATCAGCTGGTTGGTGTTGCCGACCTTCTTCTGCGCGGCGAAGAGCAGGTTTCCGCCCGCCTTGGTCGTCGTACCGGTCTTGATGCCGAGCGCGCCGGCGGGTCCGGTGAGGCCGTTCCAGTTGCGCCAGCTCTTGCCGGACGGGTCGACCCAGTTCGGCTTCTTGGTGATGTCGAGCAGCGTCTCGATCTCGACCAGCTTCAGGCCCAGCTTCACCTGGTCCTCGGCGGTGCTGACCGTGGTCGCGTCCAGGCCCGAGGGGTCCGTGTACGTCGTGTTGGTCATGCCGAGTTCCTTGGCGGTGTCGTTCATCTTCTTGACGAACGCCTCCTGCGACCCGGAGTCCCAGCGCGCGAGCAGCCGCGCGATGTTGTTGGCCGACGGGATCATCAGGGCGGCGATCGCGTCGTACTCCGTGATCTTGTCGCCCTCCTTGACCGTGTCGAGGGTGGACTCGTTGTCGGTCGAGTTGTTCTTCTTGCCCTCGGTCTCGGCCGTCTTGTCGACCTCGATCATCTGGCCCTGCTCACCCTTCTTGATGGGGTGGTCGCGCAGGATGATGTACGCCGTCATCGACTTGGTGACGCTCGCGATCGGCACGGGCTTCTGCTCGCCGGACTGGCCGAGCGTGCCGAGACCGGCGGCCGCCATGTACGCCTGCCCCTCGGTGGGCCACGGCAGCTGGGGCTTGGCGCCCTCGAAGGTGTACGAGGACTTCGCGGTCATGACGAGCTTCGGCTCGGGCAGCGGGCGCACCAGCTGCACCACGGCCAGGATGACCGCCAGGAGCACGACGAGCGGCGCGTAGATCTTGACCCGCCGGATGGCGGTGCGCATCGGGCTCGGCGGCGGGGGCGGGTTGTTGGTGAGGTCCGCCAGCATGTCGAGCGGCGGCTTGGGCGGCAGCGGCTGCTGCGTGGTCCGCTCGGAGTGGTCGAACCGCGCGGCGGCGGGCGGAACCGGAACCTTGGGCCGCTGCCCGGCGGCGGGCTTCGGCGCGGGCGCGGTCGCGGGAGCGATGCCCTCCGGACGCAGCGGCACGAAGGTGCTGCCCTTGGGCGACTCGGCGTCGGGCTTGACGTCGGCGGGCTTCGCGCCGGTCGGCTTGGCCTCGGCGGGCTTGGCCTCGGCCGGCTTGGCGGCGAGCCTGGCCTCGGCGGGCTTGGCCAGGTTCGGCCTGGCGGGGGCGGGCTTGGCGGGGGCCGGCTTCGGGGCCTGCGCCCCGGCGGCGGCGTCCGCCTTCGGGACACGGAAGACGGCGGTGCGCTCGCTGTCCGCGGGCTCTTCGGCCTTCGGTTTCTCGGCCGCGGGGGCCGGCTTCGGTTCCTGCTTCGGTTCCTGCTCCGGCTCCGGCTTCGGCTTCGCGGCGGGCGCCGAGGCGGAAGCGGAAGCGGAAGCGGGCTTCACGGCGCGGAACACCGCGGTGCGCTCGCTGTCCGCCGACTCATCGGCCTTCGGCTTCTCGGCCGCAGGCTCCGTCCGCTCCGCCGCGGGAGTCGAAACGGAATCCGTCTTGAAGGCACGGAACACGGCAGTGCGCTCACTGTCCGCGGGCCCTTCGGCCTTCGGCTTCTCGGCCGCGGGCTTGGGCGCGGCAGGCGTGAAGGCGCGGAACACCGCGGTGCGCTCACTGTCGGCGGGCTTTTCGGCCTCGGGCTTCTCGGCCGCGGGCTTCGCCTCGACGACCGGAGCGGGGGCAGCGGAGGATTCAGAAACGGAATCCGAGCTGGAGTCGGAATCGGGGTCCGGAGCCTCGGTACGGGCATCCGGTGCGCCGGACTCGGCGGCGTCGGGCTCGGCGGCGTCGGGCTCGTCCGCGCCCGCCTCGTCGTCCACCGAAGCGGAATCTTCGGCTTCGCTCGCAGCGGCATCGGCGCCGTCGGCGGAGGCGACCCACGCCGCCACCGCGTCCCGCAGCGGATCCCGCCCGCCGGCTCCGGCCTCGGGCTCGGCTCCGGCCTCGGCTCCGGACTCAGCTCGGGCTTCGGCCCCGGACTCGGGCTCGGGCTCGGGCTCGGGCTCGGGCTCGGGCTCGGGCTCGGCCCCGGCCCCGGCCTCGGACTTGGCCTCGGCTTCGGACTCGGCTCGGGCATCGACCTGAACATCGACACCGGCACTGGCACCGGCACCGGCACCGGCACTGGCACCGGCGGCCACGGCCGCGCCGTTCTCGGGGTCCCGGGGCCGGAACACCGACAGCCTCGGATCACGCTCCGCGGACGACTCCGCCGCCCCCGGCGCTCCTTCATCTACCGACTTGTCGGGGGACTCGCCCGCCACCGTTCCTCCTCCATCGCCGCCACGTCCGGCTGTCCGAATGTCTAACAGTGTCCCGTCTCGGGAGCATCGCCCCCGTGCGAGACGAGAACGACATAGCTGCGGGTTCCCCCACAAAGCGGCCACGCGCTCTCGACAGATGAATGTGAGAGGCGTCACCCTGTCACTCATCCACGCGGGGAGGCATGGATGGGCAGGAGCCGCAGAACAATTCCGGAGGAGCTTCTGCTGCTCGCCTTGGACCCGGCCACGGGTACCACGGCGCAGCCGCAGTCGCTCGACCTCGGCCTGGCCGGGGCACAGCTAGTGGAGCTGGCTCTGGCAGGACGGATAGCCCCTGATGGGGATCGTATCGCCGTGGTGATGCCACGGCCGACAGGAGATCCGACTCTGGACTCCGCACTGGAACTGCTGCGCAGGCGCGGCAGCCCGGTACGGGCCGTCCACTGGATCGGCGGACCCCGGCTGGGGCTCCGCCAGATTTACCTCGCTCATCTGGAGCGTTGCGGCATGGTCCATGCCGTCGCGGGACAGATGTGCGGAGTGCTGCCGACGACTCGCTACCAAGCGACGGACACGGAGATCAGCCGGGAGATCCGAGCCCGGCTCGACAGTGCGATCCGCACCGGCGTACCGCCGGACCCGCGGACCGCGGCGCTCGCCGCACTGGCCCACGCGGTCGGACTCGGCAAGCACCTGTACCCCGGCAACGAGGGGCGGTCGTCCAGATCCCGGCTACGGGACCTGATCCGGCACGACCCGATGGGCGGACTCGTGGCGCATGCCGTGATGGACGTCCAGAACGGTGTGGCCGCACAGCCACGCCGTGACCGCGCACCCGCACCGCCGGCCCGTGCCACGGCGAGCAGCGTTCCGCTGCAGCCGCGCCGGACGGGCGCGATGGCCCGCGCGGCCGCGCACTGATCCACCCCGCTCCACCCCCGTTCCACCGTTCCACCCGTTTCACCGCACCACCATCGCAACGCCACCGCCCCGACCGACGTCCGCGAGGACGCGGTCGGTTCGGGAGCCGCCAGCGCGCGGGGTGGCGGGGCCGGTTCGCCGGTCCCGCCACCCCGCGCGTCTGTGTTTCGGGCCGTTCCCCAGCGGCGCCGCCCGCTTCGGTGGCAGTCTGCTCAAGACCAGATACGCAGAGAGAACAGCTGCAACGACAGAAGAAGGCGGAGGTGCCGTTCACGTGGCGTCCAATGTCAATCCCACCGTCCGACGCCGCCGACTGGGCATGGAGTTGCGCAAGCTCCGCGAGGACAAGGGCATGACGGCCGAACAGGTCGCCGAGCGCCTCCTCGTCTCCCAGTCGAAGATCAGCGGACTGGAGAACGGCCGCCGCTCCATCAGCCAGCGCGATGTCCGTGACCTCTGCGACGTCTACGAGGTCGAGGACCGCCGCCTCATCGACTCGCTCATGCAGATGGCCAAGGACTCCCGCCAGCAGGGCTGGTGGCACGCCTTCGGCGACATCCCGTACAGCGTCTACATCGGCCTGGAGACGGACGCCGCCAGCCTGCGCACGTACGAGCCCCTGGTGATCCCGGGGCTGCTCCAGACGACGGAGTACGCCCAGTCCCTCGTCCGCGGCGCGTGGCCGGAGACCGCCCCGGCCGACGTCGACAAGCGCGTCCAGGTCCGGATGCACCGCCAGAAGCGGCTCTCCGAGACGGAGAACAACAACCCTGACCTCGGCCCGCTGCGGCTGTGGGCCGTGATCGACGAGGCAGCGCTGCGCCGGCGCGTGGGCGACGCCCAGTTGATGATCCGGCAGCTCGAATACTTGATAGAGCAGTCGGAGCAGCCGCACGTCACGGTGCAGGTGATGCCCTTCGAGCTGGGCGCGCACCCCGGCGTGAACGGCCAGTACGCGATCCTGGAGTTCCCGGACGCGTCCGATTCGACCGTCGTCTACATCGAGGGCGTGACGAGCGACCTGTACCTGGAGAAGGCCAACGACGTCCAGAAGTACAGCGTGATGTACGAGCACCTGCGCGCGCAGGCCCTCAACGTCGACCAGACCCGCGACTTCATCTCGGGGATCATCAACCAATATGCAGACAAGGGCGCATAGCGGCCGGATACCACCGATATCCACCGTGTGCGCGGCGAGCGGGCCGGTACGGTACACCGTCACTCCCCAGCCACAGAAGGCTTGAATGGAATATGCCACCCGGTCGGGTGAATGGCCCCTTCACCCGTCAGGAGCTGCCGGTAGCGTCGATCACGTCGGCCGGAACATTGGCCGACGGGACACCGGAACCACCGGAACTACTCGCTCACCGGAGAGAAACATGGCTATTCGCCAGGGCGCCACGGCCAACTGGATCAAGTCCTCCTACTCCGCCAACGGCGCCTGCGTCGAGGTCAAGTCCCCTGTCATGGAGGCCATCGCCGTCCGCGACTCGAAGGTGCAGGACGGACCGTCCCTCACCTTCGCCCCCGACTCCTGGACCTCGTTCGTCGCCGACGTCACCGAGGGCCGGCTGGGACGCCTCGCCTGAACGTCACGGCGCGTCCCGACCGTCCTCGCCGTCCCTACCGTTCGGTCTCCGCGTCCGGCACCAGCACCGGCGGGACCGGCTGCCGCATCACCCGCACAGCGGGCGGCACCCGCAGAACCAGCATCACCTGCGTCACCCGCGTCACCCGTGTCACTGACTGGAGCCCTCTCGACCGACCCGCCGTCTTGGCCGAGGGGGCTCGGCCATGCCCGGGGCGCCGAAGGCTCCCTCAGCGCAGCTGATCGACGTAACGGTCGGTCCCCGGCACCGTCGGGATGAACGGCGCCACCAGTTCCACCCGCCCCAGTCCCGCCTCCGCGACCTCCGTGTCCAGCCCCTGGAAACGGTCCCAGCAGGTCCGGGGGTCGTCCTGGAGGAACCACAGCAGCGTGAGGCGGGTGTCCACCCCCTCCACCTGCTTGACGTACGTCATCCGGTCACCGGGCAGCGGAGTGGGGCGGAAGACCGTCACCATCGCGGCCGGGCCGCCGTGCAGCCGCTTCGGCAGGGCGCGCGAGCGCAGCCACTCCAGCAACTCGGCCCGCTGCTCGGGCCCGTCGGCGTCGACGACCTGGACGACGAGGCCCTCGTACGGGTGGTCCAGGGCATGGAAGTCCCGCGGGCCGGCGGCGCCGTCGCGGTAGACGGTGGCGGCGTGGTCCTGGAAGGACGTGAAGACGTGGGTGCGGTCCTGGTAGACCCGGCCGTCGCGGTTCAGACGCTTGTTGATGCCGACGGTCCACTTCATGTGCTCGTCGTAGCGCCCCTGGGTGACCCAGTACGTCGATATGTAGCAGCCCGCGGTGACGGGCTGGGCGACGGCCGACTTCTCGGGGTAGCGCAGCTCCTGCAGCTCGCGGGTGGCCACCCAGCGGCGGCCCGCGTACATCCAGGGCATGGCCATGGCGCCGGCGTAGTAGTGGTCGTCCTCGTACCAGCGGTTGTACGCGTACTCGTGGCCCGGGTGCGGTTCCACCATGGTGATCAGCGCATGGCCGGGGCGGACTCCGTAGGGGCCGACGGCCGCGAGCTCGGCGTAGTCCTCGACGCGGGTGTCCTGCTGCGGGTCCTGCTCTCCTGTCGTCATGGGAACGGTCTAGCTGATGCGGCATCAGATGGGGAGGGGTCGGGGGGCCGGGGAGCGCCGGCGGCCGGGCCACCGGTCCACCGGTCCACCCCCTGATATATACGTGCCGTCTACAACTTCCCTCGCTACGATGCGCGCACCCGCCTCCTGAAGGAGCTGCCCGTGCCCGCCGCCGCAACCACCACCTCCACCCCCGCCGCCGTCGCACCGCCGCCCGCGTTCGCCGCCCGCGCCACCTCCGTGGAGGGCTCCCCCGTACGCGAGATCCTCGCGCTGACCGAACGCCCCGGGATCATCTCCCTCGCCGGCGGCCTGCCGGCGCCCGAGCTCTTCGACACCGAGGGCCTGCGGACCGCGTACGAGGCCGCCTTCTCGGTGTCCGCGCGGCGCGCGCTCCAGTACTCGACCACCGAGGGCGCACCGGAACTCCGCGAGGCCGTCGCCGCCCGGGCGAGCGCGCGCGGGCTGCCGACCGGCCCGGACGACGTAGTCATCACCTCGGGCTCGCAGCAGGCCCTCACCCTCATCACCGCCACCCTGGTCGAACCGGGTGACGTGGTGCTGGTCGAGAACCCCACCTACCTCGCCGCCCTCCAGTGCTTCCGGCTGGCGGGAGCGCGGGTGGTGGCCGTGCCCTGCGACGCGGAGGGCATCCTGCCGGACGCGCTGGCGGACGTCGTCGCGCGCGAGCGGCCGAAGCTGCTGTACACCGTTCCCACCTTCCAGAACCCGACGGGCCGCACCCTCCCGGCCGCCCGCCGGGCGGCGGTCGCGGACACGGCGGCGCGGCTCGGGCTGTGGCTGGTGGAGGACGACCCGTACGGGGAGCTCCGCTACGAGGGCTCCGACGTCCCGTGGCTCGCCGCGCACCCGGGCGCGGAGGACCGTACGGCCCTGCTCGGCAGCTTCTCGAAGGTCATGGCTCCCGGCCTCCGGCTGGGCTGGCTCCGGGCCCCCGCGGCGCTGCGGCGTGCGGCGGTGGTCGCGAAGCAGGCGGCGGACCTCCACACCTCGACGGTGGACCAGCTGGCCGCGGCGCACTACCTCGCGGCGGTGGACCTCGACGCGCACATAGCCGCGGTCCGTACCGCCTACCGCGAGCGGCGCGACGCCCTGCAGAGTGCCCTGAGCCGGACCCTGGAGGCGGACTGCGAGTGGAACCTGCCCGCGGGCGGCATGTTCACCTGGGCCCGCCTGCCGGAGGACCACGACGCGGCGGACCTCCTGAGGACGGCCGTGGCCCACGGCGTCGCCTTCGTCCCGGGCGCCCCCTTCTACGCCACCGCCCCGGACCCCCGGACGCTGCGCCTCTCCTTCACGACGCACACCCCGGCCGAGATCACCGAGGGCGTCGGCCGGCTGGGCGCGGCACTGGAGGAATACGAGGACAAGCGGCTCCGGTGACGTGGCCGGTGGCGGTAGCGGTAGCGGTAGCGCCGCCGACGCCACCGCCCTCAGTGCTGCAGGGCGACCTTGAGCAGCACGATGAGCACCCCGAGGAAGAGGTTGATCGCGCCGGCCAGCATCATCATCCGGCGCGAGGCCCCGGCGCGGGCGGCGGCCACGGTGGCCCAGCCGACCTGGCCGACCAGGGCGACCACGAGCGCCAGCCACACGATGCCCTGGTGCCCCAGGCCGAACAGCGGGGCGACCAGCGCGGCGACGGCCGGTGGGACCGCCGCCTTGATGATCGGGCGCTCCTCCCTGGCCGTACTGCGCACCACGCCCCAGCTCAGGTGGTGCGCCATGCGCACCCCGAAGAGGCTGGCGAAGACGTGCGCGGCCCAGAACACCACACCGGTACCCAGCAGCAGCGCGACGAGTTCCAGCCGCGGGAAGTTGCCGAGCGTCCCGGCGCCGACCACCACGGAGGCGGCGAGCAGGGAACCGTAGACGGCGCCGCTGTAGTCCCCGCGCCCGGGCTCCCGCTCCGGGGCCCGCTCCGGGGCCGGCTCCGGGGCCGGCTCCGGGCCGTCCGAGGGCGCTGTCACGCGACCTTGGCCTGCGTGGTGGGCCACTTGAGTTCGATCTCCATCTCGATCTCCCCGTCACCGATCTCGACCTCGATCTCGGTACGGAGCTCATCGGGGACGCGCAGACTCATCTTCCCGGGGCCGAGTTCCAGTTCGGCGTTGCCGCCGTGGCGCAGCGCCTCGGCGAGGGCGGCGAGCTGATCGGCGGCCTCGAGGCGGGAAAGGGAACTCTTCTGCTCAAACTTGAGGTCCTTCACGGATGTCTCCAATCCGCTACGAACACCGGGTAAGGCTCATTGTGACGCCGCACCGGAGGTCGGGCATCCCGGGCTTCAACCGGCCGCGCCGGCCCCCGGCCGGTTCAGGGCCAGAGCGAGGACCTCGCTCCACTGCATGGGCGGGGCGGCCTCCGGGGCCCCCGGGCGGAGCCTGGGGACCCGTACGCGCAGTGCTCCGGGGCGGATGGAGCAGATCACGGGTGTGGGCATGGTGAGCGCCTCGCCGTCCACGGCGACGGCGACGCGCTCCGCGGCCGATCCGATGACGACCTCGCGGGAGGTGAGCAGGTGCAGGCCCGCCGCCCTCGCTCCGCGCAGGGCCACGTCGGCCGCCTGGGCGGCGTTGTTCACCCGGATCCCGACGACTCCGAGCACGCCGAGGTCGAGCCGGGACCTGCGGGCCCCCATCGGTTCGGGGGACGAGTACGGGTTGTTGCTGACCAGCAGCGCCTGCTGGGCCTCCAGCCGCGTCCCGTCGGTGGCCGCGTCGAGAGTGGTGCCGGCGTAGCCGAGCAGGAGGTCCGGCAGTGCGGCCAGGGCCGAGTCCGCCTTGGCGTCCCGGTACTCCGGCCGCTGCACGATCTCCGCGTAGACGCCGAAGGAGGCGGTGTTGACGAAGGCGTGGCCGCCCACGACCCCCAGGTCGACCCTGAGCTCCTCCCCGTCGGCCAGTGCGTCCAGGCAGCGGGCGGGGTCCTCGCGGTCCAGCCCGAGGTCCATCGCGAAATGGTTCCGGGTGCCCGCGGAGATCACGAGGAACGGCAGGTCGTACTCGGCCGCCACCTCGGCCACGCGGGCCTGGGTCCCGTCGCCGCCGGCCACCCCGAGCAGGTCCGCGCCCTCGGCCACCGCCTGCCGGGCGAGAGCGGCGACGTCCGTCACGACCTCCGGGTCCAGCAGCACCACCCGGGCGCCGAGGGCCTCGCTCTTCTCGACGAGGCCGAACCGGCCGACCTTCCCGCCGCCGGACTTCGGATTCATGATCAGCACCGGGTGCCGGGGCGCGGCCCGTGCGACGGCCCGCATGCCGTCGGGCCGCCGCGCGGCGCGCAGCGCGGTACGCGCGCAGGCCACGGCGGCCGCCCAGAGCGCGATGGCGACCAGCGCCGTGGGCCACAGGTCCGCCTGGGCGTAGATGAGCAGGATGGCCACCGGCGCGCCGACCACCAGCAGGGTGCCGACCAGCCGTACGACCCCGCGATGGGACACCACCCACCAGGTCCCCATGGCCGTGAGCGCCGCCCCGGCCACCCCGACGACGAGGACGAGCAGCCCCCCGACGATCCCCTCGGCGACCAGGGTGAGCGCCGCGAACACCGCACAGACCACGGCCAGCAGGGCCCAAGGCCGAGCCCGCCGGGACGCGCCGGAAGTATGCGGGAGTGCCATGCCCTCACGTCCTCGCCTCGTGCCGTGGATCTCCACCACGAGGGTGTGGTCCTCTCCGATCATCCCCCGAGGAGCATCGGCCGTCGACGCGACGCAGCCGGGGCGACGCCACTTAAGGAGAGCGGGAGATTTAGTTACTCATGCAACGAACGACCTCGCCATCGGCCCCGTGAGGCCAATGGAGCACCCCTCAACCACCAGCACTCTTGCCTCCGGCACCCACATCGCCGACCAGGGATTCGACGCGCCTGGCGAAATGTGCGCGCTACCGAACAGTAAATTTCGCCGACATGCCAAGCCGTGCAAAAGTGAGTTCGATCAAGGTGTACGGGGGCTGGGGTGGGGGGGTTCGACGAGGAGTGGAGCCGCCTGCGGGCCGCTGCCGTCCAGGCAGCCGACGGACCGGCGGTAGCCGATCCGGCGGTAGCCGATCCGGCGGTAGCCGATCCGGCGGTAGCCGATCCGGCGGTAGCCGATCCGGCGGTAGCCGATCCGGCGGTAGCCGATCCGGCGGTAGCCGATCCGGCGGTAGCCGATCCGGCGGTAGCCGATCCGGCGGTCGAAGCACGAGAGGCGGTACTGGAGCGGCTGGCGGAATTCCGCAGCCAGGTGGTTCTGGTGCCGCTGGACGTACGAGACGGCCTGTGGACGGCCGAACTCGGGGGGCTGGACTGGATCTGCGCGTTCTCGGACGAGGAGGCGCTGGCCCGGTTCGCCGAGGCGCGCGGCGAGGGCGACCGGGAGTGGGCGTACCGGCGCGTGGTCGGTGCGCGCCTGCTCGACGAGCTGGTGCCGGCGCTGGACTTTCCGTGCGGGGTCGCGTGGAACGCCGCGGGGCCGGACGGGCTGGCGTTCCCGCCGGTTCGAGGGATCGTGCCGGATGCCGCGGCACTCGACGGGGGGATGGCCGCATGAGCGGGGACGGGTCGGATCTCGATGTCTCGAAGCAGGCGTTGGCGCTGATCGCGCAGGGAATCACGGCGAGCCTGGCCGAGTTGAAGGAGCTCGGGTCGGTGGGCACGGCGAGCATGGGCGGCGGCTTCACCGAGCTGGCTCTCTCGGGGATGGAGACCGGGCACGAGAGCCTGGCGTCCACTCTGGGCACGTTCTGCGAGCGCTGGGGCTGGGGGGTGCGCTCGCTGGTGCAGCAGGGGAACATGTTCGCCCTGAACGTGGGGCTGTCGGCCGGCGCGGTGTACGAGCAGGACCAGTACATCCAGGGCAGCTTCAAAGTCGTGGCGAACGCGGCACTCGGCAACCCGTACGCCGAGGAGAAGGACATCATCGCCAAGGACTGGGGCGAGGTCCTCTCCGACAACCCGATCACCCAGATCAAGAACGCGGACTACGAGCCGGAATCCTTCGCACACGCCTCGGAGAACGGCAACGAGGCCTGGAAGAGCGCGGTCCGGGACCTGAACAGTTCCGACATCCTGCTGTCCAACCAGATCATCGATGCGGTCGGACTGCGGGATGAGGCGGACGCACTGGTCGACGGCACGGTCGGCCCGGCACCCGAGGCACAGCCGGGCGGTGCGGGCCGATGACGGACTGGGGCAGGCTGGTCGACAAGGGTCTCGACGCGATCGACGAGAAGGTCGATTCAGCCAAGAAGGTCATCGGCCACGGCGTCGACAGGGCCACCGACGAGGTGGGCGGCCTCCTCGATCGTGCGGGCGCGCACGGCTGGGCGGACACGGTCGAGGACTTCGGCGACGGACTGGCCTCCCGGCTCGGCGCCTCGGTACCCGAACAGCAGCTCGGCGAGAGCGAGCAGGCCAACGAGCTGATCCACGGCAAGTCGTCGGCGCTCCGGGAGTCGGCCAAGCATCTGGCGGACTTCCGGGCGGCGTTCGAGCGGGTCGGCCAGGGCATGAAGGCCCTCGACTCGGACCAGTGGAAGGGGCAGGCGGCCGACGCCTTCCGCGCGAAGTTCGCCCTGCATCCCACCGACTGGCTGCGCGCCTCCGACGCATGCGAGTCGGCATGCGCTGCGCTCAGCCGGTACGCGGAGACGGTGGAATGGGCTCAGAAGCAGGCCCAGTCGGCCATCGACCTGCACAAGGCCGCGGTGAAGGCGACGAAGGAAGCCCACGACGCACACGTTGCCAAGGAGGACGCCTACAAGGCGGCGGCGCAGGCCGGCCGTGATCCCGGCCCGATCCCTGTCGAGGGCGCCGATCCGGGTGCAGCAGCCCTCAAGCGGGCCAAGGAGATCCTGGAAGAGGCCCGCAGGCAGCGCGACGAGGCGGCCATGACGGCTGAACGCACGCTCAAAGCGGCCATGGAGCACGCCCCGGCTGAGATGCCGGCGACGGACCGGCTGATGGCCCAGATCACCGACTACGCGGGCTCGGAGGTGTTCGAGCTCACCCACGTCGTGGGCGGCGTGGCGAAGGGCACGGCGGGAACGCTGAACTTCGCACGCAGCGTGAACCCCTTCGACGTGTTCAACCTGACGCACCCGGCCGACTTCCAGCAGAACCTCAACATGACGCTGGCCGGTCTCGTCTCCACCGCGTCCCACCCCGAGCGCATCCCCGGCCCGATGATCGACAGCTATATGGCGGACCCCAGCGAATTCAAGGGCCGCATCCTCCCCGATCTCATCGGCACCAAGGGCCTGCCCACCCTCCGGACCGGGCTGCGATTCGCCGAGAAGACGGCGAGCAAGGAAGCGGCGCGGACGGCCGCGAAGGCCGAAGCCGAGGCCGCCGCCCGCCGCAAGGCGGGCCTGAAGTGCGACGGCGACCCGGTCGACGTGGCGACGGGCCGGATGATCCTCCCGCAGACCGACCTGGTCCTCCCCGGCGCGCTGCCGCTCGTCTTCACCCGCACCTTCGAGTCCTCGTACCGCGCGGGCCGCTGGTTCGGCCCGAGCTGGGCGTCCACGGTCGACCAGCGTCTGGAGATCGACGAGGAAGGCGTGATCCTCGTCCGCGAGGACGGCAGCCTGCTCGCCTACCCGCACCCCGAGCCCGGAGTCCCCGTACTCCCCGGCCACGGTCAGCGGTGGCCGCTCGTCCTCGATGCGGACGGCGGCTACACGGTCACCGACCCCGAGTCCGGACACGTCCGCCACTTCACGGACGAGGGCCTCCTCAGCCAGCTCGACGACCGGGGCGGCGCCTGGATCACGTTCGAGTACGACGCGTCAGGCACCCCGACCGCCCTGTCCCACAGTGGCGGCTACGAGGTGCGCCTCGGCTCGTCGGAAGGCCGAATAACCGGCCTCGCCCTCGCCGACGGCACCGAAGTGCTCCGCTACGCGTACACGGATGGCCACCTCACCCACGTCACCAACTCCTCGGGCCGCCCGCTCCGCTTCGGCTACGACGAACTCGGCCGGATCACCTCCTGGACCGACACCAACGACCGCCACTTCGACTACGTCTACGACGAGCAGCACCGCTGCACCGCCCAGTCCGGCACCAACGGCCACCTCGACGTCCGCTTCGCCTACGAGGACGGCTCCACCACCTACACCGACTCCCACGGCCACGAGACCCGGTACCTGGTCGACGACCGCGCCCGGATCACGGCCGAGATCGACCCGACGGGCGCGACCACCCGGTTCACGCACGACGCGTACAACCGCCTCCTGACCCGCACCGACGCGCTCGGCCACACGACCCGCTACGTCTACGACGAGCAGGGCCGGCTCACCACGGTGGTCCGCCCCGACGGCCGTGAGGTACGGGCCGCGTACGACGCGCTGGGCCTGCCGGTCACGGTGATCCAGCCCGATGGCCGGGTCACGCGGGCGACGTACGACGAGCGCGGCAACCGCACCTCCGCCACCGCGGCGCACGGGGCCACGAACCGCTTCACGTACGACGCCCGCGGCCACCTGGCCTCGGTGACGGACGTCCTGGGCGCGGTCACGACGGTCCGCTGCGACCCGGCCGGCCTGCCCATGGAGATCACCGACCCGCTGGGCGCCACGACCACATACACGCGCGACCCCTTCGGCCGCCCGGTCACCGTCACCGACGCCCTCGGCCACACCACCCGCCTCACGTGGAGCGTGGAGGGCCGCCTGCTCCGGCGGGAGACCGCGGACGGCGGCACGGAGTCGTGGACCTACGACGGCGAGGGCAACTGCACCTCCCACACCGACCCGATGGGCGGGCTGACGCTCTCCGAGTACGGGGACTTCGACCTCCTCACGGCCCGCACGGGCCCGGACGGCGTCCGCCACTCCTTCACCCACGACACCGAGCTGCGCCTCACCTCGGTCACCAACCCCCAGGGCCTGACCTGGACCTACGCCTACGACCCCGCCGGGCGACTGGCCTGCGAGACGGACTTCGACGGCCGCACGCTGAGCTACGGCTACGACGCCGCAGGCCGCCTGGTCTCCCGTACGAACGCCGTCGGCGCCACGACCACGTACGCGCACGGTGCCCTCTCCCAGCTCCTGCACAAGGAGACGGCGGACGGCATCACGTCGTACGAGTACGACGACTTCGACGAGCTCGCGCGGGCGGTCTCGCCGGACGGCACCACGCTGACCCTGCAACGGGACCTGTACGGCCGCGTCGTCTCGGAGACGGTCGACGGACGCACCCTCACCCGCACCTACGACGTCGCGGGCCGCCGGGCCGGCCGCACCACACCCGGCGGGGCCTTCTCCGAGTGGACGTACGACGCGGCGGGCCGGCGCAGCGCCCTCAGCGCCTCGGGCCGCACGCTGACGTTCGAGCGGGACGCCACGGGCCGGGAGCTGACCCGCACCATCGGCCCGGACCTGGCCCTGGCGCACGCCTACGACCCGGTGGGACGTCTCACCGACCAGCACCTCGTCGGCCAGGACGGCCGCACCCTCCAGCGCCGCGGCTACAGCTACCGCGCGGACGGCGCCCTCACGGCGATCGACGACGCGCTCGCCGGTCCCCGCACCTTCACCCTGGACCCGGCAGCCCGGGTCACGGCGGTCGACGCGTCCGACTGGACCGAGCGCTACGCCTACGACGACGCCGGCAACCAGACCAGCGCCTCCTGGCCGTCCCGCCACCCGGGCGCGGAGGCTCAGGGCGCGCGTGATTACGAGGGCACTCGCATCACCCGCGCCGGCTCGATCCGCTACGAACACGACGCCCTCGGCCGGGTCACCCTCCGCCAGAAGACCCGCCTCTCCCGCAAGCCGGACACCTGGGCCTACGCATGGGACGCGGAAGACCGCCTCGTCGGGGTCACCACCCCGGACGGCACGCGCTGGCGCTACCGCTACGACGCCCTGTCCCGCCGCACGGCCAAGCAGCGCCTGGCGCCCACCGGCGAGGTCGTGGAAGAGGTCCTCTTCACGTGGGACGGCACCACCCTCTGCGAGCAGACGCAAGGCCCGGTCACCCTCACCTGGACCCACCACGGCCTGCACCCGCTCACCCAGGCGGAGAGCGTCCTCGGCACCACGGACGACCGCTTCTTCGCCATCGTCACCGACCTCATCGGCACTCCGCGCGAACTGATCGACGAGTCGGGCGAGATCGCCTGGCGCGCCCGCTCGACCCTCTGGGGCTCCACCACCTGGACCCGCGACGCCGTGGCCTACACGCCACTGCGCTTCCCGGGCCAGTACTTTGACCCCGAATCGGGCCTCCACCACAACTACTTCCGCACGTACGACCCCGAAACGGCCCGCTACCTCACCCCGGACCCCCTGGGCCTGGCCCCGGCCCCGAACCCGGCGACGTACGTCCACAACCCTCACACGTGGTCGGATCCGTTGGGCTTGACACCGTGCCCCGAGCTCGGGCTCAGCGAAGCAGCTCAGCGCGCGATCGAAAAGCTCGAAAACATCAAGCCGGACCCCATAGGAGAAATAAACTCCCAGCCGAATCACAATCACTACGACGCCGCACGAAGAGAAGCCGCCGGGGAAGTCGTAGCGAGAAAGAAGGACGGAACCCCGTTCGATCACATACAGGACCTGTCCCAGGCCAGAAGCGCACTCGACAGCGTAAGGCGGACGCTGGAGCGCGAGATTTCCAACCCCCCAGACACCCTAACCGAACGCGGGCTCGAAGTGTTGATCAACAAGCGGAAGGAAACCATTCGAATGCTGGACCGACTCAATGGATTCCTCCATTCAATCGGCCACAGATAGCCCCCGACCACACACGAAGGCTGCAGATGAAGAAAACCCAAGAACGCAACCGAACCATCGAGGAACTCGAAGGGGATAGCTGGCCGGAGCCGCCGACCGAGTCAACGAGCCTGGTCAAGGCCATCCACCGGTTGCGGAAGCGTCCGATCGGCGAGTTGACGGCGTATGAACTCGGACGCCTCATCGGGCAGGACGTCGGGCTTCGATGGACACTTCCACTGGCAGTCGAGATTCTCCATGACAGCGCACCGTCCCAGAGCGAAGGAGGGTTCTACGACGATGACCTATTGTCGGCAGTACTCACCCGAAGAGCAGAGACCTGGGCCGACCACCCCGACCTCGCGAGAGAAATGCGGGAGGTCTTGAGTCTGCTGGCCGACATTTCTCCGTACATTGAACGCGACCGAGCGCAATTTCTGAAGAATTCCACAGAGTGATCCGACGCCCATGAGGGAAACCGCGTGCCGCCTCGTCGGGGCGCGCCATGGCCCATGCCGTCGCCGCGGTGCACCGGGCCGCGGGGACCGGGCAGGCGCTGGCCGGTCGTCTGTACCGCAGCAGCAACCCGCACGTGCGGGCGCTTCTCGCCGAGGCACCCCGGGGGATGGCACATGTCCGGCGAGCCGCCGTGGGGCGTTCGCGGTCGGTGACCGCGGTGGCCCGTCGCCCTTCCGCGCCTCGGGCGCACACCCGGTCGGCGCGGCCGGGACCGGCGGCGGCCTCCGCCCCCGCCACTCTTCGGATCCGCACCCCTTCACACCGCCCCGCCCGCGCCGTAGCCTGACGCACCGTCAGATATCCCGTGTGCCCGGAGGTCCGTCATGCTGCTGCGAGGGAAGACCGTCATCGTCTCCGGGGTCGGGGCCGGGCTCGGGCACCAGGTGGCCGCCACCGTCGTGCGCGACGGCGGGAACGCCGTGCTCGGAGCGCGGACCGAGGCGAATCTCGCCAAATCCGCCGCCGAGATCGACCCCGACGGAGCGCACACCGCCTACCGCGCCACCGACATCACCGACGAGACGCAGTGCGCGGCCCTCGCCGAGCTCGCGCTCACCCGTTTCGGCCGGATCGACGCCGTCGTCCACGTCGCCGCCTGGGACTCCTACTTCGGGGGCCTGGAGGACGCCGACTTCGGGACCTGGCAGCAGATCATCGACGTCAATCTGCTGGGGACGCTGAAGATGACCCGCGCGTGCGTGCCCGCACTCAAGGAGCGCGGCGGGTCCGTGGTGATCATCGGGACGCAGTCGGCCGTCGCCGCGCCCAACGAGGTGCAGCAGGCCGCCTACGCCGCCTCCAAGGGGGCGCTGACCTCCGCCATGTACTCCATGGCCCGCGAGCTCGGCCCGCACCGGATCCGCGTCAACACCGTGCTGCCCGGGTGGATGTGGGGCCCGCCCGTGCAGGCCTTCGTCACCTTCACCGCCCACACCGAGGGCGTCCCCGAGGCCGAGGTGCACGCCCGCCTCACCCAGCGGATGGCGCTGCCCGATCTGGCCACCGACGGGGACGTCGCCGACTCCGTCGCTTTCCTCGCCTCCGACCGGGCCCGGGCGGTAACCGGCCAGTCTCTGCTGGTCAACGCCGGTGAGCTGATGCGGTGACCCGCTCCACGCCCGGATCACCGGATCGTATGCTCGGCCCATGACCACTCCGAGTGACGCACCGACCGACAACGCGATGCGCCGCGCGCTCCGGCGGGCCCGCGACGGCGTCGCGCTCGACGCGACCGAGGCGGCCGTACTCCTCCGGGCGCGCGGCGAGGCCCTCAGGGACCTCGCCGCCTCCGCCGCACGGGTAAGGGACGCCGGGCTCGCCGCCGCCGGGCGCCCCGGTGTCATCACGTACTCCCGCAAGGTCTTCATCCCCCTCACCCGCCTCTGCCGCGACAGGTGCCACTACTGCACCTTCGTCACCGTCCCCGGAAAGCTGCGCAAGAGCGGGCACGGGATGTACCTCTCCCCCGACGAGGTCCTCGACATCGCCCGCCAGGGCGCGGCGATGGGCTGCAAGGAAGCCCTCTTCACCCTGGGCGACCGCCCCGAGGACCGCTGGCCCGAGGCCCGCGAGTGGCTCGACGCGCACGGCTACGACGACACCCTCGCCTACGTGCGCGCCATGGCGATCCGGGTCCTGGAGGAGACCGGCCTGCTGCCGCACCTCAACCCCGGCGTCCTGTCCTGGTCCGATCTCCAGCGCCTCAAGCCCGTCGCACCGTCCATGGGCATGATGCTGGAGACCACCGCCACCCGCCTGTGGTCCGAGCCGGGCGGTCCCCACCACGGCTCCCCCGACAAGGACCCGGCCGTCCGGCTGCGGGTGCTGGAGGACGCGGGCCGCTCCAACGTCCCCTTCACCACCGGCGTCCTCATCGGTATCGGCGAGTCCTACGAGGAGCGCGCCGACGCCTTCTTCGAGCTGCGCCGGATCCAGCGCGCCTACCACGGCATCCAGGAGGTCATCGTCCAGAACTTCCGCGCCAAGCCGGACACCGCCATGCGCGGCATGCCGGACGCGGAGCTGGAGGAGCTGGCCGCCGCCATCGCCGTCGCCCGGCACATCCTGGGCCCGAGCGCCCGCATCCAGGCCCCGCCGAACCTGGTGGACGCCGAGTACGCGCTGCTCATCGGCGCCGGCATCGACGACTGGGGCGGGGTCTCCCCGCTGACCCCCGACCACGTCAACCCCGAGCGGCCCTGGCCGCACATCGAGGAGCTGGCCACGCGGACCGCCGCCGCCGGCTTCGAGCTGCGCGAACGCCTCACCATCTATCCGGAGTTCCTGCAGCGCGGCGAGCCCTGGCTGGACCCGCGCCTGCTGCCGCACGTCCGGGCGCTGGCCGACCCGCAGTCCGGGCTGGCCGACGAGGGCGCCGCCGTCGAGGGCCGGCCGTGGCAGGAGCCGGACGAGGGCTTCACCGCGTACGGACGCACCGACCTGCACGCCACCATCGACACCGAGGGCCGCACCGGCGACCGCCGCGACGACTTCGACGACGTGTACGGGGACTGGGAGGCGCTGCGGGAGGCGGCCGCGCCCGGGATGGTCGCCGAGCGCATCGACACCGACGTTCGGGGCGCCCTCGCGCAGGCCGCCGACGATCCGACGAAGCTGACGGACGCCCAGGCGCTGGCGCTGCTGCACGCGGACGGGCCGGCCCTGGACGCGCTGTGCCGCATCGCCGACGACCTGCGCAGGTCGGTCGTGGGCGACGAGGTCACGTACATCGTCACGCGGAACATCAACTTCACCAACGTCTGCTACACCGGCTGCCGTTTCTGCGCCTTCGCGCAGCGCCGCACGGACGCCGACGCCTACACCCTCTCCCTCGACCAGGTCGCCGACCGGGCCGCCCAGGCCTGGGACGTGGGCGCGGTCGAGGTGTGCATGCAGGGCGGCATCCACCCGGACCTGCCCGGGACGGCCTACTTCGACATCGCGCGCGCCGTGAAGCAGCGGGTCCCCGGCATGCACGTGCACGCCTTCTCGCCGATGGAGGTGGTCAACGGGGCGACCCGCACGGGGATGTCCGTACGGGACTGGCTGACGGCGGCCAAGGAGGCGGGCCTGGACTCGATCCCCGGTACGGCGGCGGAGATCCTGGACGACGAGGTCCGCTGGGTGCTCACCAAGGGCAAGCTGCCGACGGCGGACTGGATCGATGTGATCACCACCGCGCACGAGCTCGGGATCCGCTCCTCGTCCACGATGATGTACGGGCACGTGGACCAGCCGCGGCACTGGCTCGGTCACTTCCGCACCCTGGCCCGGATCCAGCAGCAGACCGGCGGTTTCACGGAGTTCGTCACGCTCCCCTTCATCCACACCAACGCGCCCGTGTACCTCGCGGGCATCGCGCGGCCGGGTCCGACGGTCCGCGACAACCGGGCGGTGACGGCGATGGCCCGGATCCTGCTGCACCCGCACATCCCCAACATCCAGACGAGCTGGGTGAAGCTGGGGGCGGAGGGCGCGGCCGAGATGCTCCGGTCCGGGGCGAACGACCTGGGCGGGACGCTGATGGAGGAGACCATCTCGCGCATGGCCGGGTCGAGCTACGGCTCGTACAAGTCGGTGCAGGACCTGATCGCCGTGGCGGAGGCGGCCGGACGGCCCGCGAAGGCCCGTACGACGCTGTACGGGGAGGTGCCGCGGGAGCGGCAGGACGCGGCCCGCGCCTCGGACGGGCACCTGCCGGAGCTGCTGCCCGTACTGGACTGAACGCGGACGCGCGGACGGAGGGGAGCCGGTGACCCGGCTTCCCTCCGCGGCGGCGCGTGCCGGGTCTCGGCCGACGGGGATCAGCCGACGAGGAGGTCCTTCTTCAGCTCCTTCAGTTCGCGGGCGTCGATGCCGAGCCCGTCCCTGAGGTAGCGGTCGAAGGAGCCGTACTTCGACGCGACCTCGTCGTAGCCCGCGTTCAGGTACTCGGGACGCACGTCGAGCAGCGGCTTGTAGACGGCGGCCTGCTGGGCGGGCAGGCGGGAGAGGATCGCGTCGTTGGCGGCCTTGCGGTAGTCGTTGCTGGCCAGGTAGTCGGCCTCGACGGTCTCGCGGGGCACGCCGAGGGCGGTCAGCAGGGTGGCGCCCGCCCAGCCGGTGCGGTCCTTGCCCGCCGTGCAGTGGAAGAGGACGGAGCGGGCGCGGTCGCGCTCGATGCCTTCGAAGACCTGGGTGTACGCCTTCTTGCCGCCGGCGCCGGAGACCATCGCCCGCTCGGCGTCGACCATGGCCTTGACGGCCTCGTCGGGGGTGCGGGGCATGGTCTGGAAGGAACCGGAGCCCGCGAAGACGTCGGCGACGACGTAGGCGGCGCCCGTGGGCACCTTGTCGGCGTCCTTGGTGCGCTCGTCCTCCATGCGGAGGTCGAAGACCGTCCTGACGCGCAGGCGCTGGAGCTTGGCGAGGTCGTTCCCGGTCAGCTTGTTCAGGGCGTCGGAGCGGTAGATCTCGCCCATCTTGACCCACTGGCCGGTGCTGGTGCGGTAGCCGCCGGCGTCACGGAAGTTGGCGGTGCCGTCCAGCTTGATCAGGCGGTCGGCGAGGCGCAGGCCCTGGCCGTGCCCGGGCTTGAAGTCGAACCACTGGCGGTCGGCGGCGGGCAGGCCCGTGACCACGGCGCGGCCCTGGGAGCCGCCCTTCGCGACGACCTTGCCGTTCGCCCTGATCTGGACCCGGTCGGTGCCGCGGGCCTTCCACTGGAGGGTGAAGGAGCCGTCGGCCCCGGCGGTGACGGTGGCTTCGGTGAACGGGACGGCGGACCGGTCGTGCCGGTCCCAGCCGGTGGCGGAGGCGAGCGGGGCCGCGACCAGGGAGACGGTGACCGCGGAGGCGACGAGGGTCGCGGCGAGGAGGGCCTTCTTCATGGCTCCGAGGCTGGGCGGCCGCGGAGAACGTCCGATGAACGAGGCGTGACCGAAAACGACCGGCTCGAAGGCGACTGGCAAAACGTGCCACCTGCCGGGTCGCGGCCGGAAGTGTTCGGATTCTGGCCGATCTACGCTCACTTACGGGACCCGTGGCCGACCACTTCCGGATTCGACCGATCCTGTCCACTACAGTGCGGGTTCGCGTGCGCGGCGGGTACGGGCAGGGACGCCGGCATCGAGTGGACTGGTCAGCGGGGGGCGCGGTGCCGGGAATGGACGCAGTGAACAGCACGAACCACGGTTCCGGCAGCCCGCACACCGCCCCGCCCGCCCCCGGACCACCGCCCGGCCCCGGCCCGATGGTCGTCGTCCCCGCCCCGGGCGCAGGCCCGCAGGGCGCAGGCCCCGCCGGACCCCTGCACGTCCACGCCGCCCCGGCGCCCGGCCCCGGCCCCAAACCGGTGGACGGTGCCGCCCTTGCGGGCGCCGGCCACGCAGACGGACCCGCCGCCTCAGGTGCCGGCCCGGCAGGAGGAACCGGCCCGTCGGGCGGGACCGCCACCGCGGGTGCCGGCCATGCGGCCGGCGCCTCCGCGGCAGCCCCCGCGCCCGGCCCCGGCCCGCAGGGCCACGGCCCGGGCGAGAGCCCCGGGGGCGACGCGCCCGCCGCACCCCTGCACGTCCACGCCGCCCCCGCCGCGCCCCCGCGCGGCCGCGCCGCCCCGGGCGGTCCGGGCCCCGCCGGGGCGAACCGCACGCTCGGCCGCGGCATCGCCACCGGCCTCTGGGGTCGCGTCGAGCAGCAGGACTTCCGCAGCCGGGTCCGCGGCACCCTCCTCGGCTCGGCCCTCGGCGACGCCCTCGGCGCACCCGCCGCCGACCTCTCCCTCACCGCCCTGCGCGAGGCCCACGGACCGGACGGCCTGACCGGTCCGGCCCCCGCCCTCGGGCGCCGCGGCCGGGTCACCGCCGCCACCCAGCTCTCCCTCTTCACCGTGGACGGGCTGATACGGGCCCACGTACGCCGTGACACCGGCGCCTGGCACCCGCCCACCGACATCCACCGCGCCTACCTGCGCTGGGCCGCCACCCAGCACGACTGGGGCCCCGACGAGCGCCGCAAGGACAACGGCTGGCTCGCGCAGGAGGAATGGCTCTACGCCCGCCGCGCCCCGCACCGCGCCTGCCTGACCGGCTTCGCCGACGACGTCCTCGGCACCCTCGACCAGCCGAAGAACCCCACCGCCCGCGACGCGGCCGCGGCCACCCGCTCGGCACCCTTCGGGCTGCTGGTCGGCTGGGAGCCCACCCTCGTCCTCCAGCTGTCCGTCGAATGCGCCGCGCAGAGCCACGGCCATCCCACCGCCCACCTGTCGGCCGGGGCCGTCGCCGTCATCGTCCACGGCCTGGTCCGCGGCGACTCCCTCGACTCCGCCGTCCAGCGCGCCCTGGGCCTGCTGGGCTCCCGCCCCGGGCACCAGCCCGTCACCGACGCCCTGCAGCGCGCCCTGGCCGCCGTCACCCAGGGCTCGCCCGGCCCCGACGCCGTCGAAGCCCTCGCCTGCGACGGGGCGGGCGACGGATCCGACGCCGCCGGCGCCCTCGGCGCCGCCGTCTACTGCGCCCTGGTCGCCGAGGACGTCCCGCGGGGCCTGCGCCTCGCCGTCAACCACGGCGGCGACTCCATCGCCGCCGGCGCCCTGTGCGGGGCCCTGCTCGGCGCCCTGCACGGCGAGACGGCCCTCCCGGCCGCCTGGCTCGCCGAGCTCGAAGGCCGCTCCGCGCTGCTGGAACTCGCCGACGACTTCGCCCTGGAGATGACCCAGGGCCCGAGCCTGCACAGCCCCACCGCCGCCTCCCCGGGCTGGCTCGCCCGCTACCCGCGCGGCTGAACCCCGACCCCCGCACCTGACGCCCCCTCAACATTCGGGGGTCCAGCCCGTACCGTGGCGGGTCCCACGTCTCGGAGGTGCCAGAGCCCATGCGGATCGCCACGACCATCTTCCTCACCGACCGCACCATCTCTCCCGTCGGGCTGGCCCACAGCCTCGAAGAGCGCGGGTTCTCCGGCCTCTACCTCCCGGAGCACACCCACATCCCGGTCACCCGCGAGACCGCCGCGCCCATGGGCGGCGAACTCCCCGAGATGTACGGGCGCACCCTCGACCCGTTCGTCGCCCTCGGCCAGGCCGCCGCCGTCACCGACCGGCTCCAGCTCGGCACCGGCATCACCCTGGTCTCCCAGCACGACCCGATCGGCCTCGCCAAGCAGGTCGCCACCCTGGACCACCTCTCCCACGGCCGTTTCACCCTCGGCATCGGTTACGGCTGGAACGTCGAGGAGGCCGCCGACCACGGCGTCGAGTGGCGCACCCGCCGCGACCTGGTCCGCGACCGGATGGCCCTGATGCGCGCCCTGTGGTCCCCGGAGCCCACCGCGTACGTCGGCCAGTACTGCTCCGTCCAGGCCAGCACCGCCTACCCGAAGCCGGTCCAGCCCCCGCGCGAACTCGGCCCGGGCGCCCCCCTGTACGGCCCCCGCACCCTGATCGGCGGCGCGGCCGGCCCCAAGCTCTTCGCCGCCATCGCCGACCACGCCGACGGCTGGCTCCCCATCGGCGGCGGCGGCCTCACCGAGTCCCTCCCCGTACTGCGCCGGCTCTGGGAGACCGCCGGACGCGACCCGAAGTCCCTCCACGTGGTCCCGTACGCGGTCCGGCCGACCCCGGGCAAGATGAGCCATTACGCCGACCTCGGCATCGAGGAGGTCGTCCTCCAGCTCCCCTCGGCGTCGAAGCCGGAAGTCCTGCGCACACTGGACGAGTTCGCCCAGTACCTCTGAGCGGCCTCCTGGTCCGCCGAAATCCCCTCGCCGACGCGCCACCACCCCGCCGATCATGACTCCATGACGAACCGAGCGGCGGACGGCGTGGACCGGGACAGCGAGAACCAGTGGGCGGCGCTCCCGGAGGGCATCCGCAGGCAGGCCGACGGATACGTCCTCCAGGACCGCTACATGCAGGCCGTCAGGCTGGTGTGGGACGCCGGCCGCGCCGGTGACGTCGGCCTGAAGCAGGCCCAGCTGATCGTGAGCATGCGCTACGAGCACCACGGGGACCGGGTGGCCCGCACCCCCGACTGCCCGATCGACTTCGACTCGCTCGCCGCCCTCGCCCACGGCATACCGGGCCGGGTGGTGGCGATAGAGGCGGTCTGGGACGGGGACACGGTGCACGACTGGTTCGTGAACCTGCTGGCCCTCACGGAGGAGCCCGTCGGGCAGAAGTGCCTCGCCACGATCTACTGGGGCACGGCGGTCCGGGCCCTGGGCGACGCCGACACCGGCGGCCTCCACCCCTCGGCGACCGCTGCCACCCACGCGGGCACCGCCCTGGCCGAGCACCTGGGCGTCCCCTTCCACTTCGCGAGCCCGGACACCCCGGACGAGGAGGCTCCGCGCTGGCGTAGCTGACCTCAGCCCGCCCAGAGCTCCGGTACGCCGTCCAGGAGCACCACGGCGGCGACGGGCTCCCCGGCGGAGGAGCGGCCCAGCCAGACGGGATGGACGCCGTCCGAGCTCAGGCCGAAGCCGGC
This sequence comes from Streptomyces spororaveus, assembly GCF_016755875.1. Taxonomy (NCBI): domain Bacteria; kingdom Bacillati; phylum Actinomycetota; class Actinomycetes; order Kitasatosporales; family Streptomycetaceae; genus Streptomyces; species Streptomyces spororaveus. The sequence goes on along the minus strand of NZ_BNED01000005.1, from coordinate 4,979,981 downwards.
CAGCCCGACGCCGGAGCCGGGCTCGCGGGTCCGCAGGAAGAAGTCGGAGTCGGTGCCTATCGTCCAGCCCTCGTCGTCGTGGTCGTGGAGCGCCGCCACGAAGCGCCGCTGGAGCGACCGCCACGCCCCGGCATCGGCGAAGGCGCCCATCGCGGCGTCCGTACCGAAGCCGTACGCCTCGCCCTCGCGCAGCAGCCACGGGTCGTCGCCCGGCCCCAGGAGCATCTCCCAGGACACGGCGGGGCCCTCGCCGAGGTGCACGCGGACGGCGGTGCCCTCCGCACGCTCGCCCTCCTCCGCGGCCTGGGCCTCGTCCAGCCGGTACTCCCCCGGCGGGACGGCGAGGACCAGGCGCGGCTCGTCGTCCTGCGCGGGGCATCCGATGCCCAGCAGCCCGCCGGGCAGGCAGAGGGTCCCGGCGGGCCTCGGCTCCGTGGAGGTCATCACGCCGCCGTAGGGGCTCGCCATGGCCATACCGGGTTGGAACAGCCTGCCGAAGTCGACCGAGGTCTCCATGGGGGACGGCACCCGCCGCCAGGACACCGGTGCTTCCGGTGTCCCGGCGGTGGCCAGGTGCTCCCGTACCCACTGCGGCAGGTGGTCGTCGGCCGTGAACGGCCGCCACCCGCCGAAGGCGGGCCGGGCGGACCAGCACTGGTCCTCCGGGACGGTGAGCTCCGCCTCCAGCGAGGAGCCGCGCACGCCCGTGGGCCGGTGCGCGATGCGCCCGGTGCCGTCGGAGGCGATCTCGACCACGGTGCGCGGACAGTCCTGGGCGGACTCGGCGGTCGCCGGACCGGGATACTGCCAGCCGGTCAGGCGCCGGTTCAGCAGCCGGTCCTCCTCCACCAGCATGCTCAGGTCCGCTTCGAACGTCCGACGGCCCTGCTCGTCGTACGCCCACACCTCGACCAGGCCGCTCCGCCAGGACACCCGCCGCACCACGGCCGGCAGCGCCCGCCCCGGAACCCGGTGCAGCACGGCGTACGTCAGCCCGGCGGCGTCCCGCTCCCGCGCCTCCCCGGCGGACAACTCCCGCCCCGCCACCCGTGACAGCGGGTCCCACCCGTCCGCGTACTCCATCCGCATGCCGCCGCCCCCGTCCGCTCGCGCCCGTTCCCGCACCTGATCGCACGATAAGGGCTGCCACCGACAGCGCTCGGGGCGGACGCCTACGTCCGCCTCCCGGCCCGGTGCGTCAGCTCGGCCCAGACCGTCTTGCCGATCAGCCGGTCCCGTACGCCCCAGCCGACGGCGACGGCGTCCACGATGCGCAGGCCGTAGCCGGATTCCGCCTGGTAGGCGTGCGGCCGTACGGCGGGGCGCCGGTCCGCGCGGCCGTCGGAGACCTCGATGCGCAGCACGCCCTCCAGCAGGGTCATCCGGAGCTCGAAGTCCCGCCCGGGAACGCGCCCGTGGAGCACGGCGTTGGCGGCGAGTTCGGCCACGACGAGTCCCGCGTCGGCGGCGAGCGCGGTGGTTTCCGGGATGCCCCAGTCGTGGAGTTCGACGAGGGCCAGCTGTCGGGCGAGGCGCGCCCCGCGGCGGGTGCAGCTGAAACGCTGAGTGAACACGCGTACGAGGGCCCGGGCGGAGCCGGAAGGTGCGGTCATGGCGTCAACATCCCGCTTGGCCTGGGTCGTTCAACACCAAGCGGACTCGTACAAACCAACTGTACGAGTTCACTCCCTGGACAGTGGAAGTAACGATGCGTGAGCATTTCCCCCGGGGAGGTGACCGCCATGGTGAGTGCCGACGGCAGCGGTGACGGCGAGGTCGAACCGGACGACAACCTGCGCAGCTTCGGCGAGACCGTCAAGGCCTCCCGCAAACGCGTCGGCCTGACCCAGGAGCAACTGGCGCCGCTGATCGGGTACTCGGTCCAGTACGTCGGGTCCGTGGAACAGGGCCGGCGGCATCCGTCGAAGAAGTTCATCACCAAGACCGAATCGGTCCTGGACACCTTCGGCGTCATCGACATCGCGGCCCGGCAGCTGTCGCGGCGACGCGGCCTGGCGTCCTGGTGCCGCCGGTGGGCGGAGCTGGAGGAGGGCGCCGTCATCCTCAACACCTACGAGTGCCGGTCCGTCCCGGGGCTGCTGCAGCCGGAGTCGTACGCGCGGGCTCTGGTGGACGCCGTCCTGCCGCCACCCACCGCCGAGGAGGTCGAGGAGCGCATCACGGCCCGGCTGGAGCGGCAGCAGCTGCTGTTCCGCACCCCGTACACGGTCTTCAGCTTCATCGTCGACGAGGCCGTGATCCTGAGGCAGACCGGTGGGCCGGAGGTGACCCGACAGCTGATCGACCACATGCTGGAATGCGCGCAACTGCCCAATGTGGATCTGCAGATCATGCCGCTCGTCAGCCCCGAACACGCGGGTCTCGGCGGCCCCTTCCGCCTCCTCGAAACCCAGGACCACGAGTGGGTGGGCTACACCGAAGGGCAGCAATCGGGCCGTGTCCTGACTGACCCGAAAGACCTGAGTCTCCTTCACCTGCGGTATGCCAAACTTCGCATCCAGGCCCTCAACCCTGCCGACAGCAGGGCCCTGTTGATGCGAATGCGAGGATCCCTGTGAACAGCTCCCCACTCAGCTGGTTCAAGAGCAGTTACAGCAGCGGCGACGGCGACGACTGCGTCGAGGTCGCCGCCCGTGCCGGCCTCGTCCACGTCCGGGACTCCAAGGTGACGGCCGGGCCCGAGCTGGCCGTCACGGGCGCGAGCTGGGACGCCTTCCTGGCGGAGGTCACCGCGAACACCTGAGGCTACAGAGGGTGACCGCCATTGGGGTGAAAGACCGTTTCCCGTGAACTCTCCGTGATGTTGAGCTGGTCGCGTGCCGTCTGTCCGGCGCGTCGATCGAGATCTTAGGAGAGTGTCATGCGTATTCGCTCTGCCCTGACGGCGTCTGTCCTGGCCGCCGGCATCCTGCTGGGCGGCGCCGGCGCGGCCCTGGCCAACGACGGTGTCGACATCGAAGGCTTCTCCGCCGGCCACAAGGCCTTCGCCTCCCACTGCTCCTCGTTCGCCGGTGTTCCGGCGAAGATCGGCCCCCTGTACGCCGACAACTGCGAGAACGAGGGCGAGAAGGACTGGGCCAAGGGCTACCACCTGGGCGCCTGACCACCGGCGTCCGTCGGCCGGGGCCCGTCACCCAGGGTTTCCGGCCGACGGGTCGGCCGTGGACCGGTCGGCCCAACCACGCCTGATCCGGCGGGGTTTCGTACCCTGGCATTCATGATCGATTCACATGCGCATGTCCGCGTCGCCCGGCCCTCGCTCGACCTGGCGGCCGCCGAGCGGTTCTACGTCGACGGGCTCGGGCTGGAAGTGCAGTGGCGGAGCGCCGAGAGCGTGGCCGGGGAGCACGACCTGCTGATGGTCGGCCCGGCCGGGGGCGGCTGGCACTTCGAGCTCACCCGGGACGACTCGAACCCGATCGTGCCCGCGCCGACCGTCGACGACCTGTTCGTGGTCTATCTCGGCGAGGCTCCCGACGAGGCCCTCGTCCAGCGCCTGGTCGAGCACGGCGGAACCCGGGTCGCCGCCCACAATCCGTACTGGGACGAGTGGGGAGTCACGGTCGCCGACCCCGACGGCTACCGCCTCGTGCTCTGCTCCCGCACCTGGGGCCAGGCCGCCGCGTCCTCGTAGTCCGGGCCCGCGGATACGACGCGCGTCCGGCAGCCCGTTTCAGGCGAGGGCCGGGTAGTCCGTGTAGCCCTCCGCGCCCTGTACGTGCATCAGGAACTCCGGCCGGATCTCGTTGAGCGGCGCGTCCGTGCGCAGCCGCTCGACGAAGTCGGGGTTGGCGAGGAAGCCCCGGCCCAGCGCCACGAGGTCGGCGCCTTCGGACAGCAGGCGTTCGGCCCGCCGCTTGCCGCCGTCGGCCGCGACCTCCTCGCGGGAGAGCGCCGGGTTGGCGATCAGGGTGCCGGGCCAGTCGCGGCGGATCTGCGCGAAGGCGGGCCGGTCGGGGTCGGCGTGGACCTGGTGCAGGTAGGCCGGTGCCAGGTCGGCCAGGGCCTTGACCAGGGCCGGGTAGATCTCCTCGGTGTCGCCCTCCTCGATCCCGTTGACGTTGATTCCGGGCGAGACGCGTACGCCGACCCGCTCCGCGCCGATGGCCTCGGTGACGGCCCGGACCACCTCGACGGTGAACCGGATGCGGTTCTCGACCGGGCCGCCCCACTCGTCGGTACGGCGGTTGGTGTTGGCGGCGAGGAACTGGTGCAGCAGGTGGCCGTTGGCGGAGTGCACCTCCACCCCGGCGAAGCCCGCCCCGACGGCGTTGCGGGCCGCGCTCGCGAAGTCGGCCACCGTGGCCCGGATGTCCTCGGCCGTCATCGCGCGCGGTACGACGCCGTCGCGCAGGCCGCCAGGGGTGTGCAGCTGCTCGGGGAACGGCACCGCGGACGGGGCGAGAGGTACGTACCCGCTGGTGTCGGGGTGGCCGACCCGGCCGCCGTGCTGGAGCTGGAGGAACATCTCCCCGCCGCCGGCGGCCCGCACGGCCTCGGTGACCCGGCGCCACCCGGCGGTCTGTGCCGGAGTGTGGATGCCGGGGATGTGCGGGTAGGTCTGCCCGGCGGCGTTCGGTGTGCTGGCCTCGGCGATGATCAGGCCGGCCGAGGCGCGCTGCGCGTAGTACGTGGCCATGAGTTCGCCGGGGACTCCGTCGGCCCCGGCGCGGTTGCGGGTCAGCGGGGCCATCACCAGGCGGTTGGGCAGTTCCAGGCCGCCGAGCCGGGCGGATCCGAAGAGGCGGGAAGCGGCGGGACCGTGCTGTGTCTGCGTCATGCCGGTACCGTAAAAGCTGACACTGGTGTCAGGTTCAAGGGCTGGGGTGGGGCATGCGGATCGGTGAACTGGCGGCGCGCACCGGGGTCGGTGAGCGTTCGCTGCGCTACTACGAGCAGCAGGGCCTGCTCGCTTCGGACCGGACGCCCGGCGGCCACCGGGACTTCCCCGAGCGGGCGGTCGACCGGGTCATCCGGATCCAGGAGCTGTACGCGGCCGGCCTGCACAGCGCGAAGATCGCGCAGATCCTGCCCTGCATGCGGGACGAGGACGGCGGCCCGTCGGTGCGCGCCACTCCGGCGCTGGTGGCCGAACTCGCCACGGAGCGGGAGCGGATCGACCGCATGATCGGTGATCTGGTCCGCTCCCGCGAGGTGCTCGACGAGGTGATCGAGGCGGCGGCGGGCCGCGCGACGGTCGCTTAGGCCGTGTCGTCCGTGTCGTCTCCCGGGGGGACCGGGGGTGTGCCCGGCTTCGTGTGGAGGACCTCGCGCGCCTGTTCAGCGGCGCGGGTCAGGCTCTCGGAGACGAAGTCCATGAAGCGGGCGATGTTCTCCAGGCGGTTGGCGGCCGGGGTGTCGGGGCCGAGGACTCCGACGCCCTGACGGGCGGTTTCTATGATCAGGGCGTTGGCGCGGGCGCTGGCGATCATCGCCTGGTACCAGACGTCGTCGTCGACGAAGTAGCGCTCGCGGCGGCGTTCGTCGCGTTCCCTGCGGACGAGGCCCTGGCCCTCCAGGAACGTGATGGCCTTGGAGATGGACGCCGGGCTGACCTGGAGGCGCTGGACGAGTTCGGACGCGGTGAGGCTGCCCGAGTCCGTGATGTACAGGCAGGACATCACCCGGGCCATCATCTTGGGCGTGCCGGCCTGGATGAGGACGTCGGTGAACACGTCCTCGAACTCGCGTACCGCCTCGGGGTCGCGTCCGTGGGCCTGCGGGAGCGCCTCCGGTCCCCGCGGGGCCGCCTGACCGCGCCGGTGGGCACGGCGTTCGGTGGCGCGGTGGGCCAGGTCGGCCCGGTAGGCGTTGGGGCCGCCGTTGCGCATCACCTCGCGCGAGATCGTCGAGGTCGGGCGGTCGAGGCGCCTGGCGATCTCGGCGTAGGCGAGGCCGTCGGCCAGCCCCAGCGCGATCTGCTGGCGTTCCTGCTGATTGAGCCTGCCTCCCGGCATCGCGGTCTCCTTCATGGTCCGTGGTGTCTCCCACTATAGCGTTCACCGTCATTTCATTGCAACGCACTGGCGCATCACCGTTGCGTTAAGCTCGAAACCATTGCAATGAAATCTTATCCCTGACCTGCAATAACAAGGATGTAGCGCAACGAGAGTGTTGCCAGTTCAGCGAACGCAACGTAGCTTTTCGTTCATCAGAAACCGCGGGGCGCACAAGGCGCAGCCGCTGATGAAGGAGAAGCACCATGCAGAAGTTCGCCACCACCGCCCCGATCGCCGCCGTCCTGGACGTCCCGGCCGGGCTCATCCGGTTCATCGCCGCCGACCGGGCCGACACCACCGTCGAGATCCTCCCGGCCGACGCCTCCAAGGGCCGCGACGTGAAGGCCGCCGAACGGACGACCGCCGAGTACAAGGACGGTGTACTGCGGATCGCGGCCGCACCCCCGAAGAACCGGATCCTCGGCAACTCGGGCTACGTCGAGATCACCGTCCAGCTGCCCGCCGGCTCCCGCGTCGAGGCGAAGACGGCGGCCGCCGAGTTCCGGGGCGTCGGACGGCTCGGCGACGTCAGCTTCGAGAGCGCCCAGGGCACCGTCAAGATCGACGAGACCGCGAGCGCACAGGTCACCCTCATGGCGGGCGACGTCTCCGTCGGCCGCCTGGGCGGCCCGGCGCGGATCAGCACCCAGAAGGGCGACCTCCAGATCGCCGAGGCCGTGCACGGCACCTTCGAACTGTCCACCCAGGCGGGCGACATCACCGTCGGCGCCGCCCGCGGGGTCTCCGCCTCCCTGGACGCCGGTACCGCGTACGGCCGCATCCACAACGCCCTCACCAACACCGACGGCGCCGCCGCCGGCCTGAACATCCGCGCCACCACCGCCTACGGCGACATCAGCGCCCGCAGCATCTGACCCGCAGCCACCGCGTCCGAAGGAGCACTCCCCATGACCAACCTGGCCATCGCCGCGCACGGGCTGCGCAAGTCCTACGGCGACAAGCTCGTTCTCGACGGCATCGACCTCGCGGTCCCCGCTGGTACGGTCTTCTCCCTGCTCGGCCCGAACGGCGCCGGCAAGACCACCGCAGTGAAGATCCTCTCCACGCTCCTCCGCGCGGACCCCGGCACGGGAGCCGTCCACGTCAACGGCCACGACCTGGCCGCCGACCCGCAGGCCGTGCGCGCCTCGATCGGTGTCACCGGCCAGTTCTCCGCCGTCGACGGCCTGATCACCGGGGAGGAGAACATGCTCCTCATGGCGGACCTGCACCACCTCTCCCGCCGCGAGGGGCGGCGGGTGACCGGCGAACTGCTGGAGCGCTTCGACCTGGTCGAGGCCGCCAAGAAGCCGGCCGCCGGCTACTCGGGCGGTATGAAGCGCCGCCTCGACATCGCGATGACGCTGGTCGGCGCCCCGCGGGTCATCTTCCTCGACGAGCCCACCACGGGCCTCGACCCGCGCAGCCGCCACAACATGTGGCAGATCATCCGCGAACTCGTCACCGGCGGCGTCACCGTCTTCCTCACCACCCAGTACCTGGAGGAGGCCGACCAGCTCGCCGACCGCATCGCCGTGCTCAACGACGGCAGGATCGCGGCCGAAGGGAGCGCCGAGGAACTCAAGCGGCTGATCCCGGGCGGACACATCCGGCTCCGCTTCACCGACCCGGCCGCCCACCGGTCCGCGGCCCTCGCCCTGCCCGGGGTCACCCGGGACGACGAGGCGCTGGCGCTGCAGATCCCCAGCGACGGCAGCCAGCGCGACCTGCGCACGGTCCTCGACCGGCTGGAGGCCGCCGGCATCGAGGCGGACGAGCTGACCGTCCACACCCCCGACCTCGACGACGTGTTCTTCGCCCTCACCGGCCCGGCCGGCATCCCCAACCAGTCCAAGGAGAACGTCCGATGAGCTCCCTCTCCCTCGCCGCCCGCGACTGCTCCACGATGCTGCGCCGCAACCTCCTGCACGTCCGGCGCTACCCGTCACTGACTCTGAACCTGCTGCTCACCCCGGTGATGCTGCTGCTGCTCTTCGTCTACATCTTCGGCGACGTGATGAGCGCCGGCATGGGCGGCGGAGCCGCCGACCGCTCCGACTACATCGCGTACGTCGTCCCGGGCGTGCTGCTGATGACCATCGGCAGCACCGTCATCGGGGCCGCGGTGTCCGTCTCCACCGACATGTCCGAGGGCATCATCGCCCGCTTCCGCACGATGGCGATCCACCGCGGCTCCGTGCTCATCGGGCACGTCGTCGGCAGCGTCCTGCAGTCCCTCGCCAGCGTGGTCCTCGTCGGCGCCGTGGGTGTCGCCATCGGCTTCCGGTCCACCGATGCCACGGCCCTGGAATGGCTGGCCGCGTTCGGGCTGATCGCCCTCTTCGCCACGGCGCTCACCTGGATCGCCGTCGGGATGGGCACGGCCAGCCCGAACGCCGAGGCCGCGAGCAACAGCGCGACGCCGCTGATCCTGCTGCCGCTCATCTCCAGCGCGTTCACCCCGGTCGAGGCGATGCCGGGCTGGTTCCAGCCGATCGCCCAGTACCAGCCCTTCACCCCGGCCATCGAGACCCTGCGCGGCCTGCTCCTCGGCACCGAGATCGGCTACAACGGCTGGCTCGCGGTCGCCTGGTGCATCGGCCTGACGGTGCTCGGCTACCGCTGGTCGGCGGCCTCGTTCAACCGCGACCCGAAGTAACCGGTATGAGCGAGCGGGACCCCTCCCGCACCACCGTCCCGCCCCTGGGCGGCGTACCCGACACGACGGTCGGAGTACGCCGCCCGTCGGCGTTCGTCCAGAGGTGCTTGAACACCGACCACAGGCGGCGGCCGGAGCCGCCGTCGTGGTCGGGCACCCGGACGGTGGAGGAGTGCGGGGCGCGCGGTGCCGCCTGGGCGGCGAGGGCGCCGTACGCCCGGCAGGCTCCCGCGACGGCCAGCGTGGCCAGGGCGGCCGCGGCGACGGTCAGGACGACCCGCCGGCGCCAGGTGCGGGAACCGGCGGCGGTGCCGGTACGGGTGGGCGTGCGGGTGTGGAGGCCGGCCATGGGAGTGCTCCTCGGGAGGCGGAGGCGTGCGGCGGGGGTTAGGTCGCCTCTTTCGGATCTTGGCGGATGAGCCCGGGTCGTCCGGTGCGGTGCCTCGCAAGGCGGACGGGCGCCCGTGTACTGGACGTACTCGGGCGCTCCGACAACGCGGCGAGGTGCCGTGCCGGGCGGGCCGGGCCCGGCAAGATCCGAAAGAGACGGCCTAAGCCCGTGCCTCCAGTCAGCCCGAGGGAGCCGATCGCGTCACGTCGCTGAAGTTCGGGACTTGACAGCCCGCGACCCGCTCAGCCGGCGGCCCAGAACCTCGCCAGAGCCGCCTCCTTGTACGGGGCCGGGCTCACGCTCAGGTCCCCCGCGAAGGGGCGGTCCAGTGCCACCACCAGCAGCAGGCTGAAGCCGATCAGCCCGGCCACCGCCGACACGAAGAGCAGCTGCATCTTCAGGCTGCGCAGCCCGAACAGGAAGGTCAGCGGGACGATCACGAACGCGCCCCCGTAGACCAGCACTTGGAGCAGGACGGGCAGTGAGGTCTCGGCCATGGTGACGCGGGCCCGGCGCTGGGTGTTGACATCGTTCAGACGGGTGACGGCTTCGGCGTAGAAGGTCTCGGCGCGGGGGCCCTGCGGCTCGTACGCCATGAGGGCCCGGTAGAGGCCCTGGGTCTGCTCGCCGGTCGCCTCGAAGCTCGGCCGGCCCACGCGCATGAGCGGCCACTGCACCTCGACGACGGCGTGCGTGTACGCGCCCACCGCCTGGTGCACGCGCGCCCGGTCGGCGTCGGGGAAGGCGTCGGCGCTGCGCACGACGGCGGCGAGCCCGCTGGCCTCGGTGGCGACGATGGTCTCGGTGTTCTCCCGCTGCGTCCACAGGGTGACGACGACGAAGGCGAGGATGATGCCGTAGATCGCGCCGAACATGCCGAGCGCGACCCCGACCATCTCGTTGTGCTCGCCCTGGGCCAGGTGCGGGAACCGGCGGCGGGCGGCCACGCTCCCGGCCACGGCGAGGCCGGTGATGCCGCCGACCACGAGGACGGCGATGACGAAGGTGCTGAGGTGGTTGAGCAGCCAGAGGATCATGTCCTGCCCAACGAGCGAGGCCGCCCGGGAACCCGGCCCCCGCCGCGGCTCCTGCGGGGTGGGAGCCGCGGCGGCGCCGAGCCGGTCGGGGGCCCGGCGGCTCGGGTCACTCGACCTTGGGGGCCTCCGGGAGCCCGGCGGCCAGGGCCGAGCCGGTGCCCCTGAGGGAGGAGTCGGTGGCCTGGGTGGCGGACCCGGCGGCCTGGGCGGTCACGCCCACCGCGGTCTTGGTGTCCTGTACGGCCTGGGTCGGGTGGTCGACGATGTCGACGACGCGGCCGACGACCGGGGGCGCCTGCCCGGCGGGCTCGTCGGCGTGCGCGGCGACGGGGATCAGTGCGAGGGCGGCGCCACCGGAGACGACCAGGGCGGAGAGGGTGCGCTTCATGGCGTTCATGCCCGGCCCAACGACCCCGCCACACCCCGGGTCACCGCCCGCGACCGCGCGAAGTGCGCCCGCTACGCCCGCGGCCCCGGATCGGGGGAATCGATCCGGGGCCGTGGGCATGACTCAGCGGGTGGGCGCGGGGCGCGGGGTCGGTCAGTCCTCGACCACCAGGGACGGGGTGGACTTCGTCAGGACCTGGCCGCGGAAGAAGGCGGGGCTGCGGCGCTCGGTGACGAACATGATCACCAGGCCGAGGGCCAGCAGGCCGACGCCGATGACGAAGACGTTGCCGACGTCGAGGCCGGGCAGCGTGGAGCCGGAGCCGTAGGACGGGTCCCAGGCGTCGTACAGGGTCTTGAAGAAGACCGCGGCCAGCAGCAGGCCGCCCAGGACCGGGAAGACGCCCTTGAAGAACAGGTCGCGGGCGGAGCGGCGCAGCTCGCCGCGGAAGTACCAGACGCAGGCGAAGGCCGTCAGCGAGTAGTAGAAGCAGATCATCAGGCCGAGCGCGAAGATCGTGTCGGTGAGGACGTTCTCGCTGACCAGGGTCATCACCGTGTAGAAGACGCCGGTCGCGACGCCCGCCATGACGGTGGCGCGGCCCGGGGTCTTGAAGCGCGGGTGGACCTTGGCGTAGGAGGGCGGCAGGGCCTCGTACGTCGACATGGCGAGGACCGTGCGGGCCACCGGGATGAAGGTGGTCTGCAGGGAGGCCGCGGCGGAGGCCAGGACGGCCACGAAGAGCAGGATGCCGAGGACCGGGCCCATGACGGGGCCGGCGAGTGCGGCGAAGACGTTCCCGGAGGTCTCCTCGTTGGCGAGGCCGAGGCCCTCGCCGCCGGAGCCGACGGCCATCTGGGCGGCGACGCCGGTGGCCAGGTAGGAGCCGACCAGGACGATCATCGCGATGAGCGAGGCACGGCCGGGGGTCTTCGTGGAGCCGGTGGTCTCCTCGTTGGTGGCCAGGCACGCGTCCCAGCCCCAGTACATGAAGATCGAGAGCGAGAGTCCGGCGGTGAAGGCCGCCATGGACTCGACCGCGAAGGGGTTCATCCAGGACCAGGAGAAGTCCAGGCCGGTGTCGAAGGTGCCGGCGGAGGCCTTCTGGAAGGCCATGGCGACGAAGATCGCAAGCACGACGAGCTGGAGTCCGACCAGGGCGTACTGGACGCCCTTGGTGGCGGTCATACCGCGGTAGCTGATGGCGGTGGCGACGGCGATCAGGGTGAGGCAGGTGACGATGTGGACGAGCTTGTCGTCGTCCAGGGCCGCGATCGACGCGTTGTTCGTGATCTCGCCGGCCAGCAGCCAGAAGTACGAGGTGGCGACGCCCGCGAGGTTGGAGAGCACGATGATCGTGGCGATCACCAGGCCCCAGCCGCACATCCAGCCGATCCGCGGGCCGAAGGCCTTCACGGTCCAGGTGAAGGAGGTGCCGCAGTCCGGCATGGCCTTGTTGAGCTCGCGGTAGGCGAAGGCGACCAGGAGCATCGGGAGGAAACCGGCGAGGAAGATCGCGGGCATCTGCATGCCGACCTCACCGGCGGTGGAGCCGAGGGTCGAGGTCAGGCAGTAGACCGGGGCGACGGTGGAGATGCCGATGACGGCGCTTCCGACCAGTCCGACGGACCCCTTGCCGAGGCCCTTGCCGCGGACGTCGCCCTCGACGACGCCGCTTACCGTGTCTCCGGCCCGAGGCCGAACGTCCAGCTGAGTCATGAGTCAGGACGTTAGATGGTGCGTTTTCCACATATGGATGATCGGCGTCCGGAACTCGGAGCCTTCGAAAGCCTTCGAATCCAGACAGCGACCCGGTTCATGAGCACTTAATACAAGGTTCACTTTGCCATGCGCCCGCGCTTCGGAAGGCTCGGCCAAGACTCTTTCGGCATACGGAAACCGCAGCCATGTCCGTTTTGCGAATATTCAAAGTTTCCGTCGTGACTTTGCGGTGACCAGCGGTAACAGGCAGGACTGCTCGTCCCGGACCGGCCGCCTGACCGGCCCCCGGACCGGGACGTCATCCGCGAGACTGGCCCCATGCCCACGGCCGATGAGCTCCTCAGCGCGGACACCGTCACCTCACTCGCCCGGCTGCTCGCGAGCGCCGCCGGCCGCCGGTCCTCGCCGGCCCTGCTCGCTTGCGCCGGCGCCCTCGACGGGCTGGCCTTCAGCGGCCGCGTCGCCGCCGTCCGCGACGCCGTGCTCGACGACCTGCCCGACGACTGGCCCGCCTTCGAGGCCGTCGTACGCACCGCCCTCGCCCGGCCCGGCTTCGAGGGCTGGATGACCTTCCCCGTCAACGAGGCCGTCGCCGTCCGCGGGCTGGAGGCGTTCGAGCCCGGGCTGGACCTGCTGCACGACCTCACCTCCCGGCTGACCGCCGAGTCCGCCGTACGGCCCTTCCTGCGCGCCGACCCGGCCCGCGCCCTGGCCGTCGTACAGAAGTGGACGGACGACCCGGACCCGCACGTACGCCGCCTCGCCAGCGAGGGCACCCGGCCCCGGCTGCCGTGGGCCCCGCAGCTGCCCGCCTTCGTCGCCGACCCGCGGCCGGCCCTGCCGGTGCTGGACGCCCTCTACCGCGACGGGTCCGAGTACGTCCGCCGCTCCGTCTCCAACCACCTCAACGACATCGCCCGCGACCACCCCGCCCTCGCGGTCGAGACCGCGGCCCGCTGGCTGGCCGAGCCCGGGGCCACGACCGACCGCGTCGTACGCCACGGGCTGCGCACGCTGATCAAGGCCGGCCGGCCCGAGGCGCTGACGCTGCTCGGGCACGCCCCGGACGTACCGGTCACCGTGCACGGGCCGGTGGTGACCACCCCGCGCGTCGCCGTCGGCGAGTACCTCGTCTTCGACTGGGCGGTCACCAACACCGGCGAGCTCCCGGCCGAGCTGGTCATCGACTACGTCGTGCACCACACCAAGGCGAACGGCACCCGCACCCCGAAGGTCTTCAAGCTCGTCACCCGCCCGCTGGCCGCCGGCGAGACCCTCGGCGGCACCAAGCGGCACTCGTTCAAGCCGATCACCACCCGCCGCTACCACTCGGGCGAGCACCTGGTGCAGCTCCAGATCAACGGCCGGGTCCGCGGCGAGGCCGCTTTTTCCGTGGACGCCGGATGATCACTGCGGCATGCTGCACCTCATGACCTACGGAATCGAGTCCCACTCCGCCCGATGAGCGTCCGCGACGAGCGCGAGCCGCTCGCCCCCAGGACGATCTCCCTCTACGACCACGCCCTCTCCCTCCGCGGCGGCGAGCCGGACGGGCGTGTCCCGCGCAACGGCCGTCCCCTGCCCGACGGATCCCCGCCGGAGCCCTCCCGCAAGGGCCTGACCTGGGAAGAGGCGCGGTTCGAAGTCACCGCCGCGCTCACCGATCCCCTCTGCGACCCCGACCCCGTGAGAGCCGCCGAGGTCCTCCACCAGCGGGCCCGCCGGCTGGTGATGCCCCACCGCACCCTGCGCGCGCACACCGCGCGACTGCCCCTGAGCGACGAGGAAGCCGCCCGGCGCACCGCCCGGCAACTGACCCGCACCGGCACCACCGTGGCGGCCGTCAGCATCGGCATCGCCCTGCTGATCCGCCTCGGCGAGCCCGAGGACGTGCCCTGCCTCAAGGCCCTCGGCACACTCTCCGGCCTCGGATCCGCGGCGAGCGCCGCACTCGACCCGCTCGACCGTCAGGCGGCCGCCCTGCTGGTCATCCGCGGCCGCGACCGGGCCGGGGAGCTGACACCGCTGACCGAGGCGATCGCCACCGGCGACGCGGAGGCCACCCGGTCCGCCCTGCTGTCCCTGCCGGACGAGGACCGGGCCATGTGGCTCGCCCGGCGCATCGCCGAGGCCGCCGACCTGCTCGGGCTGCTCCGGGCCAGGCCTCGGGACGCCGAACTGCTCGCGCTGACCGGCCGGCTGCTGCACCGGATGGCCGACCCGCGCAGCAGCCGCCCCGAGATCCTCGACTACCTGCCCGCCCGGGCCGTGTACGAGGCCCTGGTCCGGCACGCCGACCGGCTGCCCCCGGCCCCGGAGCACCGGTCGCTGCTGCTGTCGGTCGCCCTCGACCTGCACAGCGGCCCGGCCGTCCTGCTGAACTGGCGGCCCGGACGGCGCCGGGCCCTGCTCGACGCCCTGGACCGGCTGTTCGCCGGGGCCGCGCCGGGCCCCGTACCCGGCGACCGGCGGGCGGGATGGTTCCCGCGCAACCGGCACCTCCCCTTCGCACGGACCGAGGCCGGTGACCGCCCGCGGTGGGAGGTGGCCGTCGTCCACGCGTCCGCGGACTCCTCCGCCGTCGAGACGCGGATCCTGGCCGACGGGGTCCCGCTCGTCCCCGCGCTCTTCGGGAAGGGGCCGGGGCTCCCGCCCGAGTACCTGCTCGACAGCGGCGCGCTGCGCGCCGGACCGGAGCCGCGGGAGGTGCAGCTCGCCCAGGCGGACTGCACCGAGCTGTGCTGCGGCGCGCTGTACGTGACGATCCGCCGGGACGGCGGCGAGGTGGTGTGGGACGGCTGGCGCGGTGCGGTCGGCCCGCAGCCGCCCCCGTACCGCTTCGACGCGGCCGCGTACGACGCCGAGGTCGAGCGCGCCGAGCGGGACCTGTCCTGGTGCTGGCCGGCCCGCAGCACCGCCCGGCTGATCGCGGCCGGCCTGCGCGACCGCCCCGGACTGACGGGCCGGTGGGAACTCGCGCCGCGTTGGATCGGCACCGACTGGCGGGACCCGGACACCACGGTGGTCCATCTCGCGTACACGCCGTCCGCGCCGCCTCCGGGCACCGGCGGATCGCTGTACTTCGAGTGGCGGCTGCCCGACGACGACGGCCCGCCCCGCGACCGGGCGGCCGCCGCCCTGCGCCGGCTGGAGACGGACGACCCGAAGGGCTTCGCCTCGTTCCGCGGCGGCGACGGGGAACTGGCCGCGGCCCTCGGCTACCGAGAGCCCCCGCGCACCGGGCGCGCACCCCGGACATGACACGGTCCGGCCGGGGGCACCCGCCCCCGGCCGGCCGCGGCCATGCCCTCAGCCGGTCCAGACGATCGACTGCGTCTCGCTGTAGGCGTGCAGCGCGTACGAGCCCACGTCGCGCCCCACCCCGCTGCGCTTGAAGCCGCCGAACGGCGCCTCCATGTTGCGGCCGATGGTGTTCACCCCGACGCCGCCCGAGCGCAGCCGCCGCGCCACGCGGAACGCGCGCGCCGAATCCCCCGACCACACGTAGCTCAGCAGCCCGAAGTCGCTGTCGTTGGCGAGCCGGATCGCCTCGTCCTCGCCGCCGTCGAAGGGGACCACCACGACCACCGGGCCGAAGATCTCCTCCCGGACCACCCGCATGTCGTTCGTGCAGTCGACGAGCAGGGTGGGAGCCACGTAGAAGCCGCGGCCGTCGCCGACCACGGGGCGCTCGCCGCCGTGGGCGATCCGCGCCCCTTCCTTCCTCCCCAGCTCGATGTACGACTCCACGCGGTCGCGGTGCGCCGCCGAGATGACCGGGCCGACGACCGTCCCGGCCGCCGCCGGATCGCCGACCTGCATGAAGGCCAGGTAGCCGGTGAGCTTCTCGATCAGCCGGTCGTGGACCGACCGGTGGACGATCACCCGGGTCGGGGCCGTGCAGATCTGCCCGGAGTAGAAGGAGAAGGTCGTCCCGATCCCCATCACCGCCGCGTCGAGGTCCGCGTCCTCGAAGACGATCGCCGCGCCCTTGCCGCCCAGTTCCATCAGCTGCCGCTTCATCGTGCGGCCGCAGACCTCCGCGATGCGCTGCCCGACCGCCGTGGAGCCGGTGAAGGACACCATGTCCACGTGCGGGGAGTCCACGGCCGCCTCGCCGACCTCCACCGACTGCCCGCCCACGACGTTCACCACGCCCGCGGGCACCCCGGCCTCGTGCAGGGCGTCCGCCATCCTGAACACCGACAGCGGGTCCTGCGGCGCCGGTTTGACCACCACCGTGTTGCCCATGGCCAGGGCCGGGGCCACCTTGCCCGCCGGGTTCGCCCACGGGTTGTTGTAGGAGGTGATGCAGGTGACCACGCCGACCGGCTGGCGTACCTCCAGCGCGCCCAGGATGCTCGCCCGCCCCATCGGTCCGGCTTCCGTGACCTGTGGCGGCAGGCCCTTCTCGACCGGCTCCAGGGCCCCCTCGGCGTACCGGCGGAAGCGGGCGACGCCGACGCCCACCTGCATGCCGCGCGCGATGCCGGTCGGCGCGCCCGTCTCGGCCCGGGCCAGCGCCGTCCACGGATCGAACTCGCGCTGCATGATGTCCGCGGCCCGGTCCAGGATCGCCGCGCGGGCCTCGGGCGTCGTCCGCGACCAGCTCTCGAAGGCCTCGGCCGCGGCGCGCGCCGCCTCCTCGACCTGCCCGCGCGAGGCCTCGGGCGCGAGCCCGACCACCGACTCGTCCGCCGGGTTGATCACCTCGTAGTGACCGCCCGCGGGCTCCACCCACTCGCCGCCGATGTAGAGCCGCTGCGTTGCGCCGGTCATCGGGTGCTCACCGTCCTCGTGTCCCGGCCGGACCGGAGCACGGTGCCCGGAACCGCCCCCGTCACCTCGTCGTCGCGGATGGTCTCCACGCCGTTGACGCGTACGGAGACGATGCCGATGGCCCGCGCGTCCAGCCGCGGGCTGTCCCCGGGCAGGTCGTGGACCAGGGTGGCGGGACCGGCCTCGATCCGCTGCGGGTCGAAGAGGACCAGGTCCGCGTGGAAGCCCTCGACGAGGCGGCCGCGCTCGCGCAGCCCGAACAGCCGGGCGGGGTCGTCGGTGAGCATCCGTACCGCCTGCTCCAGCGGCACCAGCTTGCGGCCGCGCAGGCAGTCCCCGAGGAAGCGGGTCGTGTACGGGGCTCCGCACATCCGGTCCAGGTGCGCGCCGGCGTCGGAGCCGCCGAGCATGACGTCCTCGTGCTGCCAGGTCTCCTGGCGCAGGGCCCAGCTCGCCGGGTCGTTGTCGGTGGGCATCGGCCAGAGCACCGTGCGCAGGTCGTCGTGGGCGCAGATCTCCACGAGGCACTGGAACGCGTCCTGGCCGCGTTCGGCGGCGATGTCGTTCACGACCCGCCCGGAGAGCCCCTCGTTCTCCTTGCTGTACGTGTCCCCTATGACGTACCGGCCGAAGTTGGCGAGGCGCCGGAAGACGCCGGCCTCCTTGCTGTCGGCGCGGCGCAGCATCTCGGCGCGTACGTCGGCGTCGCGGAGCTTCTCGATCCGCTCGGGGACGGGCAGGCCGAGGATCTCGCCCCAGCCGGGGATGAGGTTGAGCGCGCAGAAGGTCCCCAGCGACATGTTCATCGGGGTCAGGATGGGCATCGTCAGCGCGACGATCCGGCCGCCCGCCTTGCGGGCGCGCTCGCTGGGGATCAGCTGGCGCGGGACGCGCTCGGGGACGGAGGCGTCGATGGTGAGGACGTTCCAGTTGAGGGGCCGTCCGGCGGCGGCGCTCATCTCCACGAAGAGGTCGATCTCGTCGTCCGAGAACTGGTCGAGGCAGCCGGCGACGATGGCCTCCAGCTGGGTGCCCTCGTGTTCGGCGACCGCCTTCGACAGCGCGAGCAGCTCGGCGGGCTTGGCGTGCCGGGAGGCGACGGGGGCGCCGGACCCGTCGGAGTGGGTGGAGGACTGGGTGGTGGACAGGCCCCAGGCGCCGGCGTTCATGGCGTCGTGGAAGAGGTCGAGCATGGCCTGGAGCTGCTCGGGGGTGGGCTGGCCGCCGACGGCGTCCTCGCCCATCACGTGGCGGCGCAGTGCGCAGTGCCCGACCATGAACCCGGCGTTGACGGCGATCCGTCCCTCCAGGGCGTCGAGGTACTCGCCGAAGGTGGACCAGGTCCAGTCGACGCCCTCCTCCAGGGCCTTGAGGGCCATGCCCTCGACCTTGCTCATCATGCGGCGGGTGTAGTCGGCGTCCTCGGGGCGGGCCGGGTTCAGGGGCGCCAGGGTGAAGCCGCAGTTGCCGCCGGCGACGGTGGTCACGCCGTGGTTCATGGACGGCGTGGCGTACGGGTCCCAGAAGAGCTGGGCGTCGTAGTGCGTGTGCGGGTCGATGAAGCCGGGGGTGAGGACCAGCCCCGTGGCGTCCTCGGTGGTGCGGGCCTCTTCGGTGACGGTGCCGGGCTCGCCGATGACGGCGATGCGGCCGTCGCGGATACCGAGGTCGGCGACGCGGGCGGGGGCGCCGGTGCCGTCCACGACGGTCGCGCCCTTGATCAGGTGGTCGAGCATGACGTCCCTTCGCACTTGAGCCTCGCCGGCGTGCGAACCGCCGGCGAGGCTGGTTGTGGCCCCGGCCGGTGGCCGCCCGGCCGGGGCTGGGTTCGGGGCGGCGGTCCGGGAAGACGCCGTCCCCGTACTGGGGGGCTACGCGGACTGACGGAAGCGGGTCGTGCGGTGGACCGGGTCCGTGTCGATGTGGGGGATCACGTGTTCGCCGATCAGCTTGATCGTCGTCATCGTGTCCTCGGGCGAGACACCGGTCGGCAGACCGAAGGAGAGCTGGTCGGCGCCGGCCTGCTCCCAGCGCTTGCACTGGGCCCGGACCTCCGACGGGTCGCCGCAGATCAGCAGTTCCTCGGCGATCAGCAGTTCGATGATCTCCGCGTTGTACTCCGGCAGGGTCTCGGGCCACTGCGGGATCGCCTCGGGCCG
This sequence comes from Streptomyces spororaveus, assembly GCF_016755875.1. Taxonomy (NCBI): domain Bacteria; kingdom Bacillati; phylum Actinomycetota; class Actinomycetes; order Kitasatosporales; family Streptomycetaceae; genus Streptomyces; species Streptomyces spororaveus. The sequence continues at coordinate 4,960,826 of NZ_BNED01000005.1, read as the reverse complement.
CGGGAAGGTGTCGTGGTAGCGGAAGACCAGCGACTGGAAGCGGTTCATGTGGGCGTTGACGGCGATCTCGACGGCCTTGTCATGGGTCTCGGCGCAGATCGCGGTCGAGGTGACCATGACGTTGTCGTTGACGAAGGCGCCGATGGCCTTCGCCTCCCGGACGGCCGTCTTGTACTGGTCGAGGACCCACTCCATGTCGGAGACCTTCTGCACGCTGAAGCCCAGCACGCCGAGGCCCTTCTTGGCCGCCATCGCGTACGAGGACGGGGACCCGGCCGCGTACCACATGGCGGGGTGGGCCTTCCCGTACGGCTTGGGGAAGATCTTCCGCGGCGGCAGCGACCAGTGCTTGCCCTGGAACCCCTCGTACTCCTCCTGGAGGAACATCTTGGGGAACTCCGCGATGGTCTCCTCCCAGATCTCCTTGGTGCCGTTCATGTCCTCGATGCCCGGCAGGAAGCCGAGGATCTCGTGGCTGCCGGCGCCGCGGCCGGTGCCGAACTCGAAGCGGCCCTTGGAGAGGTGGTCGAGCATGGCGACCTTCTCCGCCACCTTGACCGGGTGGTTCACCGGGGCGAGCGGGTTGAAGATGCCGGAGCCGAGGTGGATGCGCTCGGTGGCGTGGGCGAGGTACCCGAGGAACACCTCGTTCGCCGACAGGTGCGAGTACTCCTCCAGGAAGTGGTGCTCGGAGGCCCAGGCGTACTTGAAGCCGGACTTGTCCGCCTGTATGACGTACTCGGTCTCCTCGATCAGCGCCTTGTGCTCTGCCTCGGGGTCGACCTTGGACCGCGCCTCAGGCACGTATCCCTGCACAAAGAGCCCGAATTCCAAGGGGGTTCACCGTCCTTTGGTTTCTGACGTTCCGTCAGATTCGATGTCCCGACTGTTCCACTGCGGGGGTGCGAGCGTCAATACCTGACGCCCCATCAGAGAATGCTGACGCCCGCCATCCAGCCGCCGTCGATCACGAACGGCTGGCCCGTGATGTAGGAGGAGTCCTCGCCCGTCAGGAAGAGCGCCAGCTTCGCGATCTCCTCCGGCTGCCCCACCCGCCCCATCGGGACCACCCGCTTGTAGAGCTCCGCCATCGCGTCCCTGGCCTCGTCGGTCATGTTCGCCGGGTCCAGCAGACCCGGGTTGGCCATCGGGGTGTCCACGGCGCCCGGGCACATCGCGTTGACCCGGATGCCCTTGCCCGCCAGCTCCAGCGCGGCCACCCGGGTGAGGCCGAGGATCGCCGCCTTGGTGGCGGCGTACGTGCCGACGTACGCCATGCCCGTCAGGCCCGTATACGAGGAGGTGTTGACGATGGTGCCGCCTCCGGCCGCCTCGATCTCGGGGGCCACCGTCTTGATGCCGAGGAAGGCGCCCACCTGGTTGACCTGGACCACCTGCTGGAACTCCTCCAGCGGGGTCGCGGTCAGCTCGTTGAAGCGCAGGATGCCCGCGTTGTTGACCAGGCCGTCGACCGGACCGAAGGCCTCCTTCGCTGCGGCGACCGCGGCCGCCCAGTCCTCCTCCCGGCTCACGTCCATCCGTACGTACCGGGCCCGATCCTCGCCGATGTCCTTGGCCACCGCCGCGCCCTGCTCGTCCAGCACGTCACCGAGGAGCACCCTCGCCCCCTCGGCGGCGAAGAGCCGGGCCTCCTGCTCGCCCTGGCCGCGTGCCGCACCGGTGATGATCACGACACGCCCGTCCAGCTTGCCCATGTCCGTCAGCCCCTTGTCGCTCGGTCGCTTCGTCGTTCGGTCGCTTCGTCGTTCAGTCGTTGAGGAGGGGGGCCACCTCGGCCCCGAAAGCGGTGATCTGATCGACGAGTTCGGCGCGGTCGCGGCTGCGGAAGCGCACCTGGATCTGGTCCACGCCGAGCGCCCCGTACTCCCGCAGCGACTCGGCGAGCGCCTCCGCCTTGCCGGTGAGGGTGCGGCGGCCGGTGTCCCAGCCGGGCTCGCCGACGTACAGCGCCTCGGTGATCGCACCGAACTCGAAGGGCCCGTCGACGCCGGCCTCGGCGCGCAGCCGCGCGATACGGGCGATCTGCGCCGGGAGCCTGTCGCGCGGGTCGCCCTGCGGGAGCCAGCCGTCCCCGCGGACCGCGGCGCGGCGCACGGCGGCGGCCGAGGAGCCGCCGACCCAGACGGGGATCCGCTCCTGCGCGGGCCGCGGCAGCTGGCCGAGGTCCTTGAAGGAGAACAGCTCGCCCTCGAATTCCGGGTACTCCTCGGGTCCGAGCGCCGCCCGCAGCGCGTCCAGGGTCTCGTCGAGGACGGCCCCGCGGCGCGCGAAGTCCACGCCGAGGACCTCGAACTCCTCCTGCACGTGCCCGGCGCCCACCCCGAGGATCAGCCGGCCGCCGGAGAGGTGGTCGAGGGTGGCGTACTGCTTGGCGCTGATCAGCGGGTGGCGCAGGCCCAGGATCGCCACGTGGCTCAGGAGCCGCACGCGCTCGGTGATCCCGGCGAGGAAGGACAGGGTGGCCACCGGGTCGTACCAGACGGTGCTCATGGGACCCGCGAGCCGTCGCGGGATCGCCACGTGGTCACAGGTGGCCACGTACCCGAAGCCGGCCCGGTCGGCGGCCCGCGCGATCCCGGCGAGATCGGCGGCGGTGGCCGACGCCTCCCAGGGTTCGGCGTAGATGGTGCTCTGCGACTGGACCGGGAGCTGCATCCCGTAGACCAGCCGACCTTGCGGAAATACGCGCGCCATGGCGGGCCCGCCTCGCCTTCGTCTGCCGATTCGTCATATCGGTGCGGGGCCATCGTCGTAGCTGACGGATCGTCAGACAAGGGGTGCGGCACACCCCGGACCGAACGGGGCGTTCCCGCGCCCCGTTCCGTTTCCCCGGTCCCCTCGCTAGGGTTCGCGCGTGGATCTGATACTCACACTGGTCAGCGGGATCGCCTGGACGGTCGTGTACGTGGAGGCGATCCGCGTCGGGCTGCGGGACCGGACGTACGCGATGCCCGTCGCCGCCCTCGCGCTCAACTTCGCCTGGGAGACCACCTACGCGGTCCGCGACATCTCGGTCGGGATCTCCCCGCAGGGCGTGGTCAACGTGGTGTGGGCGGTGGCCGACGTGGTGATCGTCTACACCTACCTGCGCTTCGGGCGGGCCGAGCTGCCGGAGTTCGTGACCCGGCCGCTCTTCGCCGGCTGGTCGGTACTCGTCTTCGGTACCGGATTCGCCGTGCAGTGGCTGTTCCTGGCGCACTTCGGGGTGCACGACGCGACCCGGTACTCGGCTTTCCTGCAGAACCTGCTGATGTCGGGCCTGTTCATCGCCTTCTACGTGTCCCGGCAGGGGCCGCTCGGCCAGTCCCTGACGATCGCCGTCGCCAAATGGCTGGGGACGCTCGCCCCGACCCTGCTGTTCGGGGTGGTGGAGGACGCGCCGTTCATCCTCGGCCTCGGCATCCTGTGCAGCGTCTTCGACCTGGCCTACATCGGGCTGCTGCTGCGGCCCCGCCTCACCCGCCTCAGAAGCCTTCCGGCCCCATCACGATGACCGGCTTCGCGGCCGGATCGAGGGTCTCCAGGACCTTCTTCATGGCCGCCTTCGGGATGCCCACACAGCCCTGCGAGGGGCCGTCGTGGTCCACGTGCAGCCAGATGTTGCCGCCCTTGTCCTCGCCGTCCGGCATGACCGGGTCCAGCGGGGACCGGCCCGGCCTGCGGTTGAAGTCGATGGCGACGACGTAGTCGAAGGAGCCCGCCAGGGACTCCCCGTTCACCCCGAGGCCCGAAGGGACGAAGCCGTTGTCCTCGTCGTACGGGAGCCGGGTCCCCGGCGGCTTCGGCAGCAGTCCGCCCGCGTCGGTGAGCGCGAAGACACCCATCGGCGAGGTCAGGTCCCCGTACACCCGCTCGGTGGACCAGCCGTTGGCCCCGTTGCGGGCCGGCCAGGTCTCGGCCCGGACCCAGTCGGCGCCGGCCGCGGGGCGCGTGTAGAAGGCGGCGGTGGACTCCGAGGAGTCGAGCGCCTTGCCGGTGACCAGGATGAGCTGACGGGACTCGGCGGGGATCCGGGCCCGGGTCTGCTCACTGACACCGGTCAGGCCCTGGGCGGCTTGCCTGGCAGCCTGCTCGGCGGCCCGCTGCGCGGCCCGCCGGGCGTCACGCGCGGCCCGGTCCTCGGCCTGCGGGCGGGCGTCCGCGCGGGCCTGCGGCCGCGGATTGGGGGCCTGGTCCGGGTCCTGGGCCGCATACACCCAGCCGGCTGTGAAGGTCGCCAGGCCGAGCACGGCGGCGAGAGCCACCCGGGGGGACCTGCGGACCGCGCGGGGCTTGCCGGACGGACGGGAGCGGGCTCGGACGTGCTTGCTCATTCCTCCGACCGTACATCAGCGGGCCCCCGCAGCCCGGGTGGCTGCGACGCGCGCGCCCGGCTGATGTCCGGGAAGCGGACGCGGACCGTCAGGCCGCCCTCCGGGTCCGGATTGGCCCGCGCCACCAGCTCCGCCCCGTGCGCCCGCGCGATCGACGCCACGATCGACAGCCCCAACCCGGCCCCCTCACCCGCGGTGTGCAGCCGTTCGCCGCGCCTGCGGAAGGGCTCCAGCAGCCCCGGCACGTCCGCCGGATCGATCACGGGGCCGGTGTTCGACACCGTCAGTTCCCCCTCGGCCGAGGTGGACACGGTGATCCGGCCGTCGGCGCGGTTGTGGCGTACCGCGTTGGCCAGCAGGTTCCGCAGCAGATGCCCCAGCAGGGTCCGGTCGCCCGGCACGGTCAGCGGCGCGAGGGTCCGTACGACGGTCAGCCCCTGCTGCGGACACGCCGCCAGCTCGGCCGCCGCGAGCGCCGCCAGATCCACCGGAGCGGTGGACTCCAGTCCCTGCTCCGAGACGGCGAGCAGCAGCAGGGACTCGATGAGGTGCTCGCTGGAGTCGGCGACACCGATCAGCTTGGCGCGGATCCGGGCCACCTTCTCCGGCGACGGGTCCCCCGCCAGACCGATCTCGGCCGCCGCCCGCTGCACCGCGAGCGGGGTGCGCAGCTCGTGCGCCGCGTTCGCCGCGAACCGCCGCTGCGCCGAGACCAGCTGCTCCATCCTCCCCAGCATCGCGTCGAAGGTGTCGGCCAGCTGCTTGAGCTCACCGGGCGGCGCGTCGAGGGAGATCCGCTCGTCCAGGTTCTCCCCGGACAGACGGCGCGCGGTCTCGGTGATCACGCCGACGGGCCGCAGCACCCGGCCGGCCATCCACCAGGCGAGCCAGATCGACAGCACGGCGAAGACCGCCAGCGCCAGGAGGGAGTACATGAGCAGCCGGTGCCGGGTGGCGTCGGTGACGGCGTCGGAGAGGTTCTGGGTGTACGCGTAGCGCTCCAGCTGTTCGATCGTGGGGGTCTGGCCCGGGGGCAGTTTCCGCGCCGGTTCGCAGGGGCACGCCGGGGTGATCCTCTCGCCGGGGACGGCCCCCGGTGAGGGGACGGCGTACGCCGGGGAGACCGTGCGGACGGCCCCGCTGACGCTCGCGTAGAGGCCCTGGCCGACGAGGAGGTAGACCAGCGCCACCAGGCCGCCGCCCGCCAGGAGCAGCAGGGATCCGTACAGGGCGGTGAGGCGGCCCCGCTCGGTGCGCAGCAGCCCCGTCGACGGGCGCCCGCTCACCGGGCCGCGATCCGGTAGCCCGCGCCCGGCACGGTCTCGATCAGCGGCGGCTCGCCCAGCTTGGCGCGGAGCTTGCTGAGGGTGACGCGGACGGCGTTGGTGGAGTAGCTGGTGTCCTGCTCCCACACCTGCTCGATCAGGTCGTCGTTGCTGACGACGGCGCCCTCGGCCCGCAGCAGCGCCTCCAGCACCGCGAACTCCTTGCGGGACAGGGCGAGCCGGTGCCCGTCGCGGGTGGCGCCGCGCCGGGCCGTGTCGACGGCGACCCCGGCGCGCTCCAGTACGGGCGGCAGCGCGGGGCGGGCGCGCCGGCCCAGCGCCAGGACCCGGGCGAGGAGCTCGTCGTAGGCGAAGGGCTTGGTGAGGTAGTCGTCGGCGCCGAGGCCGAGGCCCTCCACGCGGTCCCGTACGGTCCCGGAGGCGGTCAGCATCAGGACGCGGGTCAGCAGCCGCTCGCGCACGACCTGCCGGCAGACCTCGTCGCCGTGCAGGCCGGGCAGGTCGCGGTCCAGGACGAGGACGTCGTACTCGCCGAGGCGCAGGCGCCGCAGGGCCTCCAGCCCGTCGCCCGCCTCGTCGACGGCGAGCGCGTCGCGGCGCAGCCCCTCGGCGATCATCTCCCGGAGGAATTCCTCGTCCTCCACCACCAGTACGCGCATGGCGTCCTCTTTACCGGAGATCGGTATTTCGCCGTCGTAAGCAGAGTGCGAGAGGGAAGCGAAAGGCCCTTTCACCGCAGGCTCGGGCCCATGAAGCGATCCCTGATCATGACCACGGCCGCGGTCGTCACCGGGCTGACCCTGTTCGCCACCGCCTGCGCGAACGACGCGTCGGCGGGGAGGGAGGACTCCTCCGGCGGTGGCGGGGGCGGGGACGGCACGGTGGCCGACAACGCCGTCAAGATGCGCCAGTGCCTGCGCGAGAACGGCATCGACGTGCCCGACCCCGAGCCGGGCCAGGACCCGCGCGGGATGACGATCGGCGGGGACGCCGACCCGCAGAAGATGCAGGAGGCCATGAAGAAGTGCGGGATGAGCACGGGCACCGGCGCCGGCAAGGAGCCCACGCAGGAGGAGAAGGACAAGGAGCTGGAGTGGATCCGGTGCATGCGCGAGAACGGCGTCGCCCTGAAGGACCCTGAGTACAACGGCGGCATGAAGAGCGCCACCGAGATACCCAAGGGGCAGGAGAAGGCCTTCGAGGAGGCCGTGAAGAAGTGCGAAACGGCCCGATGAGGAAGCGGGCCACGTGGCTGCTGGGCTCGCTGGCCACCGTACTGGCCGTCTCGGGCGGCGGCTGGGCGGTCATGACGCAGCCGCAGCGGGACGCGGGCGGGCAGGAGCGCAGCACGGTCGGCGGACTGCCGCCGGCCACGGCACCGGTCGTGCGCGGCGACCTCAGCTCGGGCCTCCAGGTGGAGGGCACCCTCGGCTACGCGCGGGAGCGCAAGCTGAACGCGGCCGGGCCCGGCGTGCTGACGTGGACCGCCGGCGAGGGCTCGGCGGTGGAGCGGGACGGGAAGCTGTACGAGGTCAACGGCAAGGCGGTGCGGCTCATGTACGGGTCCACGCCGATGTACCGGCCGCTGAAGGCCGGCGACAAGGGCGAGGACGTCAAGCAGCTCAAGCGGAACCTCCAGGCGCTCGGGTACGGGACCGGGCTCGACCCGCAGGACGGCGCCTTCACCGCGGGCACGGCCACGGCGGTCAAGCGGTGGCAGAAGGCGCACAAGGCGGCGGAGACGGGCGAGGTCGCCAAGGAGGACATCGCCTTCGCCTCGGGGCCGCAGCGGGTGCGCGGAGGCGACGCGGCGGTCGGTGACGAGCTGGCGCCGGGCAAGCCGGTGCTGACGGTGACGGGCACCGAGCGGATCGTCCGCTTCCGGCTGGACGCGGTGAAGGCGGGCGCGGCGAAGGCGGGCGACCCGGTGACCGTACGGCTGCCGGGCGGTACCAGCGCCACCGGGAAGATCGACTCGGTGGGCGGGGCCGCCCGGCCCGACGACGGGAACGGCGGAGCGGGCGGCGGCGGGCAGGGCGGCGGCGGAGCGGGCGGCGGCGACGACAAGGCCCGGATCGAGGTGGTCGTCGCCTTCGACCAGCCCGGCACGGTGAGCGCCCCGGACCAGTCCCCGGTGACCGTCGGCCTGACCGGCGAGACCCGCAAGGGCGTGCTCTCCGTACCGGTCAACGCGCTGCTCGCGCTCGCGGGCGGCGGCTTCGGCGTCCAGGTCGTCGAGGACGGCCGGGCCCGCGAGGTCCCGGTCGGGCTGGGCATGTTCGGCAACGGCCGGGTCGAGGTGACCGGCGACGCCCTCAAGGAGGGCATGCAGGTGGGGATCCCGAAGCTGTGACGGCCACGACGACGCATCCGCCTGCGCATCCGGACCCGGTCGTGGAACTGACCGGAGTCGCCAAGGAGTACCCGGGCGGGGTCGCGGCCCTGCGCGGGGTCGACCTGACCGTCACCGCCGGGGAACTCCTCGCCATCGTCGGCCCGTCGGGCTCCGGCAAGTCGACCCTGCTGCACATCGTCGGCACCCTGGACCGCCCGACGGCGGGCGGCGTACGCATCGCCGGGTACGACATCGCGGCCCTCTCGGACCGTGCGCTGTCGGCCCTGCGCTCCCGGCACGTCGGCTTCGTCTTTCAGTCCTTCCACCTGGTGCCGGGCATCAGCGCCCGGGCGAACGTCGCCGAGGGGCTGCTCTACAGCGGTCTCCCGCGGGCCGAACGGCTGCGCCTGGCGGCCCGGGCACTGGACCGGGTGGGCCTCGGCGACCGGATGGACCACCGGCCGCACGAACTGTCCGGCGGTCAGAAGCAGCGCGTGGCGATCGCCCGGGCGGTGGCGGGCGCGCCGGACCTGCTGCTGGCCGACGAGCCGACGGGCGCCCTGGACACGGCGTCCGGGGAGTCGGTGATGGAGCTGCTGCGCGAGCTGAACCGGGACGGCGCCACCATCGCGGTGATCACCCACGACCAGGAGATCGCGGCGAGCCTGCCGCGGCAGGTACGGATCCGCGACGGGGAGGTCGTCGCGGACGTACGCGGCCGGGCGGAGGGGGCGTCATGAGCCGCGCGAAACCCCGTACGCGGGCGCGCGCCCGGCGGCTGACCCCGCCGAGGCTGTCCCCGCGGGACGTCCTGCACGTCGGATCGGCGGGCCTGCGCTCGCGGCCGACGCGGGTGTTCCTGTCCGCGCTGGGCATCGCCATCGGCATCGCGACGATGATCGCGGTGGTCGGGATCTCCTCCTCCAGCCAGGCGAAGCTGCTGCGGGAGCTCGACAGGCTCGGTACGAACATGCTGGTCGCGAAGCCGGGCCAGGGGATGTTCAGCGGGCAGGACACCAAGCTGCCCAAGGACGCCCCGGGCATGATCTCCCGGATCGCGGGGGTCGAGTCGGTCGGCACCACGGGGGACGTCCCCGAGTCCGTACGCAGGTCGGAGAACATCCCGAAAGGGGAGACGGGCGGGATCGTGCTCAAGGCGGCCGGAGACGACCTGCCGGGCACCCTGCGCGCGCGGATGGCGAGCGGCTCCTGGCTCAACGCCGCGACCGGCCGCTACCCCTCGGTGGTGCTCGGGAACGTCTCCGCGCGCCGGCTCGGCATCACCGCACCGGGGCAGCAGGTCTTCATCGGCGGCCGGTACTTCACGGTGACCGGCATCCTGGAACCGGTCCCGCTGGCGCCGGAGATCGAGCGCTCCGCGCTGATCGGGTGGGACGCGGCCGAGCAGCTGCTGGGCTTCGACGGCCATCCGACGGCGGTGTACGAGCGGTCGGCGGACGACCGGGTGGCGGCGGTCCGCGCGCTCATCCCCCGGACGGCCAACCCGCAGACCCCGAGCGCGGTGCAGGTCACCGACCCGTCGGCGGCGCTCCAGGCGAAAGCGGCCACGGAGGGCGCGTTCAGCACGCTGCTGCTGGGGCTGGGCGGGATCGCACTGCTGGTGGGCGGGGTCGGCGTCGCCAACACCATGATCATCTCGGTGCTGGAACGGCGCCACGAGATCGGCCTGCGGCGGTCCCTGGGCGGCACGAAGGGCCAGATCCGGATCCAGTTCGTGACGGAGTCCCTGCTGCTGTCCGGCCTCGGCGGCCTGGCGGGCATCGCCCTGGGCGGCGCGGCCACGGCGGTCTACGCCCGGGCCGGCGACCTGCCCTGGGTGGTCCCCCTCTGGGCGGTGACCGGCGGCTTCGCCGCCACCCTGCTGATCGGCACCCTGGCCGGGCTCTACCCGGCCGTCCGCGCGGCCCGGCTGTCGCCGACGCTGGCGCTGGCGGCGGCGTAGCGACCGGATCCGGCGGGGTGTCCGGCGCCGGGGAAGGCGCCCGGGGTCGGGCCCGGGGGACGGACCCGGGGGACGGGCGGGCAAACGGCGGTAAAAGGCCAGGTGCAAGCCCATCCCCCGGAACCGATCACCGGCGTACATTGAATCGATGATGCGAACTCCACGTCACGCAGCGCGTGTTGTCATCCTGTCCCCCGCCGGGTCCGTGTTCCTCTTCCGGGAGGACAACGTGGAGGTGGGCATCCACTGGCTGCCGCCCGGCGGTGGCATCGATCCCGGCGAGAGCCCCGAGGACTGCGTACGGCGCGAGCTGCGCGAGGAGACCGGGTGGACCGACCTGGAACCCGAACGGCTGCTCTGCACCTGGGAGCACGACTTCACGCACCAGGGGATCCCGGTCCGCCAGCACGAACACATCTACGTCACCACGGGCCCGCACCGCGAACCGGTCCTGGAGTCCCCGGACATCCACTGGCAGTGGCTCTCGCCGCAGCGCCTGGCCACCCTGGGCGAACCCCTGTGGCCCCCGCGCCTGCCGGACCTCCTGGCGAACGCCCCGACGGAGCCGGTCCACCTGGGACTGCTGGCCTGAGGCCGACGCGGACGCCGGCCTATGCCGCCGGGGTCTTCGCCGTGGCCTTGGCGTAGAGGGAGGCCGCGTACTCGCCGAGGACCGTGCTGGTCGACACGTCGTCCGTCTCCCCGCCCGTGAGGATGCCGATGATCTTTCCGTCGCGGGCGATCCACGCGCTGCCGCTGGTGCCGCCCGGGAAGTCGGCGCAGTCGAAGCGCTGCTGGGTGTCGCTCTCGCGGACCGCGACCGACGTGCAGGTACGGGGCACCTTGCGGTCGGCGGGGTAACCGGTGACGGTGACCTCCTCGCCCACGCGGCCGCTCGTGTCGAGGACGGCCCCGCCGGTCACGTCCTCGATGGTGCGGCCCTTGTCGTCCGGGGCGAGGCGGGCGAAGGCGAGGTCGTAGTCGTCGTCCGTGCCCTCGGCCCAGCGGTCGTCCTCGTAGACCTGCTGGATCTTCCATGTGCCGTACGGGGCGACCCCGTTGGCGTAGGCGGGGGCGAAGACGGCGCTCCCGCCGCTCTGGTCCCCTTCGAGCAGGCAGTGGCCGGCCGTGATGATCAGGTTCCGGCCGGGGCTGCTCACCACGGTGGCGGTGCAGAAATGGTCACTGTCCAGGCCGTTGGTGAACAGGGCCCCGGTGAAGGCGGCGGGCCCACCGGGCGGCGGGGTGACGGCCGGCGGCAGGGTGGTGGCGGGCGGCGCGGAGAGCTGGGGCTTCGCCGCTTGCGATCGCGATGGCGAGGGCGACCCGCTCGGCGAGGCTCCCGGCGCGGCCTTCGCCCGTACCTGCGGGACCTCTTCGGGCGGCGGCGCCAACTTGGCCACCGCGGCGGATGCCCCCAGAGCCGCCACCGCACACAGCACCGCAGTCACGACGGTCCGCTTGTCCACCGGCATGATCATCCTTCCGCTTCGCCCTGGCGAAGCATGCCCCGGCGGCAGGGCTGGTTGCAAGAACGGGGACGGCCCGAGGCCCCCTCGTCAGACGGGTCCGACCGGCAGCTCGCACACGAAACCCATGCCCGGGCGGCCGTCCGGATCGACCTCGCCGGTGGGCACGAATCCCGTGCGGGCGAGCACCGCCCGCGACCCGGCGTTGTCGAGCGTGGTGACGGCCCGCAGCGAGGTCAGTCCGTACCGCGCGAGCGCCAGCCCACAGACTTCCCGGACCGCGGCCGTCGCCAGACCCCGGCCCGTGGCCCGCTCGGCGATCCGGTAGCCGAGCTCGGCCGAACCGTCCGCCACGTCCACCAGGTTGACCCGGCCCACCACCTCACCGCCGTCGCCCACCAGGACGTGGAAGAAGCACAGCCCGGTGGCCTGCTCGGCCAACAGCGCGGTGTGCCGCTCGTCGAAGTCGGCGAAGTAGCGATCGCCCCGGTCCGGGACGGCCGCGGCGAAGTAGGCGCGGTTCTCCCGCTCGAACGCGAGCAGGGCCGGGGCGTGGTCGAGGCGGAGCAACTGGAGCCGGGGCACCGCTCGATGCTACGCACTGTCGGCCCGACAGGCCCCACAGGCCCCACAGGCCCCACAGGCCCGACCGGCCCGACAGGCCCGACCGGCCCGACAGGCCCGACAGGCCCGACAGGCCCGATAGGCCCCGGCGAAGCCTCCGGGGAGTCCCGGTGCGCCGTATAGGTCGTCTGCCCGATCCCCGGCCCCCGCCTTAGAACACAGGCTGAGCGGGTGATCGATCGAGGCATGGGGAAGGTCCTGCGGGACCGCGACGCGCGGCTCTACCTGTCCGGGGTGGTGGTCTCCGGCTTCGGGACGACCGCGATGTGGCTGGTGGCCGGGGTCTGGGTGAAGTCACTGACCGGGTCGGACGCGCTCGCGGCACTGACCGTGTTCACCATGTGGGCGCCGGTCCTGGCCGGGCCGGCCCTGGGGGCGCTCGCCGACCGGCTGCCCCGGCGGCCGCTGCTGGTCGCCCTCGGCCTCGTGATGGCCGCCCTGCTGCCCGTACTGCTCCTGGTCGACTCGGCGGACCGGGTGTGGCTGCTGTTCGCGGTACTGCTCGTGTACGGGACGTGCGGCACCGTGCACGGGGCGGCGGAGGCGGCCCTGGTTCCGCGGGTCGTGGGCGGGCGGCTCCTGGGGGACTTCAACGGGCTGCGGCTGACGGCCGACGAGGGCATGAAACTCCTGGCGCCGCTGGTGGGCGCGGCCCTGTTCGCACGGTCCGGCGGGGCTTCGGTGGCCCTGCTCGACGCGGTGACCTTCGCCCTGGCTGCGGGGATCTTCGCCCTGCTGCGGGTACGCGAGGAACCCCCGGCGCGCGAGCGGATCCGGGACGACGCGGGCACCTTCGCGCGGATGGCGGCGGGCGGGGTGCAGCTGTGGCGGGTGCCGGTGGTGCGCACGCTGGTGGCGGCCGGCGCCGCCGTGATGTTCCTGGCCGGACTGAACGGCGCGATGGTCTACGCGGTCGCCGGGGACGTACTGGGGCACGCGCCCACTTACGTGGGGGTGCTGTACGCGGTGCAGGGCGCGGGTTCGGTCCTGAGCGGGCTCGTGGCGGGCCCGCTGCTGCGGAGGATGCCGGAGCCGGTGTTCGCGGCGGCCGGAGTGGCGCTGTTCGCCCTGGGCGCCGGGGCCCGCGCGCTGCCGTACGACGCGGTGGCCCTGGCGGGCAGCGCGGCCGTCGGCGCCGGGCTGCCGTGCGTACTGATCGCCGCGCTGACGGCGGTGCAGCGCGAGGTCCCGGACGACGTGCTGGGCCGCGCCGCGGCCACGGCGAACACCCTGATCTTCGTACCGAATGCGCTGGCCCTGGCGCTGGGTGCGGCGCTGGTGGCCTTCGCGGACGTACGGGTGCTGCTGCCGGTGCTGACGGTGGCGGGGCTGGCCACGGCGCTGCTGGTGTCGCGGGCGCGGGCGGGCGCGCGGGCGGGCGCGGATGCCCGTAGGGCGTGACCGGCCGGAGGGGCCGGGCGGGCCACGCCCTACGGGCACGGCGTACGCGTGCGAGCACGGTGTACGCGTACGGGACGGCGACCGCCACCGCTGCCGATGGCCGGCTCACGCGCGCCGGCTCAGGCCCCCGGGCCCGCCCACAGGCCGTCCGCCGTGAGTCCGAGCAGGTCGATCGCGTTGCCGCGCACGATGCGGTCCACCACGTCCGGCGCCAGGTGGCCCATCTGGGCCTCGCCGACCTCGCGGGACTTGGGCCAGGTCGAGTCGGAGTGCGGGTAGTCCGTCTCGTAGAGGACGTTGGCGACGCCGATCGAGTCGAGGTTCTTCAGGCCGAAGGCGTCGTCGAAGAAGCAGCCGAAGACGTGCTCGGCGAAGAGCTCCGACGGCGGGCGCAGCACCTTGTCCGCGACTCCGCCCCAGCCGCGGTTCTCCTCCCAGACCACGTTCGCGCGTTCCAGGATGTACGGGATCCAGCCGATCTGGCCCTCCGCGTACATGATCTTCAGGTTGGGGAAGCGCTCGAACTTGCCGCTCATCAGCCAGTCGACCATCGAGAAGCAGCAGTTGGCGAAGGTGATGGTGGAGCCGACCGCGGGCGGGGCGTCGGCCGAGGTGGACGGCATGCGGGAGGAGGAGCCGATGTGCATGGCGATGACCGTGCCGGTCTCGTTGCACGCCTCCAGGAAGGGGTCCCACTCGTCCGTGTGGACGGAGGGGAGGCCCAGGTGCGGGGGTATCTCGGAGAAGGCGACCGCGCGCACCCCGCGCGCCGCGTTGCGGCGGACCTCGGCGGCGGCGAGGCGGGCGTCCCAGAGGGGGATCAGGGTGAGGGGGATGAGGCGGCCGCCGGCGTCGGGGCCGCACCACTCCTCCACCATCCAGTCGTTGTAGGCCCGTACGCCGAGGAGTCCCAGTTCACGGTCCTTGGCCTCGGTGAAGGTCTGGCCGCAGAAGCGGGGGAACGTGGGGAAGCAGAGGGCCGACTGGACGTGGTTGACGTCCATGTCCGCGAGCCGGTCGGGAACCGAGAAGGACCCGGGGCGCATCTGCTCGTAGGTGATGACTTCCAGTTTGATCTCGTCGCGGTCGTACCCGACCGCGGTGTCGAGGCGGGTGAGCGGCCGGTGCAGGTCCTCGTAGACCCACCAGTCGCCGATGGGGCCGTCGTCGCCCTTGGCTCCCATCACGGGCGCGAACTTGCCGCCGAGGAAGGTCATTTCCTTCAAGGGGGCGCGGACGACGCGGGGACCGATGTCGCGGTATCTGGACGGGAGACGGTCCCGCCAGACGTGGGGAGGTTCAACCGTGTGGTCGTCCACCGAGATGATCTTCGGGAAGGTCTCCATGACGCATACGGTAGCGCTGATCTGACGAACCGTCAGCTAGTTGGGCTGTGATCGGTCATGTACGGGCTGACGTGTACGCGCGAGACAGGGCAGACTGACCCTTACACCGAACGGAAGGCAGGGGGACGACAGATGGACGGCGTACCGGCCATCCCGAGCCCGCGGAAACATCCCGAGGCCCGTACGGCTGCCGCCGCACCCGAGGTCGGTCCGGGGGCGCCCCCCGCCCGCGCGACCCCCGCACCCGCGGCCGGCGCCCCGACCACCGACACCGCCGCGGGCACGGCCGCCGCGGCCGGAACCGGAACCGGAGCCGGAACCATCACCGACACGGCCGACACCGCCGGCGCCACCGGCCCCGGCGAGTTCCGCTTCGCCGTCCTCGGGCCCGTCCGCGCCTGGCGAGGCGGCGAGCTCCTGCCCTCCGGCACCCCCCAGCAGCGCGCCCTGCTCGCCGTACTCCTGCTGCGCGACGGCCGCACCGCCACCGCGCCCGAACTCATCGACGCCATATGGGGCGAGGACCCGCCGCAGCAAGCCCTGGCCACCATCCGCACGTACGCCTCCCGCCTGCGCAAGGTCGTCGCCCCCGGCCTCCTCGTCACCGAGTCCGGCGGCTACGCCATCCGGCTGCGCTCCGCCGCCACCCTCGACCTCGGCGTCGCCCGCAGCCTCGCCGCCGACGCCGAAACGGCCCGGACCGCCGGTGACCGCACCCTCGCCCGGACGCTCCTGGCCCGCGCCCTCGACCTCTGGGAGGGTGAGCCCCTCGCCGGCATCCCCGGCCCGCACGCCGAGACCGAGCGCATCCGGCTCGCCGAATGGCGCCTCCAGCTGCTGGAGACCCGCCTCGACCTCGACCTGGAGGTCGGCCACCACGCCGAGGCCGTCTCCGAGCTCACCGCCCTCACCGCCGCCCACCCGCTGCGCGAACGCCTGCGCGAGCTGCTGATGCTCGCCCTCTACCGCAGCGGCCGGCAGGCCGAGGCCCTCGCCGTCTACGCCGACACCCGCCGCCTCCTCGCCGACGAGCTCGGCGTCGACCCGCGCCCCGAACTGGCCGCGCTCCAGCAGCGCATCCTCAACGCCGATGCCGATCTCGCCCGCGCGGAGGACCCGGCCCCGGCCGCCGCGACCGTCCACGTGAGGCCCGCCCAATTGCCTGCGACCGTCCCCGACTTCACCGGCCGCGCCAGCTTCGTCGCCGAACTCGGCGCCATCCTCGGCGGCGGCGCCCTGGACCAGGTCATGGCCGTCTCCGCGCTCGCCGGCATCGGCGGCGTCGGCAAGACCACCCTCGCCGTGCACGTGGCCCACGCCGCCCGCCCGCACTTCCCCGACGGCCAGCTCTACGTCGACCTCCAGGGCACCGAGGCCCGCCCCGCCGAACCGGAGGCCGTCCTCGGCTCCTTCCTGCGCGCCCTCGGCACCCCCGACACGGCCATCCCCGACTCGCCCGCCGAGCGGGCCGCGCTCTACCGCTCCATCCTCGACGGCCGCCGCGTCCTGGTCCTCCTCGACAACGCCCGTGACGCCGCCCAGGTCCGCCCGCTGCTGCCGGGCACCGCCGGCTGCGCCGCCCTCGTCACCAGCCGGGTCCGCATGGCGGGCCTCGCCGGCGCCCATCTCGTCGACCTCGACGTGATGAGCCCCGAGGAGGCACTCCAGCTCTTCACCCGGATCGTCGGCGAGGAACGCGTACGCGCCGAGCGCCAGGCCGCCCTCGACGTCGTGGGCGCCTGCGGCTTCCTGCCGCTGGCCATCCGCATCGCCGCCTCCCGGCTCGCCGCCCGCCGCACCTGGACCGTGTCCGTCCTGGCCGCCAAGCTCGCCGACGAGCGCCGCCGCCTCGACGAGCTCCAGACCGGCGACCTCGCCGTCAAGGCCACCTTCGAGCTCGGCTACGGCCAGCTGGAGCCCGCCCAGCAGCGCGCCTTCCGCCTCCTCGGACTCGCCGACGGGCCCGACATCTCCCTCTCGGCGGCAGCGGCCGTGCTCGACCTTCCCGAGTACGACACCGAGGACCTCCTGGAGGCCTTAGTCGACTGTTCCCTGCTGGAATCCGCCGCTCCCGGCCGCTACCGCTTCCACGACCTCGTACGCCTCTACGCGCGTGCCTGCGCCGAACGCGACGAGCAGCCGCCCAGCGGGCGCGAGGCGGCCCTGGACCGGCTGCTGGACTTCTACCTGGCCACCGCCTCCGGGGTCTACGCCCTGGAACGCCCGGGCGACCGGCTGCCCGCGCACCTGTCCGACACCCACTACCCCGGGCTGGTGTTCGCCGAGCCGCGCGCCGCCCTGGACTGGCTGTACGCCGAGGCCGACCCGCTGCTGGCGTGCGTACGGCAGGCCTCCGTACGGGGCGGCGAGTCACTGGTCCTGCGCCGGGCCGTGGACCTGCTGTGGGCGGCCAAGGACCTCGCCGAGTCCGGGGCCAACTCCCGCCAGTACGAGTCGGCCGCGGTCGCCCTGCGCGACGCCGGCCAGGCCGCGAAGGACCCGTACGCCGAGGGCCGCGCCCGCACCACCCTCACCAACGTCCACCTGGTCGCGGGCCGCTTCGCCGAGGCCGACGACGAGGCCGCGCGGGCCACCGTGCTCGCCCGGGAGGCCGGCGACCCGCTGCCCATGTGCTGGGCCCCCAACGACCGGGGGATCATCGCGCTGTACGAGGGCCGGCACGCGGACGGCGAGCGCTACCTGCTGCAGGCCATCGAGTGCTTCCGCGCCGACGGCAACAACGTCGGCGAGGCCAGCGCCCTGTGCAACCTCTCCCGCATCCATGTGGAACTGGGCCGCCTGCCCAGCGCCATAGACCTGGCCCAGCAGGGCATCGCCATCTACGACCGGATGGGCCTGAGCCTGCGCCTGGCCAACGGCCGCTACGCGCTCGGCATCGCCCTCACCCAGGCGGGGCGGCTCGGCGAGGCCCTGGCGCAGCTCGCCGAGGCGCTGTCGCTGTTCCACGAGAACCGCCAGCCGCTGTGGGAGGGCGTGACCCACTTCCGGCTCGCCGAGGCCCACCTGGCGGCGCGCCGGCCCACCCTGGCCGCCTCGCACGCCGAGCAGGCGATCGCGCTGCGCGGCATCGGCGGGGAGTGGCGCCGGGCGACGGTCCTGACGGTGCTCGGCAAGGCGCTGCGGCGGCTGGGGCAGCGGGACCGCGCGCGGGCGTGCTGGCGGGACGCGGAGGCGGTGTTCACGCAGCTGAGGTCGGCCGAACTGGGCGAGGTGCAGGCCCTGCTGGCCTCGGAGATCGCTGCCTGAGCTGCGACGGAACCGGATGAACACGGCGTTCATCGTTCGTTTATCGCCGTCCGACACGATAAGTGCATCGACCCGGCGCCTCGGGGGAGCATCCGGGTCGGTTGGTGGACTACCCGTTCGGCGGTCATCGGGGGAATCGCCGAACGGGCCCAGCCCTAAACCATCAGGAGAATCGATGACGACGAACGAGAACCTCAAGCCGCTCGACAACCACGCCTCGGGCGTCGAGATCGAGACCCTGGACAACCACGCCTCGGGCATCGAGATCAAGCCGCTCGAGAAGGAGCCGGCTCCGGCCGTCCCCACCACGGACGAGGAGATCCAGACGCTGGACAACCACGCGTCCGGTCCGCGCCCGTAGCACGCGCAAGACGTACGGGGGACTCCACGGGGGAGTACGGGGGAAGTACGGCGGTCGCGGTGGCCCGGAGGGGGAGCCACCGCGGCCGCCGTACACGTATGTGCGGGCACGGGCGGCATAGGCTGGGAGCGTGTTCTCCTCCCACGGGCCGAGCGTCCGCGAACTGGCAGTGCAGGGCCTCTCCTCGGTCGAGCGGGGCTACGACCTCCTCGCGCCGAAGTTCGACCACACCCCCTTCCGCACCCCGGACCGGATGCTCGACGCCGTCGAGGAGACCCTGGCCCAGGTGGAGGGCGGCTTCGGGGCCGGCCTGGACGTGTGCTGCGGCACGGGTGCCGGGATCGACATGCTGCGCCGGCTGTGCCGCGACCGGATCACCGGGGTGGACCTGAGCGCGGGCATGCTCGCGCAGGCCGAGCGCCGGTACGCCGCGGACGCCGACCGCGTGGACTTCGTACGGGCCGACGCGCGGGCCCTGCCGGCCTCCCTCGCGGACCGCTACGACCTGGCGGTCAGCTTCGGCGCCTTCGGCCACTTCCTCCCGAAGGAACGGCCCGCGCTCTTCTCCGGCGTCCACGCGGCCCTGCGCGAGGGCGGCGTCTTCGCCTTCCCGATCGGCGCCCCGCTGCCGCTCGGCTCCCGGGTGTGGTGGGCGACGACGGGCTTCGACGCGGCGATGCGGGTGCGCAACGCGGTGTGGCGCCCCCCGTTCGTCATGTACTACCGCACCTTCCCGCTGGGCCCGGTCGGCGAAGACCTGAGGGCGGCCGGCTTCACGGTGGAGACGGTCCCCCTCCCCCACTTCGGCCACCGCCCGGACGGCACCCCGAACTGGCGCCTGGTCCTGGCCCGCCGCCGCTAGGCCGTTCCCCGGTACGCGAGGGCGCCGCCGAATAGGCTGAACCAGCGCACCCCTGGAGGACACCATGGCCGCCGAGCTCCCCGAATGGATGCTCCCGCCCCGCCCGAGCGGCTGGGAAGCGGACGACCTCGATCACCTGCCCCAGGCTCCCCGGCACACCGAGCTCATCGACGGAGCGCTGATCTTCATGGTGTCCCCACAGCGGTCCTGGCACTCCCGGCTCGTGGAGAACCTGACCTTCGCCGTGCGGCAGGCGGCACCTGAAGGCATCGAGATCGAACGGGAGATGACCGTACGGCTCGACCGGAAGAGCCGTCCGGAACCGGACATCCTGGCTGCGGCCGTCCCCTACGACCCGGACCGCACCCGCTACCTCCCCGACGAGGTGGTTCTGGTGATCGAAGTGGTGTCCGAGGAGTCGGCGGACCGCGACCGTTCCATCAAGCCCTTCAAATACGCCCAGGCGGGAATCCCCCACTTCTGGCGTGTCGAGGACGAGACGACCGGGCCCGCCGTCCACGTCTACGAGCTGGACACCGTCACCCGGTCGTACGTCGCGACCGGAATCCGGGAGTGGCTCAAGGTGGCGGTTCCGTTCGCCGCGACCATCGATCTGGGCGGCCTCGTCCCCTGATCCGCCTCAGCCGGTGCGCAGGGCGCGTTTGAGGATTTTGCCGCTCGCGTTGCGCGGGAGTTCCGTCACGAACTCGACCGCGCGCGGCACCTTGTAGTTGGCCATCTCGCGGCGCGACCAGGCGATCAGGTCGTCCGCGGTGACGGTGGAGCCGGGGCGGCGGACCGCGTAGGCCTTGCCGACCTCGCCCAGCCTGGGGTCCGGGATGCCGATCACCGCGACGTCCGCGATGTCCGGGTGGAGGCCGAGGAGCTGCTCGATCTCGGCGGGGTAGGCGTTGAACCCGCCGACGATGAACATGTCCTTGATCCGGTCGGTGATCCGAAGGTTGCCGTCCTCGTCCAGGACCCCCACGTCGCCGGTGTGCAGCCAGCCCTCGGGGGTGATCGTCCTGGTGGTCTCCTCGGGGTCCTCGAAATAGCCCTGCATGACGTGGTAGCCGCGGACCGCGATCTCGCCCGCGCGCCCGGCCGGCTGCGGCCGCCCGTCCGCGTCCAGGATCACCACCTCCGTGTCCGGGATGGCCCGCCCCGAGGTGGCGGAGACGGTCTCCGCCGCGTCGCCCCGCCGGCACATGGTGACGATGCCGCTGGCCTCGGAGAGCCCGTACGCCGTGAGGACGGTGGCGATGTGCAGCTCGCCGCGCAGCCGTTCGACGAGCCGCAGCGGGACCACGGCCGCGCCGGTGACGACCAGGCGCAGGGCGGACAGGTCGTGGTGGTCGCGCTGCGGGTGGTCCAGGAGCGACTGGTGGAGGGTGGGCGGCCCCGGGAGTACGGAGATCCGCTCGGCGGCGACGTTCGCGAGGACGGTGTCCACGTTGAACACCGGCTGCGGCACCATCGTGGCCCCGCGCATCAGGCAGGCGATGATCCCGGCCTTGTAGCCGAAGGTGTGGAAGAAGGGGTTCACGATCAGGTAGCGGTCGCCCTCGCGCAGGCCGGCGAGCTCGCTCCACACGTCGTAGCAGCGCAGGGACTGGCCATGGGTGATGACCGCGCCCTTGGGACTGCCGGTGGTGCCGGAGGTGAAGATGATGTCGGAGGGGGACTCGGGTCGGATGGCCTCGGCGCGCTCGCGGACCGCCGCGGCCGGTACGCCGTCCCCGCCCGCCAGGAAGTCCTTCCAGGTGCGGAAGGAGTCGGGGGCGTCGTCGGCGAGGACGACGACCTGCTCCAGGTGCGGGAGCCCGGGCAGCGGGCCGCCGCCGGGGCCCTCGGCCGCCGCGCGGCGCAGGGAGGCGACGTAGGAGGTGCCGAGGAAGGTGCCGGTGACGAAGAGCAGCCGGGCCCGGCTCCGCTCCAGGACGTAGGCGGCCTCCGTGCCCCTGAAACGGGTGTTGAGGGGGACGAGCGCCGCGCCGGCCGAGACGGCGCCGAGGGCGGAGACGATCCACTCCAGGGTGTTGGGGGCCCAGACAGCGACCCGGTCGCCGGGTTCGATCCCGGCGGCGACGCAGGCGGCGGCGGCCCGCTCGACGCGCTCGCCGAGCTGCGCGTAACTGATCCGGGTGCGCCCGTCGACGACGGCCTCGCGGTCCGCGTACCGTGCCGCCGCCGACCGGACGAGCTGCGCGATGCTGCCCCAGCGCAGATCCCCGCGTCCGTCCTCGTGCCGGTCGTCGCGCGTGTCGCCGTGCCCGTCGCCGTGCCCGTCGCCGCCCATGCGTGCCACCTTCCCGCAGACCCAGTAGCTGACTATCCGTCAGATTAGCTGTAGCCTTCGCGGCTGTCAGTACTGGCGCACCCCGGAGGTGGCGATGGCGGCAACGCTCAAGGACGCGACGGCGATAGTCGGCATCGGGCAGACCGCCTTTGCCAAACAACTGCCGCAGTCCGAGAAGGAGCTGGCCTGCCGGGCCATCCTCGCGGCCCTCGCCGACGCCGGCATCGAACCGTCCGAGGTCGACGCCTTCGCCTCCTACACCATGGAGGAGACCGACGAGGTCGAGGTCGCCAAGGCCATCGGCGCCGGCGACGTCACCTTCTTCTCCAAGATCGGCTACGGCGGCGGCGGTTCCTGCGCCACCGTCGGCCACCTCGCCTCCGCCGTCGCCACCGGCCAGGCCACCGTCGGCGTCGCCTGGCGCTCCCGCAAACGCGGCTCGGGCCCCCGCCCCTGGAAGAACACCGCCGTCCAGCTGCCCACCCCCGGCCAGTGGACCCGCCCCTTCGGCCTGCTGCGGCCCGCCGACGAGATCGGCATGCTCGCCCGCCGCTACATGCACGAGTACGGCGCCACCCGCGACCACCTGTTCAACGTCGCCATGGCCTGCCGCAACCGCGCCAACGAGAACCCGGCAGCGATGATGTACGAGCGCCCGCTGACCCGCGAGATGTACATGACCTCCCGCATGATCAGCGACCCGCTCTGCCTCTTCGACAACTGCCTGGAGACCGACGGCGCGCTGGCCTGCGTGATCGTCTCCGCCGAGCGCGCCCGCGACTGCCGCCACAAGCCCGTCTACGTCCACTCCGTCGCCCAGGGCCTGCCCTCCCAGCACCACGGCATGGTCAACTACTGGAACGACGACCCGCTGTCCGGGCCCGCCTGGACCGCCGCCCGCCACCTGTGGAAGCAGGCCGACTTCGGGCCCCAGGACGTCGACGTCGCCCAGATCTACGACGCCTTCACCCCCCTGATCCCGCTCTCCCTGGAGGGCTACGGCTTCTGCGGCCGCGGCGAGGGTGCCGCCTTCACCGAGGGCGGCGCCCTGGAGAGGGGCGGCCGGCTCCCCATCAACACCGGGGGCGGCGGCCTGTCCGAGGCGTACGTACACGGTTTCAACCTGATCAACGAGGGCGTCAAGCAGCTGCGCGGCATCTCCACCGCCCAGGTGCCGGACGCCGCGACCTGCCTGGTGACGGCGGGCGAGGGAGTCCCGACGTCCGCGATCCTGCTGAGGAGCTGACCCGATGACCACCACGCCCGCAGCCGCCGACGAACTCCTCCTCCCGGTCCCCGACGAGGACGGCGCCCCCTTCTGGGAGTACGCCGCCCGGGGCGAGCTCCGCGTCCAGGCCTGCGCCGCCTGCGGCCGGCTGCGCTTCCCGCCCCGGCCCTGCTGCCCGCACTGCCGGTCCTTCGACAGCGAGTGGCGCCGTATGAGCGGCCGCGGCCGCATCTGGTCCTACGTTCGCCCGCACCCGCCGCTGCTGCCCGCGTACGCCGCGCAGGCCCCGTACAACGTGATCCTCGTGGAGCTCGCCGACGCCCCCCACATCCGGCTCGCCGGGAACCTGGTCACCTCCGCCGACGCCCCGCTCGACTCGGTGGACCCGGCCCGGCTGCGGATCGGCGCCCGCGTGCACGTGGTCTTCACCGAGACGGGCGGCATGACCGTGCCCCGCTGGATGCTGGAGAAGTCATGACCGTGCGGGTGGAACGGGACAAGGAGACCGGTGTCGCGGTCGTCACCCTGGACCGGGAGCACCGGCACAACGCCGTAGACCTGGAGACCGCCGCGGAACTGGGCGCGGTGTGGCGGGAGTTGCGGTTCGACGAGGAGATGCGGGCCGTGGTGCTGACCGGCGCCGGTACGGCCGCCTTCTGCACCGGCATCGACCGGGGCGTCGACGTGCCGCAGCCCGCCTCCCCCTACTCCGCCGACGATCCGCTGATCGCCATCGGCCCCAAGGCGGGCGACCTGTGGAAGCCGGTCGTCGCCGCCGTCAACGGCATGGCCTGCGGCGGGGCCTTCTACCTGCTGGGCGAGGCGGAGTTCCTGATCGCCTCCGAGACCGCCACCTTCTTCGACCCGCACACCACCTACGGCATGGTCAGCGCGTACGAGGCCGTCTACATGGCCCAGCGGATGCCCTTCGGCGAGGCGGCCCGGATGTCCCTGATGGGCACGGCGGAACGGCTCTCCGCGCGCCGCGCCCACGAGATCGGGCTCGTCTCGGAGCTGACCGCGCCCGGGGAACTGCTCCCGGCGGCCCTGCGGGCGGCGCAGGCCCTGGCCGGCTTCCCGACGGAGGCCGTGCAGGGCACCGTACGGGCCCTGTGGTCGGCGAAGCAGGCCGCGCTCCAGCAGGCCCTGGCCCAGGCTCCGGCGCTGATCGCGCTGGGGAACCTGGCGCCGGAACGGCAGGCGGAGCTGTTCGCCTCCCGGCGGCCCGGTACGGAGTTCAGGCTGCGCTGAGGGCGGGCCTCAGGGCTTGCGCGTGGACTTCGGGCCGGGCTTCTTCGGGGTGGACCCGGGCGTGGAGCCGGGCGTGCTCCCGGGCGTGGAGCCGGAGCCGCCCGAGGTGGTCCCGGCCGAGCCCGTCGTCGAGCTGTCGGACGTCTGCCGGGGCCGGTCGAGGCGGCACGTGGTGACCTCGGCCGCGCGCGCGGGCTCCTGGAGAGCGACCTCGACCGTACGGGTCTCACGGGCCTCCAGGGTCGCCTTGACCTCGGTGGACTCGACGGTGGTGCCGTTCGCGCCCTCCCGGTACAGGGTCACCGCGAAGGTCGCCTTGCGGTCCGCGTTCGAGGTGAACCTGACGGTGGTGACCGGTGGGGTGGCGCCGACGCAGGTGACCACGACGGCCGTGGCCGGGGCGCCGCTCGGACTTGCCGAGGGCGACGCGGAGGCCGTGCCGTTGCCGTTGTTGCTGCCGCCGTGGCCCTTCTTCTTGCTCTTGGAGCTGGAGCATCCGCCACCGCTGCTGCTCTTGCTCTTGCTCTTGCCGCCGCTGCTGCCGCCGTGCGACGAGAACCCGGTCAGCGCGAGCACCACGCCCACCAGCACCGCGGTGAACCTGATACGACGTCCAGCCACCATGGCCCGAACCCCTCCCCGTGGACAACGGCGGGCCACGCTACCAGCCGGGACGCGCCACGTATGGGGGACATAAAGACTCTGCGCCGCGGCACAGGCAACGGCTGCGCGAACGACCCTCGGCGCAACCCCCGCTGATAGCCCGAGCAAACCGAACAGGAAAGCCGAAACCATCCCACTCGCCCTGTACACCAAGGCCAACTGGGCTTTCACTGCGCCGCATTGCCAGACCGCCATGCAAGAATTCGCACAAGCGTCTGAGAATGTTCACTACCACGGGGGGGGGTGGGCGCGTGGCTGTCACGGTGCCTGACTGGGCGGACACACTGCTGGATCTGATCGGTGTGGCCTGGCCGAACGTGGACGAGGACGCCTACCGGGCCATGGCCGACTCGCTCCGCGAGTTCGCCGAGGACCTGTTGGACGACGGCCAGCTCGCCAACAACCACGTCGAGCGCCTGCTCTCGGCGAGCAAGGGCGAGTCGATCGAGGCCCTCAACAAGCACTGGAACACCGTAAAGACCAAGCATTTCAAGGACATTGCCGAGGCGGCCCGCACCATCGCCGGAGCGATGGACATGGCGGCCGGGGCCGTCGAGGGCATGAAGTACGCGGCTCTCGTCCAGTTGGGCTATCTCGCCGCCGAAGCCGGTATAGCCCTCTCCCTCATCCCGGTCACCGCCGGCCTCTCCGCCCTGTTCGGCGCGGCGGCGATGCGTCTGACCCAGGAAGTCGTGAAGCGGCTCATCAAGGAGTGCGTCGAGGAGGCCGTCGGCTACATCGTCTCCGCGATGACCGAACCGGCCGTCGCCGCCCTGGAAGGGATGGCCGCCGACCTCGTCGTCCAGCTCGGCTCGATGGCCCTCGGCTTCCAGGACGGCGTCGACCTCGACCAGACCAAGAACGCCGGAAAGGACGGATTCAACGACGGCGTCCAGTCCGGCAAGGAAGCCCTCCACCTCGCCTCCGCAGGCAGCGGCTCCGGCGGGGGAGGCACCGGCCTGACCGACCTGCACATCGAGCACAGCGAGCACGACCGCGCCGGCACTCACCTCAACGCCGTCAGCACCGGCATCCACGGCAAGACCAGCTCGAAGCTGACCAAGGCCAAGTCCCACCACGGCCGCACCAGAGGCCGCGACTCCATCGCTCAGGCCATCGACCCCGTCGCGGACAAAGCCCTCGCCGCCCTCACCAAAGCCACCAAAGCCATGGGCGACCATGTCGGTACCACCCTCCCCCGAGCCGTCAAGCAGATATCCACCGACCACAAGAAGAACGACCAAGCCCTCCACGACGACTTCAACCGTCTGAAGAAGGACGGTGGCAACAACAAGGGCGGGAACGACGGTCGCGGTTCCGACGGCCGGGACGCGAGCAGCCGCACGAAGCCCGACTCGTTGCACAAGGCCAAGGACGAGCCCCGCCGCAACGGCATTTCGCTCGAGAAGAAGCGGTGCGAGAACGACCCCATCGATGTCGTCACCGGCGAGATGACACTGCCGCAGACGGACCTCGCGCTGCCCGGCACCCTTCCGCTCGTCCTCAAGCGCACGCACCTGTCCGGGTACCGCTACGGCCAGTGGTTCGGACGAAGTTGGGCCTCCACCCTTGATGAGCGACTGGAGAGCGACGCGCTCGGCGGCGGCCTGATCTGGGCCCGTGAGGACGGCTCCCTTCTCGTCTACCCCCGGTTCCCACAGGCAGGCGACGACCCGGTCCTGCCGCTCGAGGGCCCGCGGCTCGCCCTCACCCACGGCGGTCAGTACGACGACGAGACGACCTACACCGTCACCGACACTCGGTCCGGGCTGACGAAGTCCTTCACCGGCAGCCCGTACAGCGCCTCCACGGCGTACTGGCTGACCAGGATCGAAGACCGCAATGACAACGTCATCGCCTTCGCCCGGGCCACCGACGGAGCCCCCACCACCGTCTCGCACAGCGGCGGCTACACCGTCCGGCTCACCACGGACGACCAGCGGATCAACGCCATGGACTTGCGTACCGGGGACGGGCCCGTCACCGTCATGGCGTACGGCTACGACGAGTCCGGAAACCTCACCACCGTCGCCGACTCCTCCGGTCGGGCTCAGCGTCTGACCTACGACGAGCACGCCCGCATCACGTCGTGGACCGACCGCAACGACTCCACCTTCCGCTATTCCTACGACTCTGCCGGCCGGGTCGTACGCACCACGGGCCCCGACGGCTTCCTCTCCTCCGCCTTCGAGTACGACAGCGCTTCCGGAACCACCCGCTACACCGACTCCACGGGCGCGGCCACTGTCTTCCGGTTCAACGACCACCTCCAGGTCATCGCCGAGACCGACCCGCTCGGCCACACGGTCCGTCGGCTCTGGGACCCGTACGACCGCCTGCTCGCCCAGACCGACCCGCTCGGCCGGACCACGACGTACACCTATGACGGGCGAGGCGACCTCGTGCGCATCGTCCACCCGGACGGCGGCACGGCCACGGTCGAGTACAACGACCAGCACCAGCTCACCTCCGTCACCGGCCCCGACGGCTCGACGTCCCGCCAGGAGTACGACGACCGAGGAAACCCGACTCTCTTCACCCGCCCGAACGGCACGACAACCCGGCTCGCCCACAACGCATCGGGCCACCTGACCGGCGTGGACCATTCCGACGACACGTCGGACCGCCTGGTCTGCGACGCGGCCGGCCTCCCACTGGCCGTCCGAGGTCCGTCGGGCGTGATCACAACGTACGAGCGGGACGCCTTCGGCCGCCCTACCCGGATCTCCGATCCTCACGGCCGCGCCACACAGCTGGAGTGGACGGTCGAGGGCAAACCGACGCGGCGTACCGACTCCGACGGATCCACCCAGTCCTGGACGTACGACGGTGAGGGGAACTGCCTCACCCACGTGGACGCGGCGGGAGGCGAGTCCCGCTTCGAGTACACCCACTTCGACCTGGTCACAGCCCGCATCACACCGGAGGGAGCTCGCCACTCCTTCGCGTACGACACAGAACTGCGCCTCACTCAGGTCACCGATCCTGCCGGCTCGTCCTGGACCTACACGCGTGACGCAGCCGGACGCCTCACGTCCGAGACGGACTTCGACGGCCGTGTCATGCGCTATACCCACGACGCGATCGGTCGGCTGACCAGCCGCACCAATGGCATCGGCCAGACGGTCCAATACGAGCGCGACTCCGACGGCCGAGTGGTGGTCAAGGACGCCGAAGGCGTACTCACCCGCTTCACCTACGACGCTTCCGGCCGCCTGGAACGGGCTGTCGGCCCCGACGCGGAGCTGCTGTACGTGCGGGACCGTGCGGGGAGGATCCTTCGCGAGCTGTGCAACGGCCGCGAGCTCACCCACACCCATGACGAGGCCGGCCGCCGGATCCGCCGCACCACTCCGACCGGAGCGGTCAGCTCCTGGGCCTTCCCCGGAGATCGCAGCGCCCTGCTCAACGCCTCGGGCCGCCAGGTGACCTTCGAGTTCGACGAGGCGGGCCGCGAAACCATTCGCCGCATCGGCGAAACGCTGACCATCGCCCACGCGTACGACGACCAGGGGCGCCTGACGGACCAGCAGGTCCGGGCCGACGACGACCGGACTGTCCAGCACCGCGTCTACGGCTACCGTCCGGACGGCCACCTGACCACGGTCGACGACCACCTCGCCGGCCGACGCCGGTTCGATCTGACCCGCGAGGGCCGGGTCACGGGTGTGACCGCCGCGAACTGGAGCGAGCAGTACGCCTACGACGCGTCCGGGAACCAGACCGAGGCCTCATGGCCTACGGACGACAGCGCCGCGGGTCCCCGCACGTACGTGGGCACCCGCCTCACAGGGGCAGGTTCGGTCCGCTACGAACATGACGCACAGGGGCGGGTGGTCCTGCGGCAGAAGCGCCGTCTCTCGCGCAAGCCGGAAACCTGGCGCTACGGCTGGGACGCGGAAGACCGACTCGTCTCGGTCGACACCCCGGACGGCAGTCGCTGGCGGTACCTGTACGACGCGCTGGGCCGGCGCATCGCGAAGCAGCGCCTGTCGGCGGATTCGTCGTCGGTCGCCGAGGAAGTGACGTTCACCTGGGACGGCGACACCCTCATCGAGCAGGTGACCCACACCCACGGCTCCCGGGAGACCGTCGCACTGACGTGGGACCACGACGGCGTGAAGCCGGTCACCCAGGTGGAACGCCGCCTGCTGGACCAGGCGGAGATCGACAGCCGCTTCTTCGCCATCGCCACGGATCTGATCGGAACACCTCGCGAGCTCGTCGACGAGCAGGGCAACGTGGCCTGGCACACGCGCACCACGCTCTGGGGCATCACCACCTGGAACCGGGACGCGACGGCCTACACTCCGCTCCGCTTCCCCGGCCAGTACTTCGACCCGGAGTCGGAGCTCCACTACAACCGGCACCGCCACTACGACCCGGCTTCCGGCCGGTACGTCTCCCCGGACCCCCTCGGTCTGACCCCGGCGCCCAACGCCTTCGCGTACGTCGACAACCCGACGACGTGGATCGACCCGCTGGGCCTGGCGATGTGCCCGCACAGCAAGAATACGGAGCACCGGCACAGCGTGGTGCTGGGTCCGAACGTCGCCCCCGATGACCAGTCCAACAGTCTGGCCAGGTATCTGCGGAACGACCCGAACGACCCTGAGTACCACGACCCGACCAGACCACGGGATCCTGGGGCCCACACGTACAACGGTTCCGCCTACGCAGCGTCGGAGGCAGGCGGTCCGGTCTGGATGACCAATGTCATGAGCGCGGTCAACGATCGAGGCACGACGTTGTCGATCACCCTTGACGGGATGCCGAACAGTTCCGGCCGGGTAGGCAACTGGAATACGCCCGAAGACATCGTGGACGCCTTCCAGACAGCGGCTCGGCACGGCGCACAATTCAACACCCTGCACGAGGACAACTATCCTCTCCGAGGCGATGGAACGGCATGGGAGATGAGCCAGGTCGCGCTCGCCGTCACCCAGCATGACGGAGCCGCCGCCTGGGGTGATGCGGACCACGAGCGTCCCGGACGCCCCTGGGAGGAGATCCACTGGTACTCGGAGAACCAGCGGATCCACGTACCCAAACCGGATATCCCGGAGATCACCCCAGACCTCTCGGCGCTGCACAAGAAGAAGTGATGTCACCGCATGACGAACGATGAAGTTTCCCCGGCCGCGGCGGAGATCGTGGCGCGCTCATGGCAGACCGTCCTGGACTACGGTCCGGACCGGATCGATCCCGCCGTGCCTCGTGCCGCGTACGGCCATCCGGCACTGCGGGAGCTGTTCCCCGCGGTCAGCCACGGTGTGCTGTACCTCAGCCGGTGCATCCGGTACCCGTGGACCCGGGACATCGGTACCGCCTTCCCGCAGGCCGCCGGCGGCTACCGCGTACGAAGGCAGTCCGACAGCACCCTGCTCGGCGTGACGGAGACGGCGGAGGAGGCCTACCGCCTGATCGCGGCGCACCTCCCCGAGGACTGCGGCCCGGCGATCGACGGCACCGCGAACGACCTGTGAGGCCGCCGCGGCGAACGGCACGGGGCGCCTGACGGCCCCCGGACATGGCGGCGGCCCCGGCCCCCGGAGGGGGCGGGGCCGACCGGCCGGGCTGGCGGGGTGGGGTCAGGCGGCGTCGACGACGCCGGAGGCCGCGATCTCGACCTTGCCCTTGGGGGCGCCGGACTGGGAGCCCAGGGCCTCGATCTGGTCCACGAGCTCCTGGCCCGAGACGACCTCGCCGAAGACGACGTGCTTGCCGTCGAGCCACGAGGTGACGACGGTGGTGATGAAGAACTGCGAGCCGTTGGTGTTGCGGCCGGCGTTCGCCATCGACAGCAGGTACGGGCGGTCGTGCTTCAGCTTGAAGTTCTCGTCCTCGAACTTCTCGCCGTAGATGGACTTGCCGCCGGTGCCGTTGTGGTTGGTGAAGTCACCGCCCTGCAGCATGAACTGCGGGATGACGCGGTGGAAGCCCGAGCCGGCGTAGCCGTAGCCGTTCTGGCCGGTGCACAGCTCCCGGAAGTTCTGCGCGGTCTTCGGGACGACCTCGTCGAAGAGGTTGAAGACGATGCGGCCGGCGGGGGCGCCGTTGATGGTGATGTCGAAGTAGACGTTGCTCATGGGGTCCATCCTGTCACTCCCGGTGCGGTGCGCTACCCGGCGGGGCCGCAGCCCCGCCTCCGCGCAGGTCAACCGCTCGTACGGGTGCCCGTGCCCTTCGCCGCGTCCAGGGCGTACACGCAGCGGTCCTTGCTGCACGCGTAGACCACGCCCGCCTCCGCCACCGGGGCACCCGTGATCTCACCGCCCGTGGCCAGCTTCCAGCGCAGCTGGCCGCCCGCCGCGTCCAGCGTG
Organism: Streptomyces spororaveus; assembly: GCF_016755875.1. Taxonomy (NCBI): domain Bacteria; kingdom Bacillati; phylum Actinomycetota; class Actinomycetes; order Kitasatosporales; family Streptomycetaceae; genus Streptomyces; species Streptomyces spororaveus. Next base: position 4,929,814 of record NZ_BNED01000005.1, on the reverse strand, counting down.
TACAGGCAGTGGTCGGCCGAACCGAAGTGCACCCGGCCGTCCGCCACCGCCGGCAGGCCGGTGATCTCGCCGCCCGCCGCGAACCGCCACTTCGGGGTGCCGGTGACCGCGTCGAGCGTGTACAGGGCGCTGCCCGCGCCCAGGTGGACGTTGCCGCTCACGACCACCACCGGGTCCGCGGACTGCCGTGCCTCCGTCGCGATCCGCCAGCGGTCCTGGCCGGTGGCCGCGTCGAGGGCGTAGACCGTGCCCAGGTAGTCCACGAGGTACACCCCGCCGCCGGTGACGGCCGCGCCCGGCGCGAAGGCCGGGGGCGCCAGGAAGACCGCGGGGGCCTCGAAGTGCCAGCGGACCCGGCCCGAGGCCCGGTCCACCGAGATGACCCGGGTGCCGGCCGCGACGTAGACGTTGCCGTCCGGGGCCGGAGTGACCCGGACGGGTACGTTCCCGCAGGAGGCCGCGTCACCGATCGGATAGGACCAGGACTCGCGGCCGGTGCGCGCGTCCAGGGCGCGCAGCCGCGCGTCCTGCCACACGTACACCGTGCCGTCGTGGAGGACGGGGGCCGCCTCCGGGGTCTCGAAGTCGCTCTGCGCGCCGGTCAGCTCCCACAGCTTGTGGCCGTTGGAGGCCTCCCGGCCCTGTACGCCGCCGCCGCGCGTGGCGGTGCCGACCGTGCCGCGCTCGGCGCGCAGCGCGTACACCCAGGCGTCGGTGGACAGCCGCCACCGCTCGGAGCCGTCCCCGGCGTCGAGCGCGTAGAGGGAGGGGCCGTCGGACGCGTGGATCCGGCCGTCGGCGACCGCCATGGACCAGGCGACGTCGCGGGTCTTGAACTGGCGGCGGCCGCTCGCCACGTCCAGCGCGTGGACCTCGAAGGAGGTCACGTAGAGCAGGTTCCCGGCGACGGTCGGAGTGCCCCAGACCTCGTTGGACATGCGGAAGCGCCACGGCCGCCAGCGGCCGCTGTCCGGGGCCGGGCCGGGGCCCGGTACGGAGCCCGGTACGGGCTGCACCGCCGACGGGGCGGCCACCGACCCGCCCGGCGGGCGGATCCAGCCGGTCGCCGAGTCCGGGGCGGAGGACGAGGCGTGCGCGGCCGGCGCCGAGGTGCTCGCACGCGGCCCGGGCCCGATCGGCACCGGCGACCCGCCCAGGCGCACCGGCTCACCCGAGGGCACCGGGGACATCGGCGGGTGGTGCGGGCGCTGCGGGACGGCCTGGCCGGTACGCGGGTCCACCCACGAGTCGGCCCCGCGCGGGCGGCGGTGCGTGGCGGCCTCGGAGCCCGACCCGCGGCCCCCGGAGCCCGAGCCGGGCGCCGGCACCGCGGGGACGGGCACGGGCGGCGTACGGTGCCCCGCGCGCCGGGCCTCGATCATCGCGACGGCCCGGGCGGGCAGCCACGCCGAGGCCGTACCGCTGTCGTCGCCGCCGTCGAACAGGTGCGGCGCGAGCTGCGCCTGCAGGTCGGCGGGGGTGGGCCGCAGCGTGGCGTCCATCTGCATGCAGGAGTCGATCAGCGGCCGCAGCTCGGCGGGCAGCCCCTCCAGGTTGGGGCCCTCACGCAGCAGCATGAAGACCGTCTCCACCGGGTTCGCCCCGTGGTACGGCGGGTGCCCGGTGGCGGCGAAGACGAGGGTGGAGCCGAGCGAGAAGACATCGCTGGCGCCCTTGACGCTGCGCGAGTCCTTGGCCTGCTCGGGCGACATGTAGGCGGGGGTGCCGACGGCGACGTTCGTCATGGTCAGCCGGGTGTTGGAGACCCCGCTCGCGATGCCGAAGTCGATCACGCGCGGGCCGTCCTCGACGACGAGCACGTTGGACGGCTTCAGGTCGCGGTGGACCAGGCCGGCGCCGTGGATGGACTGCAGGGCCTCGGCGATGCCGGCCGCGAGCCACCGTACGGCCTGGGCGGGCATCGGCCCGCACTCGTTGACGATCTCCTCCAGGGAGGGCGCCGGGACGTACGCGGTGGCCAGCCACGGCACGGCGGCCCGCGGGTCCGCGTCGACCACGGCCGCCGTGTAGAAGCCGGACACGGCACGGGCCGCCTCCACCTCACGCGTGAAGCGGACCCGGAAGAGCTGGTCCTCGGCGAGCTCGGTGCGCACCGTCTTGATCGCGACCCGCCGTCCGGACGCGGACCGCGCGAGATAGACCAGCCCCATGCCGCCGGCGCCGAGCCGTCCCAGCACCTCGAAGGGGCCGATCCGTCTCGGGTCGTGCTGCGTCAGCTGCTCCACCACTCGCCTCCACACCTCCCCGTACGGGCCACTCAGCGGGCCCGCTTCCACCGGCACGGGGCCCTGCCCCGTGCAGCGTCTCACTCCGGGCGCCGCCCGGGTCGAGCAACCCCGATTCTGTCAGGCCCGGACCCGGTCCGGCCCCGGCACGTCGAGCAGGGCGGTGTGATCTGCTCGGCGATCTTCCCGGGAGGGCGGCGGCGCGGGCTTCCCGGCCTGGTGGGCGGGGTTACGCGGCCGGCTTGGTCCGGGGTTCCGAGAGCAGCCCGAAGACCGCCCCCTGGTTGTCGGCGACGACCGCGATCCTCCCGTAGGGGGTGTCGAAGGGGTCGGCGGTGACCCGGCCGCCGAGCCGCTGCACCATGGCGACCGACTGGTCGCAGTCCGGTACGGCGAAGTAGGCGAGGAAGTGCGCGGGCATGGCTTCGGGGAAGGCTTCGGTGATCAGGCTGCGGCCGAGGACGGCGGTGTCCGTGCCGGGCGCGGTTCCGGGCGGGGACCAGATGCGGTACTCGACGCCGGCGTCGTCCTGGTCCTGCGGGACGTAGCCGAAGACCTTGGCGTAGAAGACGTCGACGGCGTCGCGGGCCCGGGTGTAGACCTCGCTCCAGCAGTACGTGTACGGCTCCTGCTGGGCGTCGAAGCCGTGGTGGGTGCCGGGCTGCCACAGGCCGAAGACGGCGCCGCCGGGGTCGGCGGCCATCGCCGCGGTGCCGTACGGGCCGACCGGCATCGGGTCCATCACCATCTGGCCGCCGGCGGCGCGGATGCGCTGCGCGCAGGCGTAGGCGTCGGTGGTGTAGAGGTAGATCCCCCAGACGGTGGGCATGCGGCCGTCGGGCTTGGGAGCGAGGGCGGCGACGTTGCGGCCGCGGCTGTAGGCCTGGGTGTAGTGGCCGTACTCGGCGCCCGCGCCTTCGGCGAAGGTCCACCCGAAGAGCTCACCGTAGAAGCGCTTGCCCGCCTCGACGTCCGGAAGCGAGGCGTCCACCCAGCAGGGTGCGCCTTCCGCGAATGCGGCCATGGGCCCGTTTCCTTCCGTTGTGCGGGGGTGTGTACCCTCCCAACCCTCTCAGCCATGATCCGCCCGAAAACTTGTCCACAGCCTGTTGATAAGACTATTCGGGGGAAATCCCGTGGAACCGGGCGACACGCCCGGGCCGGCGGCCGGCGCGCCGCGCGGCCCGGCCGGGGGCGCGCGGGACCCGTTTCCCGGCCGAAATGCGCCTGCGCCGCGGCCCGCGACCGTCTTCCGCCCAGGCCAGCGACCCCGTAACCCCATTTGCAGGCGGCCGAATAGCGCGCCGATCACCCCTCGGTAAGCTGACGGCATGACAGGACAAGTACGCACCGTCGACGGGCGTGTCGCCGGCCGGCGCGGCCAGGCGACGCGGCAGAAGCTGCTCGACTGCCTCAGCGAGATGCTCAGCTCCTCGCCGTACCGCGACGTCAAAGTGATCGACGTCGCCCGCAAGGCCGGTACCTCCCCCGCGACCTTCTACCAGTACTTCCCGGACGTCGAGGGCGCCGTCCTGGAGATCGCCGAACAAATGGCGACCGAGGGCGCGCAGTTGACGTCGCTCGTCGAGGGTCGGACCTGGGTCGGCAAGTCAGGGTGGGCCGCCGCCGAGGAACTCGTCGAGGGCTTCCTGGAATTCTGGCGCCGCAACGACGCGATCCTGCGGGTCGTCGACCTCGGCGCGGCCGAGGGCGACAAGCGCTTCTACAAGATCCGCATGAAGATCCTGAACTCGGTCACCAACTCCCTCACGGAATCGATGAAGGAGCTCCAGGCCAAGGGCAAGGTCGACAAGGACATCAGCCCCGCGGCGATGGCCGGTTCACTGGTCGCGATGCTGGCCGCGGTCGCCTCGCACCAGAAGGGCTTCCAGACCTGGGGCGTCAAGCAGGCCGAGCTCAAGCCGAACCTGGCACTGCTCGTCCACCTCGGCATCACGGGCAAGAAGCCCACGAAGTAGCGGCGGACCCCCGGACGCCCTCCAGGGGCCCGCCGACCACGCCCGATCGCCTCCGCCTGCGATCAGCGACGCTCCAGGCGGAACAACCGGATCTCGCGCTCGATGCGCGCCTGGTACGCCGCATACGGCGGCCAGAACCTCAGCACCGCCTGCCACGCCTCCGCGCGTTCCTCACCCGCCAGCAGCCGGGCCCGGACGGGGATGTCCCGGCCTTGCCAACTCACGTCCGCGTCCGGGTGCTTGAGCAGGTTCCCGGTCCATGCCGGGTGCCCGGGCCGGCCGAAGTTGGAGCCGATCAGGATCCACGTCGTCGCGCCGTCCTCCGGCATGCAGGCGAGCGGGGTCGTGCGCGGCTCACCGGTCCTGGCGCCCTTGGCCGTGAGGATCACGCCCGGCAGCATCTGGGCACTGAGGATGACCTTGCCGCGGGTCAGCCTGTGCACGGCCTTGTCCATGGCGGGGATGAAGTGCGGTGCGATCTTGGCGAACAGCATGGTCGAGGAGACCTTCTGCATCAGCTTGACGCCGGGAGCCACGCGAGCCATCAGACGGCCACCTTCTCTTGTGCGGGCGGGGACGCGGGCGGGGGCGCAGACGTGGACGGCGACGCGGGCGGCGCGGAGGCCTCCCGCGCGGCCGGCGCCGGAAGGGGCCCCATGGCCGCCGCCGGGTCCGCGAACAGGCCCGCGCGGTTGGCGGCGTGCGCCCGGAGCCGGTGGACCGGGCCGAACAGCAGCTCGTCGGCCGCCGCCCGCTTGAAGTAGAGGTGCGCGTCGTGCTCCCAGGTGAAGCCGATGCCGCCGTGCAGCTGGATCGCCTCCCCCGCGGTCATCCGCAGGGCCTCCAGGCACTGCGCGAGGGCGAGGCCGCCCTGGTCCGGGTCCCAGGCCGCGTAGTAGGCCGCCGAGCGGGCCGCCTGCACCTGCACGTACAGGTCGGCGAGGCGGTGCTTGACCGCCTGGAAGGAGCCGATCGCCCGGCCGAACTGCTCGCGCCCGCGTACGTACTCCACCGTGCGGGCCAGCGCCTGACCGGCCGCGCCGACCGCCTCGGCGGCCAGTACGGCGGAGGCGGTGCGCCCGGTGGCGGCGAGCGCGCCGAGCACATCGGCCCCTTCGCCGCCGAGCAACTCTGCCGGGACGTCCCGCAGTTCGATCCTGGCCTGCGGGCGGGTCTCGTCCAGGACGGCCTGCCGGGACCGTACGAGCCCCGGCGCGTCCTCCCGTACGAGGAACAGCAGCGTACGGCTGCGCGCGAAGCCGCCGGTGTGGGCCGCGACCAGCAGCAGGCCGGCGCTGTGCCCGTCGAGCACCTGGGCGGCCTCCCCGTACAGCCGCCAGCCGCCCCCGGCGGCGTCGGCCGCGACGGCCCGGGCCTGGACCCCGCCCGCGCGGCCACCACCGGACCACTGCCCGGAGGCGTCCTCGCCGGTCAGCGCAAGGGCGGTGGCCAGCGCCGGGCCGCTGACGGCGAGGGCGGCGGTCAGCCCGCCCGTCGCCAGCGGCGGGAGCAGCGCGGAGCGCTGGGCGGCGGTACCGAGGGCGGTGACCAGCGGCACGCACAGCGCGGCGGTGGCCAGCAGCGGCGAGGGCAGCAGCACCCGCCCGGTCTCCTCGCAGGCCAGCGCCAGGTCGGCGGGGGCGCAGCCGACGCCGCCGTACTCCTCGGCGACGGCGATGCCCGGCAGCCCGAGCTGCCGGGAGAGCTGCTGCCACAGCTCGCGGTCGTGTCCGGCAGCGGTGCGGACTGCGGCCTTGACCTCGTCGGGGCCGCAGCGTTTGCCCAGGATCTCGCGCAGGGTACGGCGTATCTCGTCCTGCTCCGCGGTGAAGGCGGCATCCATCGTCGGGCTCCTCCCCGTATCTGACGGGCCGTCATGTTAGGCCCGGCGGGGACAGAAGCACAGGGGGCGGCGGGGGCGGGTTGCGCGGCGGGGTCTAGCGTCTGACACTTCGTCAGATATACCGTCCCCTCATGCCTGGACCCACATCTGGACCCACACCTGGACTCACGTCCGGACCCGCACCCCGCGCCCGCCGGAGGGTCGCCGTGGTCGGCGTCGCCCTCTCGGACTGCGGACGGGTCGACGGCCCCACCCCCTACGCCCTGCACGCGCAGGCCGCCCGGCGGGCCCTGGCCGACTCCGGCCTCGACCGCTCCGTCATCGACGGCTTCGCCTCGGCCGGCCTCGGCACGCTCGCACCGGTCGAGGTGGCCGAGTACCTGGGCCTGCGCCCCACCTGGGTCGACTCCACCTCGGTCGGCGGCTCAACCTGGGAGGTCATGGCCGCCCACGCGGCGGACGCGATCGCCGCCGGGCACGCCAACGCCGTGCTCCTGGTCTACGGCTCCACGGCCCGCGCGGACATCAAGGCGCGGCGCCGCACGTCCAACCTCTCCTTCGGAGCGCGGGGACCGCTGCAGTTCGAGGTCCCGTACGGCCACACGCTGATCTCCAAGTACGCCATGGCCGCCCGCCGCCACATGCACGAGTACGGGACGACGCTGGAGCAGCTCGCCTCCGTCGCCGTACAGGCCCGGGCGAACGCGGCCACGAACCCGGACGCGATGTTCCGCGACCCGCTCACGGTGGACGAGGTCCTCTCCTCCGACATGATCGCGGACCCGTTCACGAAGCTGCACTGCTGCATCCGCTCGGACGGCGGCTGCGCGGTACTCCTGGCCGCGGAGGACTACGTACCCGACACCGCGAAGGCCCCCGTCTGGATCCTGGGGGCGGGCACCTCCGTCTCCCACACCACCATGTCGGAGTGGGAGGACTTCACGGTGTCCCCGGCGGCCGTCTCGGGCCGCATCGCCTTCGAGCGGGCCGGCCTCACCCCGGCGGACGTGGACCTCGCGGAGATCTACGACGCCTTCACCTACATGACCCTGGTGACCCTGGAGGACCTCGGCTTCTGCGCGAAGGGCGAGGGCGGGGCGTTCGTGGAGAAGGGGCGCCTGCTGCGCGACGGGGAACTCCCCGTCAACACCGACGGCGGCGGCCTCTCAGCCTGCCACCCGGGCATGCGCGGCCTGTTCCTCCTGGTCGAGGCGGTCCGCCAGCTCCGCGGCGAGGCGGGGGCCGGCCAGGTCACCAAACCCGGCGGCCGCCTCCCGGAGGTGGCCCTGGCCTCGGGCACGGGCGGCTGGTTCTGCTCGTCGGGAACGGTCCTGCTGGGGCGGGGGTGAGCGCCCCCGCCCGGGGGCGGCCTACTTCCCCTCGGCGAGGGTGTGCGCCACGAGCGCGTTGGCGTGACCGTGCCCGAGCCCGTGCTCGGTCTTGAGCCAGGACACGAGCTCCATGTGCTTGGTCAGCGGCGAGGACCGGATGAGGTCCTGCCACTCCCCGATCGGACGTCCGTACTTCTTCTCGATCGAGGGGAAATAGCTGGCGGGGCCCTTGGCCGTCTCGGCCATGACGGATCTCCTCAGAATGGCGGCGTGCGGTGCGTGTCGTAATGATGACTCCCGCCGCGCGGGCAACTCATCGGTGAGACGGCGTATTTCTTCGCGGCCAAGACCGAGCCCACGGAAGCCGGGCGGCAGCCCCGGCACGCGGGAGCCAGGCCCGGACAGCGCGGCACCCGCCCCGGACGACGAAAGCCAAGCGCCCCGAACCGGCAGACCGGGCGGCAGCTCCGGCAGGCGGGAGCCGCCCGGGCGGTGGTCAGTGACGCGTATGGGGGTTTCCCGTCAGTCTCATCGTCTCTCCGTGTCGGGCCGGCCCCTCAAGGGCGCTCCTTCGTCGCGTCGCTACGCGATGGCCTTCGGCCACCCTTGACCGACCGACCCGCCCCGGAAATCCGAAGACTGCCGAGAAGCCCCCAAAAGAACGAGCCGGGCACTCAAGGATCAGGACGGGGCGGCCAGAGACCCCCTGCCCGGACGGGGGCGGGCACACCCGACAGGCGGGGCCCATGACAGCAGCCTGCCGGGTCGGGGGAAGCGCCCCACATCGCTACGCGCTCCCCATCTCTCAGCGTCTCCAGCCCGTCGTGGGCCGGACATAGGCCGCCCACAGCCTCGATCCGGCACTCGACCTGCGACCGACGACCGTCCGGGGCCCGCCACAAGCCGCCCACGACCTCGATCCGACGCACGACCTGCGTCCGACGACCGGCCGGGCCTGGACGCAAGCCGCCCACCACCCATTTGCTTCTCCCAGACTGCGTCCGGCGGGCAGTTAGGGGCTGATGAGAGCCGTCGAGAGGGACTCACGGCTGACAGCTCCGGTATTCCGTCGTGGAACCGGGTCAGCGAGACCACGACACCACAAACCAACCCCCAAACAGGGGCAATTGGGGCAAATTAGCGGCCTTCTGGGCCACCCATGTGCGCTGACCTGCATCCACGACGAAATAGCCGCAGTCCCACGCCCTTTTCGCCCCGGACGACGGCCAGACGCAGTCAAAGAGGACCCTCAACGCACCTGGGCGCGCGCCGACCGTCGGCCGCCGTCAGCGAGAAGCGCGTGGATGGTGAGCGGCTTATGACCGGCCCCGGACGGTCGTCGGTCGCAGGTCGAGTGCCGGGTCGAGGTCGTGGGCGGCCTATGTCCATCCCAGGACGGTCGTCGGACGCTGAGACGTGGGGAGCGCGTAGCGATGTGGGGCGCTTCCCCCGACGCGGGCGGCGGCTGTCATGGGCCCCGTCTCGGGAATGTGCCCGCCCGGGACCGGGCAGGGCATCTCCGACCGCCCCGTCCTGATCCTTGAGGGCCCGGCCCGTTCCTTTGGGGGCTTCCCGGCAGTCTTTCGTTTCTCCGGGGCGGGTCGGTCGGTCAAGGGTGGCCGTCAGGCCATCGCGTAGCGACGCGACGACGAAGGAGGAGCGCCCTTGAGGGGCCGGCCCGACACGGAGGGACGATGGGACTGACGGGAAGCCCCCATACGCCTCTCTGACCACCGCCCGAGCGGAACCGCCCCTCCGCAGCCCCCGCCCCGCCAACCGACCCCCCGCCGCCCGGCCCCGCGCGCCCGGAGCCCCGGCCCGCCCCCACTGGCCTGCCGGGCCCGTCCTGCTGTTCCATGGGCCCCATGAGCAGCAGCGAGATCGGCGAGATCCACGAGACCGGTGAGCCCGGCGAGATCAGCAGTGACGTCTTCCACGCCACCCTGCATTCCCTGCGCGTGTGGGACTCCCCGCTCCCCGGGTTCGATACCGCGGCCGCGCCCGGTGAGCCCGTGGCGCTGTTCCGGGAGTGGTTCGTGCATGCCGCGCGGGCGGGGCAGTTGGAGCCGCACACCATGAGTCTGGCCACCGTGGACGGGCAGGGGCGGCCCGACGTGCGGACGCTGATGCTGCACGAGGCCGACGCGCGCGGCTGGCACTTCGCCTCGCACGCCACCAGCGCCAAGGGCGTGCAGCTGGCCGGGCGGCCGGAGGCGGCGCTCGGGTTCTACTGGCCGTCCGTGGGCCGCCAGGTCCGCGTGCGGGGCCGGGTCAGCGCCTGCGGGCCCGAGGAGAGCCGGGCGGACCTGGCGGTCCGCTCGCGCGGCGCGCTCGCCGCCGCGCTCACGGGCCGGCAGAGCGAGGTGCTCGGCTCCGTGGAGGAGCTGGCGCGGGTCTCGGCGGCGGCCTGGGAGCGGGCCGGAGCCGAGCCGGACGCGCCGGCTCCGACGTGGACGCGGTACGTGCTGGATCCCGCCGAGGTGGAGTTCTTCCAGGGGGATGCCGCGCGCCGGCACGTCCGCCTGCGGTACTCCCGTACCGCGGAGGGCTCCTGGGACCGCGAGCTGCTCTGGCCCTGACCGCCGCCGCCCGGTGGAGGCCCTCAGTCGGGCGCCGGCCGGAAGACCGCCACCCACACCCCGTCCGCCGCCTCGCGGAAGGTGACCGCCAGCGGCATGCCGATGCGCAGCTCCGCCGCCTCGCAGTCCACCACCTCGGTCATCATCCGCGGGCCCTCGGCGAGGTCGACGACCGCCGCCGTGTACGGGACGCGCGTGCCGAAGGGCGGGAGGTCGTTGCGGTGGATCACCGACCACGTGTAGAGGGTCGCCCGGCCGCCGGCGCTCTCCCAGGTCACGCGGTCCTCGCCCGCCCAGCAGAACGGGCAGAACTCGCGCGGGTAGTGGTGCGCCCGCCCGCAGTCGGCGCAGCGCCGCAGCAGCAGCCGTCCCGCGGCCGCCGCGTCCCAGTAGGGGCGGGTGAACGCGTCGGCCTCGGGGAGGTCGTACCGCGCCGTGCCGGTCACAGGAAGAGTCCGATCGCCGCGTCGAGGGACCAGGTCTGCCAGGACATGGCGAGGAGGGCGACGAGCGAGATGAGTGCCATCATCGCGTTCTGGCCCTGCTCGGCCCAGTCGTGGATCATCAGCACGAGGTAGAGCAGGTTCAGCAGGAGGCCGCCGGCCAGTGCGACCGGGGTGAGGAAGCCGAGTACCAGGCCCAGCCCGAGGGCGAGTTCCGCGTAGACGACGATGTACGCCATCGCCTTCGGCCGCGGCGCGACGACCAGCTCGAAGCCGCCCTTGACGAAGGTCCAGCGGTGTTTGCCGGCGACGTCGGCGGCCCAGGCGATGCCGGTGCCGCGCTCGAACCAGCCCTTCTTGTCCTTGTGCCGCCAGCTCTCCAGCCACCACAGGCCGAGGCCTATCCGGAGCACGGCGAGCCATTCGGCCCCACTGAGCCAGATGGTCTGCATCGGCGGCCCCCACCCCTCTCGCGATCGACGCGCACGCTCTATCTGACGGTACGTCAGTTGAGCGGATCCGGCGCGATCGCGCAAGGCCCCGGCCGGCCGCGGATCCACGGCGCCGCGGGCGTTCCGCGCGCCGTGATCGATCCGCAATCGATTCCCCGCCCGACCGAGACCCATCAACCCAGCGTGGCGATACGATCACACCTCATGCCCGGAGACCCCACAGCACCCGACATGACCACCCAGCCCCGCCCCGTGTACGTCATCGGGGCCGGCCCCGGCGGCCTCGCCGCGGCCGCCGCGCTGCGCGCCCGCGGGGTACGCGCGGTCGTCGTCGAGAAGTCCGACGCGGTCGGTGCCTCCTGGCGGCAGCACTACGACCGGCTGCACCTGCACACCACGCGCCGGCTCTCGGCCCTGCCCGGCCTGGCCATGCCGCGCCGCTTCGGGCGCTGGGTCTCCCGCGACAACGTCGTGCGCTACCTGGAGAAGTACGCCGAGTTCCACGAGCTGGAGCTGGTGACCGGCGTCGAGGTGACCCGGATCGAGCCCGCGCCCGAGGGCGAGGAGGGCTGGATCCTGCACGCCAGCGGCGGCCGGGAGCTGGCGGCCGCGGCCGTGGTCGTCGCCACCGGGTACAACCACACCCCCGCACTCCCCGACTGGCCGGGCCGGGACGCGTACGAGGGCCGGCTGCTGCACGCCCGCGAATACCGCAATCCCCAGCCGTACGCGGGCCAGGACGTCCTCGTCGTCGGCGTCGGCAACACCGGCGCCGAGATAGCCGTCGACCTCGTCGAGGGCGGCGCGGCCCGGGTGCGGCTCGCGGTGCGCACCGCGCCGCACATCATGCGCCGTGCCACCGCGGGCTGGCCGGCCCAGCGCAGCGGGATCCTCGCGCGGCGGCTGCCCGCGCCGGTCGTGGACCGGCTGGCGGTGCTCATCGCCGGGGTCTCCGTCCCGGACCTGTCCGCCTACGGGCTTCCGCGCCCGGACACCGGCCTGTACCGCAGGGTCAAGCAGGGGTCGATACCGGTTCAGGACGTCGGGCTGGTCGACGCCGTCCGCGGCGGCAAGGTGGAACCGGTGGCCGCCGTCGAGGCCTTCGACGGCGCCGAGGTGGTACTCGCGGACGGCTCGCGGATCGCCCCGGACACGGTGATCGCGGCGACCGGCTACCGCCGGGCGCTGGAGGGGCTGGTCGGCCACCTCGGGGTGCTCGACGAGGGCGGCCTGCCCCGCGCGCAGGGCGCCCGCACCCCCGAGCAGGCCCGCGGCCTGTACTTCACCGGCTTCTCCAACCCCATCAGCGGGATGTTCCGGGAGATGGCCATGGACGCGGAGAAGATCGCCAAGGCGGTCGCCCGCCGTGCCGCCAAGGGGACACGATGAGCAACTCCGACGCCGCCGCCATCCTGACGACCCCCGACCTGGGGGAGGCACTGCGGGCCGTGCGCACCCTGCTGGACATCGCCGACACCGTGAACTCGGAGGTCGACTTCGAAGCGGTGATCCGGTCGCCGGAAGTCCTGGCGCGCCTGCTCGGGCTGCTGCCCGGCCTCAAATGGTCCTCTTCGCCCGGGGGCGCGCACGGTTCGTCGGACGCCGGCGACGACCCGGCGCGGTGCCTGCCGATCCGGGTGTTCGACTGGTGCCACCCGCTCGATCTCGCCGAGCCGTTCATCGCCGCGCTGGGTTCCGATCCCGCGGCCGTCCGCTTCGACCTGGACGCCTGGCCCGAGGTGCCCGCGGCCGGGCTGGAACGCGTCTCGCAGAAGTACGCGTACCTCACGCTGTCGGTTAACTCGCGCGACCTGTTCCAGGACGAACTGTTCGGGGACCACACCGTGCACGTGCACGTGAAGAACGCCGCCTGGCCCGCACACACCGCCCGCATCCACTGGCTGGCGGAACAGGTGGGCGGCGCCTTCACCGGCCGGGTGGAGTCGGCGCTGCTCTGAGACCGGCCCGCCGGCCCGGACCGACCCACCGGCCCCGCCGGCCCGCCGGCCCCACCGGCCCGCCGGTCCGGGTCGGCCGAATCGCGCCCTGGACCGGTCCCGGCGGGATCTGTCACCGTTCACTTCACCACACCACCTCCACACCTTTCCTGCGCAGCCCTGTTCCTGACGGCACGTCAGTTAAGTAATCTGACTGCACGTCAGTTATCGAGTTCCATCGAGGTTCATCGAGCAGGAGTGGGCGGCAACGATGCTTGGATCTACTCACGGCACCCTCACCACCGACTTCCGCGCACGTGTCGAGGCCTGCGGGGAGTCTCCCAGGACCGCCGTCCACTCGTCGGCGGCCCCCTCCGCCGACGACGCGGCCGCCCTGGACGTCAGCGGACGCCCGCTGCACGCCGACGTGCCCGACCTGGACCGGTTCTTCCGGCCCGAATCCGTGGCCGTCATCGGCGCCTCCGACACGGAGGGCCGGCCGAACACCGGCATCACCCGCCAGCTCATCGCCTGGGCGGGGCGCGTCGGTGCCCGGATCCACCCCGTGCACCCCACCCGCCCCACCGTCTTCGGGCTGACCTGCCACGCCTCCGTGGCCGACCTCCCCGAACAGGTGGACCTCGCCGTCCTCCTCGTCGCCGACCCGCTCCCCGTCATCGAGCAACTGGCCGAGACCAAGGTCAAGTTCGCGGTCGCCTTCGCCTCCGGCTTCGCCGAGACCGGCGAGACGGGCGCCGCCGCCCAGGAGCGGCTCGGCGCCGCCGTCCGGGGCTCCGGCCTGCGCCTGCTGGGCCCCAACACCAACCTCAACGCCTTCGAGGAGTTCCGCGAGGACCTCGACGGCCCGGCGATCGCGCTCATCACCCAGTCGGGCCATCAGGGCCGGCCCGTCTACACCCTCCAGGAACTGGGCATCCGGCTCTCCCACTGGGCACCCACCGGCAACGAGGCGGACCTGGAGACCTCCGACTTCATCTCCTACTTCGCCGAGCAGCCCGAGGTCGGGGCCATCGCCTGCTACGTGGAGGGCCTCAAGGACGGCCGGTCCTTCCTGCTCGCCGCCGACCGGGCCGCCCGCAACGGCGTCCCCGTCGTCGCCGTCAAGGTCGGCCGCACCGAGACCGGCGCGCGCATGGCCGCCTCCCACACCGGGAAGCTGACCGGCGCCGACACCGTCGTGGACGCCGCCATGCGCCAGTTCGGCGTCATCCGCGTCGACGGTCTCGACGAGCTCCAGGACACGGCCGCCCTGCTCGCCCGGGCCCGCAAGCCCAAGGCCGACGGGGTCGTCGTCTACTCCATCTCCGGCGGCACCGGGGCGCACTTCTCCGACCTGGCCACCGAGGCGGGCCTGACCCTGCCGACCCTCTCGCAGGCCAAGCAGGACGAGCTCCACCAGTGGATCCCCGGGTACCTGAACGTCGCCAACCCGGTCGACAACGGCGGCCACCCGGTCGGCGACTGGCGCGGCCGGAAGATCATCGACGCGATCCTCGCCGACCCGTCCGTAGGCGTCCTGATCTGCCCGATCACCGGCCCCTTCCCGCCCATGAGCGACAGGCTCGCGCAGGACCTGGTGGACGCCGCCGAGCAGAGCGACAAGCTGGTCTGCGTGATCTGGGGCTCCCCCGTCGGCACCGAGGACGCCTACCGCACCACCCTCCTCGGCTCCTCCCGCGTGGCCACCTTCCGTACCTTCGGCAACTGCATCACCGCCGTACGCGCCTACCTCGGCCACCACCGCTTCACCTCCGGCTACCGCTCCCCGTTCGAGGACGCACCGCGCACGCCGTCGCCCTCGTACCGCAAGGCGCAAGCCCTCATGCGGCCGTCGCAGCAGCTCAGCGAGCACGCGGCGAAGCAGCTCCTGCGCGCCTACGGGATACGGGTCCCCCGCGAGCAGCTGGTGACCAGCGCGGCGGCGGCGGTCCGCGCGGCCGGGCTGGTCGGCTACCCGGTCGTGATGAAGGCCTCGGGCCCGCAGCTGGGCCACAAGACCGAGCTCGGCCTCGTGAAGATCGGCCTGACCTCGGCGAGCCAGATCCGAGACGCGTACCGGGAGCTGACCGACATCGCGCGCTACGAGAACGTGCCGCTCGACGGGATCCTGGTCTGCCAGATGGTGGAGCGGGGCGTGGAGATGGTCGTCGGCGTGACCCAGGACGACCTCTTCGGCCCCACCGTGACCGTCGGCCTCGGCGGGGTCCTGGTGGAGGTCCTGCACGACGCGGCGGTCCGCGTGCCGCCGTTCGGCGAGGACCAGGCGCGGGCGATGCTGCGGGAGCTGCGCGGGCACGCACTGCTGGAGGGCGTACGGGGGGCGCCCCCGGCCGATGTGGACGCCCTGGTGGAGGTCGTCCTGCGCATCCAGCGGATGGCCCTCGAACTCGGCGACGAGCTGTCCGAGCTGGACATCAACCCCCTGATGGTCCTCCCCCGCGGCCAGGGTGCGGTGGCCCTGGACGCCCTGGCCATCTGCCGCTGACGCCGCGCCGGCCCGGCGGCCCCGGCCACGTCCGTCCACCCACGAAGGGGAGTTCACCCATGACCGCCGACCCCGAGGACGAAGTCCTCCACCGCACGGAGAACAACGTCTCCTGGATCACCCTCAACCGCCCCGAGGCGATGAACGCCGTCACCTGGGACCAGCGCGAACGCGTCATCGCGCTGCTCGCCGAGGCGTCCGCCGACCCGGCGGTCCGCGCGGTCGTCGTCACCGCCACCGGCAAGGGCTTCTGCGCGGGCGCCGACCTGCGCGGCAGCCCCGGCGTCCCCGGCAGCCCCGGCGGCGAGCGCGTCGCCGGGGACGTCGCCCGCATGATCCGGCTCGGTGCGCAGCGCCTGATCACCGCCGTGCTCGACTGCGAGAAGCCCGTACTCGCCGCCGTCAACGGCACGGCCGCCGGTATCGGCGCGCACCTCGCCCTCGCCTGCGACCTCGTGATCGCCGCCGAACCGGCCCGCTTCATCGAGGTGTTCGTCCGCCGCGGCCTGGTCCCCGACGGCGGGGGCGCGTATCTGCTGCCCCGGCTCGTCGGCCCGCAGAAGGCCAAGGAGCTGATGTTCTTCGGGGACGCCGTCCCGGCCGCCGAGGCGCAGCGCCTGGGCCTGGTCAACCGGGTGGTCGCGGCCGAGGAGCTGGAGGCGACGGCCCGTGCGTGGGCCGAGCGGCTCGCGCAGGGGCCCACCCGGGCCCTGGCCATGACCAAGCAGCTGGTCAACGCCTCCCTGGACGGTGACCGGGCGGCCTCGCTGGCCGCCGAGGCCACCGCGCAGGAGATCAACATGGGTACGGCGGACGCGAACGAGGGCGTGGCGAGCTTCGTGGAGCGCCGCACGCCCAAGTACCTCGGCCGCTGACCGTCCGCTACATCCGCGGGTCGGGCTTGAGCAGCGCGAACACCGCTCCGGCCGGGTCGGCCAGCCAGGCGATCCGGCCGACCTCGGGCAGGTCGGTGGCCGGCATGACCACGGAGCCGCCGTTCGACTTGGCCGCGGTGACGGTCGCGTCGACGTCCGCCGCCATGAAGTAGGGCACCCAGCGCGCCCGCTCGCCCTCCCCCTCGCCCATGAAGGGGGCGGCCCCGCCGAAGGAGGCGTCCTGCTGGTCCCCTTCGGCGGTGCTCAGCACCCGGTACATCATTCCGGGCGCGGGCATCTCGGCGCTGCGCCAGCCGAACAGCCCCGAGTAGAAGGCGATGTCGGCGACGGGGTCCGCGACGTGGAGTTCGGTCCACACCAGCGCGTTGTCGGCGGAGGTCAGCTGGAGTCCGCCGGTCTTCCCGGGCTGCCAGCAGGCGAACTCGGCGCCCTGCGGGTCCGTGTACTGGGCCAGCCAGCCCTCGCCCATGACGTCCATGGGCTCCATCCGGACCGTGCCGCCGCCCTCGCGCACGGCCGCGGTGGTCGCCTGGATGTCGGGGCTCATGAAGTGCTGCATCCAGGCGGACGTGGCCCCCTCGTCGGTGAGCGGCCCGAGCGCGGCGACGGTCTTGCCGTCCACCTGGAAGAACCCGTACCCACCCGCCTCGGGCCCGGCGGAGACGAACTCCCAGCCCAGGACGGCGTCGTAGAACGCGGCGGCCACCCCGGTGTCCGGGCTACCGAGGTCGAGCCAGTTGGGTGATCCGGTGGTGAAGTCGGTGCCGAGCATGGGGGTCCTCCCGGGGTACGGCGGCGGTACGAGGTCGCTGCCACGATGCCGAGCCTCCCCCCGCACCCGGGCGTACGGACCCCCGGGGGCGGGGGGTTTCACCCGTGCGGGTGTACGGGCCGCCCGGCGCGGCCGCCGCGGGTGCGCCGTCCGCGGGCGCCGTTTCAGCTCGGGACCCGCTCCAGTGCCGGCAGGAACTGGTCGTAGAAGTCCGCCTTGAGCCGCAGCGAGCGCCGCTCCGCGTCCTTGAAGCAGTCGACCGTCCCGTCGTCGTCGCCGAGCAGCTCCCTCAGCCGGGTGCCCAGCCGGTCGGAGTGGCTGGTGGCCAGCAGGTTCACGGTCTCCAGCGAGTGCTTCTTGGCGTCGTGCCAGTGGTGCGGGTAGTAGAAGCGCGAGCGGTTCTCGCCGTCGTGCACCAGCAGGGGCTCCATCCGCTCCCACAGCCGCCCGTACTCGACGGAAACCAGGATCTCGCCCCAGAAGCGCAGGACCGTCAGAAGCACGAGGTCGGCGCGGTCGTGGTCGCCCGCGTCGGCGATGAGAGCGAAGGTGTCCTCGATGGCCCGCCTGGTCGCCGCCGTGGGCCGCGAACGGACGAGGGCAGTGCGGGAGATCCCGAGCTGGAGCATGTCGTCCGTCATGTCCTCGCGGTGCGACTTCGTGTTCCCGCGGGCGTCCGGGTACTCCTCGCGCAGGATCTTCCGGGCGGTCCTCAGCCCCACCTCGTCCTGCAGGAGGTCGATCGCCAGGTCGTAGGCCGGGGTGAAGGCGAGCGACAGGAAACGCCGCTGGAGCAGGATCTCGGCGAACTCCTCCGCCGGGAGCCGCGTGATGTTCGCGAGCACCGGATGCTGCCTGTACCGCTCGATCAGGTCGTCCTCGAACCTGTCCAGTTCCCACACGGTCCTACTCCTCACTCCCGGATCACTGACTGATGTCGATCGATCTCGCCGGATCGCGCAGATCCACTTCGTGACCGATGTCCCACAGGGTGTCCAGCTCCTTCTGGACCTGCCGGCCCATCACGGAGTCGCACCCGTCTATCTCGATCTGCGTGGACTCGATGGCGAGCTGCCCGTGCAGGAAGGAGCTGACCAGATAGTGCTCGTCGGCCTTGTACACGGCGATCGACGGCAGGGAGTTGTACACCCGCACCTTGAGCTTGCCCTGCAGTTCCCGCGGAAGACGGCCGTGGAGCCTGTGGAGGATGTCGAGGCTGGCGTCCACCGACACCGAGCTGCTCGTGTTGCGCAGCGCCTGGTCGCGCAGGTCCACCACGGCGGATTTCGGGTGCACCAGCAGGATGCGCACCTCGACCTCCCGTTCGGTGACGGCCTTCTCCAGCTCCGTCTCGAGGCCGTCGAGGTTGGGTATCCAGGTCTGCAGCACGGCCACCTCGCGCCGGGCACCGCCCACGAGCCGCTTGAACTCCGCGGTGGGGAATTCCGGGTGGACCCTCGTCACACCGAGGTAGTGCTGGCGGCGGAGCTCGCCGGTGAGGCCGTCGAGCGTGAGGCCGGAGATCTGGGTGCTGATGCTGTCGAGCACCTTCAGGCGGTCGAACTCCATCAGCAGGAAGAGCGTGACGGTGCTCAGGATGAGCAGCGTGATCTTCGGGAGCGTGCCCCCGGGGGCCATCCTGTCGAGCCAGCCGAGGACGTCGGCGAGCAGGACCCCGATGCCCGCCGTAGCCATCGCACCCAGTGAGATCCGCTCGGCCCGGTAGCGAAAACCGTTGCCCATGACCACCCCAGCCCCCGACGTCCCTGTCGTTGGCCATGACCATACACACGGGGTACCGCGGTCCGACTGGCGCCTCATGTCACCTTGCTCACAAGGTAGTTCAGGACAGTGGCCGGATCACAGAGGGTCGCCTGCGCCCGGCGCGAAGGTCCGAGGTCAGCGCGATCCGCCGACATGCCGCATGCCGGCCCCTTCCTATCTGACGGCTCGTCAGTTTCAATCGTGGGTGTGATGGGACATGCAGGGATGGCGGCCACCGTCGTCCGATACCTCAGGACAGTCGGCTCCCCCACCTCCGCCTCGGCGCAGCAGGAGACCGAGCCCGTCGACGCGCTGCCGCGTCCCGACCTGCGGGCCGTCGGCGCGGACGAGCGCGCGCCGGTGTCCCCCACCGAGTTCAGGGCCGTGCTGGGGAACTTCGCCAGCGGGGTCACCGTCATCACCGCGCCGCCCGGCGAGGACGAGGACGGCCCGGCCGGCTTCGCCTGCCAGTCCTTCGCCTCGCTCTCCCTCGACCCGCCCCTGGTCACCTTCATGGTGGCCCGTACGTCGACCACGTGGCCGCGGATCGCCCGCGCCGGGGTGTTCTGCGTCAACATCCTCGGGGCCGAACAGGGTGAGCTGTGCCGGTCCTTCGCCGTCAGCGGCGCGGACAAGTTCGCCGGTGTGACCCACACCCCGGCCCCCGTCACGGGATCGCCGCAGCTCGACGCCGTGCCCGCCTGGATCGACTGCCGGATCCAGGCCGTCCACACCGGCGGGGACCATCTCATCGTCGTGGGCCGGGTGGTGGCCATGGGCGCCGCAGGCGAGGGCGAACCGCTCCTCTTCCACAAGGGCCGCTTCGGCCGCCTCGCCGACTGACCATGGAGTGACCGCCGACTGCCCTCCGGCCGCCCGCCGGACACCCGTGGACCGGTCCCGCTCACGCCGTTCGGTGCCTGGTGTCGGATCCGCTGCGTAAGCTCCCCACGGGGGGCGGGGCACTCAGGCGTTCCATCCCCTTCGGAATTCTTCGAATACGCGGGGATTTGACTTGATACTGAACCTGATGCGCCGCACGCGCGGCGCCGTCGCCGTCGCGGTCGCCACCGGGACCCTTCTGGTGGTCGCTTCGCCGACCTCCTCGGCGGCCCCGGTCGCCGCACCTCCCGTCACGGCCGCCGGCGCGATCCTGATCGACGCCACCAGCGGGGCCACGCTCACCAGCAAGGACGCCGACACCCAGCGGCAGATGGCGAGCACGACCAAGATCATGACCGCTCAGGTCGTGATGCGTACGCCCGACCTGAACTACGACCAGAAGGTCACCATCAAGCAGGAGTACGCGGACTACGTCGTCCGCGAGGGCGCCAGCTCGGCCCACCTGAAGGTGGGGTCCACCCCGACGGTCCGCCAGCTGCTGTACGGGCTGATGCTCCCGTCGGGCTGCGACGCCGCCTACGCCCTCGCCGACACCTTCGGCAAGGGCGCGACCACCCAGGCCCGCACCGCGGACTTCATCGCGCAGATGAACGCCAAGGCGAAGGCACTGGGCATGACCAAGACCGTCTACGACTCCTTCGACGGCATCTCGCCGACCGGCAACAACCTCACCACCGCGCGCGACATGGCGAAGCTCACCAAGTACGCGATGTCGGGCGTCGCCTTCCCGAAGATCGTGGCGGCGACGACCTACAGCACGGGCGGCACCTCGACCGACGCCACCTGGGGCAACAGCAACCTGCTGATCCGCGAGCGTCCCACCGGCTACGCCTACCCGGGTGCGACCGGCGTCAAGACCGGCACCGGCACCGCCGCCGGCAAGTGCCTCGTCTTCTCCGCGACCCGTAACGGCAAGACCGTCATCGGCGTGCTGCTGAACGACGAGGAGCGCTACGTGGACTCCATGGCGCTGATGGACTGGGCGCTCGGTTCGAGCACCGGCTCCGGGGCGGCACTGCAGCGCGGCAACACCGACCCGATCCCGGACGTCCTCGACTGACGGTGACACGGTTCACGGCTCCTCCGCCGGCGGGTGCGATCCCGCCGGCGGAGGAGCCGAGGCGTTTGCGGGCACCGGCAGGAGGGCGTCAGAAGGTGAGCACGCCGCGCGCCACCCGCCCGTGGTGGGCGTCGTCCACGGCCTTCGCGAAGTCCTCGACCGGGTAGACCTCCGTCACCAGCTCGTCCAGCAGCAGCCTGCCCTGCCGGTAGAGCTCGGCGTACAGCGCGATGTCACGCTGCGGGCGCGAGGACCCGTACCGGCAGCCCATGATCGTCTTGTCCAGGTACATGGACGACACGAGGAACGACGCCTCCTCCCGGAAGCCGGGCACGCCGAGCAGGATCGCCTGCCCGTGCCGGTCGAGGAGGTCGATCGCCTGGCGGATCAGCTTGACGTTGCCCACGCACTCGAAGGCGTGGTCGGCGCCGGTCGGCAGGATCTCGCGGACCGCCTCCGACGAGTCGGCCACGGCGGAGGCGTCGATGAAGTGCGTGGCGCCGAACTGCCGGGCCACCGCCTCCTTCGCCGGGTTCGCGTCCACCGCCACGATCGTCGTGGCACCCGCGATCCGGGCCCCCTGCAGCACGTTCAGCCCGATGCCGCCGGTGCCGATGACGACCACGCTCTCGCCCCGGTCCACGCGCGCCCGGTTCAGTACCGCCCCCACGCCCGTGAGGACCCCGCAGCCGATGAGCGCCGCCGAGGTCAGCGGAATGTCGGCCGGGATCTTCACCGCCTGCACGGCCCTGACGATCGTCCGCTCCGCGAAGGCGGAGTTGGAGGCGAACTGGAACAGCGGCTGCCCGCCCCGCGAGAACGGCCGGCCCGGCATCCCGATCGCCTTGCGGCACATCGTCGGCCGGCCCCGGTCGCAGTCCGCGCACGCCCCGCAGTTGGCGAGGGTGGACAGAGCCACGTGGTCGCCCGGCTCCACGTGCGTGACGCCCGCCCCCACCGCCTCCACGATGCCCGCGCCCTCGTGCCCGAGCACCACCGGCGGCGGGAAGGGGATCGTCCCGTCGATCACCGACAGGTCGCTGTGACACAGCCCGGCCGCCCCGATCGCGACCAGCACCTCCCCCGGCCCCGGGTCCCGGATCTCCAGGTCGTCGACCACCTGGGCCTGCTTGCCGTCGAACACGACGCCTCTCACCTGGGCTCCTTAGGCAGGCCGAGCACACGCTCGGCGATGATGTTCCGCTGGATCTCGTCCGAGCCGCCGTAGATGGTGTCGGCGCGGGTGAACAGGAACAGGCGCTGCTCCTCGTCGAGTCCGAGTTCGTACGGGAGCCCGGGCGCCCAGCCCGCCGGCCCGGCGGAAGCCGCCGCGCCGCGGACCTCCACCGCCAGCTCCCCCAGCCGCCGGTGCCAGCCGCCCCACAGCAGCTTGGCCACGCTGGGCGCGCCCGCGTCCCCCTCGGCTCCCAGGGTGCGCAGCGCGTTCCACCGCATGGTGCGCAGCTGCGCCCACTGCCGGACCAGCCGCTCCCGCAGGACGGCGTCCCCGGCTCCGGCGGCGGCCCGTGCCGCGTACGACGCCAGTACGCGCTCCAGTTCCGCCGCGAACCCGATCTGCTGCACCAGGGTCGAGACGCCCCGCTCCAGGGCGAGCAGGCCCATGGCCACGGTCCAGCCGTCGCCCTCGGCGCCGACGACCTCCGCCGCGACCGCCCCGTCGAAGAACACCTCGTTGAACTCGCTCGTGCCCGACATCTGCCGGATGGGCCGGACCTCGACGCGGCCGGGCTGGTCCATGCGTACGAGCAGGAACGACAGCCCCCGGTGGCGGCGCGAGCCGGGCTCGGTGCGGGCCAGGACGAAGCACCAGTCGGCGTCCTGGGCGAGCGAGGTCCAGATCTTCTGGCCGGTGACCCGGTACAGCCCGTCGGCCGCGTCCCGTACCGCGGCCGTACGGATCCCCGCGAGGTCGGACCCGGCGCCCGGCTCGCTGTAGCCCTGGCACCACAGCTCCTCCCCCCGCGCGATGCCGGGCAGGAACCGGTCCCGCTGCTCGGGCGACCCGTACGCGATGAGGGTCGGGGCGAGGAGGTTCTCGCCGATGTGGCCGACCCGGCCGGGCGCGCGCAGGGCCGCGTACTCCTCCGCCCACACCACCTGCCCGGTCAGCGACAGCCGCCGGTTGCCCCACCCGTCGGCCTCCCAGCCCTGCCCGATCCAGCCGCCCCGGCCGAGCTCGCGCTCCCACGCCCGCCGGATCCCGGTCCCCTCGTGCTCGCTGCCCGGGCCGCCGAGGCCGACGGCCTGCGCGTACGGGCCCACGAGGTGCTCCGCCAGCCACGCCCGGGCGCGCCGCCGCAGCTCCTCGTCCTCGGCCCCGAAACTGAAGTCCACGCCGCGCCCCTACGCGTTGGGGCGGTCCTTGGCGGCCGCCGCCTTCGCCATCGCCTCCAGTTGCGCGAGCATCGGCATCGGGTCGGTGCCGACCGTGCCGGGCAGGAAGTCGGCGATCTTCTCCGGCGTCCAGGAGCCCTCGGCGTATCCGGCGCGCAGCTCGCGCGGCTGCGCCCAGACGGCGATCTTCGGGCCGGCGATCGTGTAGACCTGCCCGGTGATGTCCTCGGCCCGGGCCCGGTCGCTGAGCAGGTAGGTGACCAGCGCCGCCACGTCCTCGGGCTCGCCGATCTCCTTGAGCTCCATGGGGACGTTCGCGGACATGCGGGTGCGGGCGACGGGTGCGACGGCGTTGGCCGTGACCCCGTACTTGGCCAGGCCCAGTGCGGCGGAGCGGACGAGGGAGATGATCCCGCCCTTGGCAGCGCTGTAGTTGGCCTGGGCGACGGAGCCCTGGTGGTTGCCGCTGGTGAAGCCGATCAGGGTGCCCGTGCCCTGCCGGCGCATGACGGCGGAGGCGGCGCGGAAGACGGTGAAGGTTCCCTTGAGGTGGGTGGCGACGACCGGGTCCCACTCCTCCTCGGACATGTTGAACAGCATCCGTTCGCGCAGGATGCCGGCCACGCAGACGACTCCGTCGATGCGTCCGTACCGTGCGAGCGCGGTGTCGACGAGGCGCTGGCCGCCCGCCATGGTGGAGATGTCGTCGGCGACGGCGACGGCCTCCCCGCCGAGGGCGGTGATCTCCTTCACCACGGCTTCGGCGATCTCGCTGGTGGGCTCCGCGCCCTCGATCCCGACCCCGTAGTCGTTGACGACGACCTTGGCGCCCTCGGCGGCCGCGGCGAGTGCCACGGCCCGTCCGATGCCCCGGCCGGCGCCGGTGACGGCCACGACCTTGCCTGCCAAGAAGTTCCCCACGTCCGGCCCCTTCCCGCGATTTCTGACGGACCGTTAGATTCTATGGGTAGTCAGATACACCTGCACAAGCCCTCGTTGACGTCGTAACCACCGCATCCACGCAAGGAGCTGTCGACGCCCATGACCCTGCCCGCCGAGTTCCACGACATCGCCAAGCGCGTCAACAACTGGGGACGCTGGGGAGCCGACGACGAGATCGGCACCCTGAACCTGATCACCGACGAGGTGGTCCGGGGCGCCGCGGCCGAGATCCGCACCGGCCGCCGGATCCCGCTCGCCCTGCCGCTCAAGGAGGACGGGGTCCAGGTCGGCATGATCCCCGGCCGGATCAACCCGCTGCACACGATGGTGCAGATCAACCAGGAGCTCTTCGGCCCCGGAACGGTGGCGTGCAGCGACGACGCCGTGAGCATGGGCCTCCAGGCGGGCACCCACTGGGACGCCCTCACCCACGTCTCGCACTCGGGGAAGATCTACAACGGCCGCCCGGCCGGCACCATCACGGCACACGGCCGCGCCGAGTTCAGCGGCATAGACAAGGCCGGACACATCGTCTCGCGCGGCGTGCTCCTCGACGTCGCGCGCACCAAGGGGCTGGACCGGCTGCCGGGGGACCACGCGGTGACCCCCGGGGACCTGACGGAGGCCGAGGAGTTCGGCGGGGTCACCGTCCGCCCCGGTGACATCGTCCTGGTCCGCACCGGCCAGATCCAGGTCTACCTGGCGGGCGACAAGCACGGCTACGGGTTCCCCTCGCCCGGACTGTCCGTCCGCACCCCCGAGTGGTTCCACGCGCGGGACGTGGCGGCCGTCGCGAACGACACCCTGACCTTCGAGATCTTCCCGCCGGAGGTCGAGAACCTGTGGCTGCCGGTCCACGCCCTCCACCTGGTCGAGATGGGCATGCACCAGGGCCAGAACTGGAACCTCGAAAAGTTGTCCACAGCCTGTGCAGAAGAAAACCGGTACGCCTTCCTCCTCTCCGCGATGCCGGAACCCTTCGTCGGCGGCACCGGCACCCCCGTGGCCCCGGTGGCCGTCCTCTGAGCCCGGCGGGCAGGCGGCGCCGGACCGGACGGCCCCGGCCACCCGCGAGCCGTGGGCGGTGGAACCATGAGGTGTACATGCCGCGTCACCGTACGCGCGTCACGCCCCGTCCCCACCACCTTCCCCGCAGGAGAAGCTCGCATGGCCAACCCGTACCAGGTAACGCCGCCGCCCGCCCCCAGGCGCCGCTCGGGCGGCAACGTCGTCGCCGTCATCGTCCTCGCCGTGGTCATCATCGGCGGCTACTTCATCATGCAGTCCCTCCGCAAGGACGACGGCAAGCCGACGGCGTCCCCCTCCGCCTCCCCCTCCACCAAGCCCACCGCCAAGGACCCCGGATCCCCCGAGTCCTCCTCCGACACCTCCAGTTCGTGGAAGGTCGGCGACTGCGGCGGCCCCGACCCGTCCAAGGCACCGGACGGATACAAGCGGGCGGGCTGCTCCGACTCCGGGGCCACCTTCAAGGCCATCGACATCAAGGAGGCCAGCATCCTCCCGAACGCGGTCCAGTGCCCGCCCGGCACGGACCTGATGATCGACGTGAGCATCTCCTACGGCGGCAAGGGGAGCGGCATCCCCACCAACACCGTCTGCGGCCGCAACCTCTCGGGCGACCACCCCGGTGACGCCGGCGCCGGCGGCGGCCAGCTGGTGAAGGGTGACTGCGTGACCTCCCAGGCCAAGGAGGTCGCCTGCGGCGGTTCGGGCGCCCAGAAGGTGCTCGGCCTCGTCAAGACGAAGTCCGAGTGCCCCTCCGGCACCACCGACCCGATCGAGCTGACCATCGCGATCGGCCGCCCGTACGACGTGATCTGCACCGACGGCTGAGCGGCCCCTGCGGCGGCGGCACCGCTCCACCGCCACCGCCGCAGGCCGCGCCCGCGCCCGGCCCGGTCACAGGGAGGGCGGCCGGCCCGAAAATTCCGTGCTCCGGCGCCGGCGAAGGCGCAGACTCGCCCTATGACGGACATGCGGGCGTTCCGGGATGCGGTCACCGGCTGGGCGGGCGGCGGACCCGGCGGGGCCGCACGCGAACTGGCCGTCCGCCTCAACGTACGGACGGCGGTGCTCCTGGAAGGGCCCAGCGATCACGCGGCCGTCGAGGCACTGGCCGCACGGCGCGGCCGCGACCTCGCCGCCGAGGGAGTGTGCGTCGTACCGATGGGCGGGGCGATGAGCGTGGCCCGCTACGCCGCACTCCTCGGGCCGCCCGGCCTGGGCCTGCGCCTGACGGGACTGTGCGACGAGCGCGAGCAGCCCTTCTACGACCGCGGCCTGGACCGGGCGCGGGCGCCGCGCCGGGGCTTCTTCGTGTGCGTGGCGGACCTGGAGGAGGAGCTCATCCGCGCCCTCGGCCCGGCGGCGGTCGAGGAGATCTTCGGGGCCGAGGGCGACCTCCGCGCCTGGCAGACCTTCCTGCGCCAGCCCGCGCAGCACGGCCGGCCCCGGCAGCAGCAGGTGCGGCGCTTCCTCGGCACGCAGAAGGGCCGCAAGATCCGCTACGGCCGCCTGCTCGTCGAGGCCCTGGCCCCCGACCGGACACCGGCCCCGCTCGACGATCTCCTGGCGTGCCTGTGACCGGCGCCGGCTGGCGGCCGGACCAGGCAGGTTCTGCGGGTGGCGGCGGCGCGCATGCACGCCCCGAGCGGCCGCCACCCCACGACCCGCACTCGTCAAGGCCTGTCCTTGGCGTCCCCTCGCGTCGAATCGCTCCACACCAGGGTGATCAAGATGTGACGAACCGTCAACACCTCGTTAGAGGTACACGCGCGGTTCCCGAGGCGGGGTATGACATTCCGACGGGCCGTCCGAGGAGCATGCGGAGGCGCAGTCCGAGGTGGATTTCTCCGCGCGGTCGATCTCGCACCAGATCTGCTTGCCCGCGCCCTCGCGCTGCCAGCCCCAGCGGTCCGCCAACCCGTCGACCAGTTCGAGCCCGCGCCCGCCCGTGTCCTCCCCGCACGCCTGCCGGCGGCTCGGCGCCCGGTCGCTCGCGTCGGCCACCTCGACCCGCACCCCCGGCCCCCCGAACAGCATCCGCAGCACGGCCGGACAGCCCGTGTGCACGACCGCGTTCGTGACCAGTTCGGAGATCAGCAGGATCAGCGTCTCGGCGAGCGGTTCGTCGTCCCCTATGCCCGACCCCGCCAGCCGGGAACGCGCCCACCGGCGGGCCCGGCCGACCTCGGCGGGATC
This sequence comes from Streptomyces spororaveus, assembly GCF_016755875.1. Taxonomy (NCBI): domain Bacteria; kingdom Bacillati; phylum Actinomycetota; class Actinomycetes; order Kitasatosporales; family Streptomycetaceae; genus Streptomyces; species Streptomyces spororaveus. The sequence goes on along the minus strand of NZ_BNED01000005.1, from coordinate 4,902,584 downwards.
CGCACCGACCTCCAGCTGAACCTGAAGCACCTGCACCGCTCACACCATCCGAACCGGCGGACACTTCGCCTCGCGACAGGACGGGATCACCGACTGTGACCCCCTTCCGTAGCAGCATGGTTGACATACAGTCACCACAACAAGCGCTTCGGGCATATTCCCCCGCGAAGGAGTGGGCGTGGTGCATACTGTGCGACGCTCGCGCCGCTCAACCGCTCGCATTCGTGGGAGCGTACCGGAGCAGGCCCCCGCTTCCGGGCCGCAATGGGTTGGGCGAAGGACACAAACCGATATCAACTCTCTGTAATCGGACATGCGTCCCGCGCCGTCCTTCCCGTGCCTCCACATCACCGTGAGCGACGTCCGCCGACCGGGAACCTACCCGGCCGAGCCCAGCAGCTCCTGCGCCAGCAGCTCCTCCGCCTCCCCCGCCGTCCGCCACTGCTCGGACCGCACCCAGGCCCGCTTCAGGTGCAGGTGCACGTCGGCCTCCCAGGTGAAACCCATCCCGCCGTGCACCTGCAGGCAGTCCCGGGCGTTGCCCACCGCCGCCCCGTCCGCGAGGAGCTTGGCCGCGGCCACCTCGCCCGGGTCCTGCGTCACCGCCGCCGCGTAGACCGCCGTACGGGCCACCTCCGCCCGCACCAGCATCCCCGCGCACAGATGCTTGACCGCCTGGAACGCCCCGATCGGCTGCCCGAACTGCTCGCGCTCGCCCGCGTACCGCACCGCCAGCTCCACCGTCCGCAACGCGCTCCCGAGCTGCAGCGCCGCCGTCAGCAGCGCGCCCGCCTCGCGGAACGCGGAACAGTCGCCGACGCTGCGGCCGTTGCCGTCGCCGCCGCCGCCGTACGAGGCCACCCGGTGCAGTGGGGTCAGCGGGTCCACCGAGCGCACCGGCTCGCCCGCCGGCACCGCGGACGCCCCCAGCACCGCGTCCGCCTCCCCGAGGTGGGCCACCAGCCGCCCGCCCAGGTCGAAGGCGCTCACCACCGCCGTTCCCGCCGCCGCCCCCGGGACCACCCCGGCAGCCAGGTGCGTGGCCACCAGCGGCCCGGGCACCAGCGCCCGCCCGGCCTCCTCGAAGACCAGGACCGCCTCCGGCAGCCCCAGGCCGACACCGCCCTCGGATTCGGGCAGGCGCAGCGCGAAGAAGCCCGCCGCCCCCAGCTCCCGCCACAGCCCCCGGTCCACGGCGGTGCCCGTGTCCAGGGAGGCGCGCAGCGCCTCGCGGCCGTACCGGCCCGCCAGGAGGTCCCGTACGCCCGCCCGCAGGTCCTTCTGGTCCTCGGTCGGCTGGAAGTCCATGCCCTCACCGGCCCTTCGGGAGGCCGAGGATCCGCTCGGCGACGATGTTCCGCTGGATCTGCGAGGTGCCCGCCGCGATCGTGTACGAGAGGGAGGAGAGCCGGTCCAGGGTCCACTCCTCCTCCAGGGACAGGGACTGGGCCCCGAGGACCTCCGCCGCCGTGTCGTACAGCTCCTGGCGGGCGTGCGAGTAGGCGAGCTTGAAGACGGAACCGCCGATGCCGGGGACCCCGCCCGCCGACCGCCCGGCCTCGCTCACGTTCCACTGGGTGAGCCGCCACAGCGCTCCGAACTCCCCGTACAGCCGCCCCAGCCTGCGCCGCAGGACCGGGTCGTCCCAGCGGCCGTTGGCCTTCGCGGTCCGGGCCAGTTCCCCCAGGGTCCGGCGGCAGGCGACGACCTCGCCGACGAAGGCGGTGCCCCGCTCGAAGGACAGCGTGACCATGGTGACCCGCCAGCCGTCGTTCTCCGCGCCGACCCGGTCGGCCACCGGGACCCGGACGTCGTCGAGGAACATCTCCGCGAACTCCGTCGACCCGGCGAGCGTGCGCAGCGGCCGTACGGTGACTCCCGGCGCGTCCATCGGCATGGCCAGCCAGGTGATCCCGCGGTGCTTGGGGGCGTCGGGGTCCGTGCGTACGAGCAGCTCGCACCAGTCGGCTACCTCCGCGTGCGAGGTCCAGATCTTGGACCCGCTGATCACGTAGTCGTCGCCGTCCCGCACGGCCCGCGTCCGCAGGGAGGCCAGGTCGGAGCCCGCGTCCGGCTCGCTGAACCCCTGGCACCACACCTCGTCGCCGCGCAGCACGGGCGGCAGCCAGCGCGCCCGCTGCGCGGCCGTGCCCTCGGCGGCGATCGTCGGGCCGGCGTGCAGCAGCCCGACGAAGTTCGCGCCGACGTAGGGGGCCCCGGCGCGCTCGGTCTCCTCCAGGAAGATCAGGTGCTGGGTCGGGGTGGCCCCCCGGCCGCCCGCGTCGACCGGCCAGTGCAGGCCCGCGTACCCGGCCTCGTACAGCCTGCGCTGCCAGCCGAGGTCGTACGCGCGCCGGCCCGGCCAGTCGTCCGGGGACGGCCGGGCGGGCAGCTCGGGGAGCACCTTGGCGAGCCACGCGCGCAGCCGGGCCCGGAAGTCCTGCTCCTCCTCGGTGTAGGTCAGGTCCATCAGCGGCTCGTGCGGTCCCGGTCGAAGGACAGGTCGAGCATGCGGATGGCGTTGCCGCGCATCAGCTTGTAGACCGTCTCGTCGTCGAGCCCCTTCACGTGGTCGAGGGCGACCTCCTTGGTGTGCGGGAAGGTCGAGTCCACGTGCGGGTAGTCGGTCTCGAAGGTGGCGTTGTCGCGGCCGACGACGTCGAGGGAGGCGATCCCGTGCTTGTCGCGGAAGAAGCAGCAGAACATCTGCCGGTAGTAGTAGGTGGACGGCGGCTCGGGGATCAGGTCGCGGACCCCGCCCCAGGCCCGGTGCTCCTCCCAGACGTCGTCGGCGCGCTCCAGGGCGTAGGGGATCCAGCCCATCTGGCCCTCGCTGTAGGCGAGCTTGAGCGTGGGGAACTTGACGAGCACCCCGCTGAAGAGGAAGTCCATCATCGAGGCCATCGCGTTGTTGAAGCTGAGCGAGGCCTGGACGGCGGGGGGCGCGTCGGGGGAGGCGGCGGGCATCTGGGAGCTGGACCCGATGTGCATGTTGATCACCGTGCCGGTCTCCTGGCAGACGGCGAAGAAGGGGTCCCAGTAGCCGGAGTGGATGGAGGGCAGGCCGAGGTAGGTGGGAATCTCGGAGAAGGTCACCGCCTTCACCCCGCGGGCCGCGTTGCGCCGGATCTCGGCGACGGCGAGGTCGATGTCCCAGAGCGGGATGATGCACAGCGGAATCAGCCGGCCGCCGCTGTCCCCGCACCACTCCTCGACCATCCAGTCGTTGTAGGCGCGCACGCAGGCGAGGGCGACCTCCTTGTCATGGGCCTCGGCGAAGGTCTGGCCGCAGAAGCGCGGGAACGTCGGGAAGCACAGCGACGCCTCGACATGGTTCAGGTCCATGTCGAGCAGGCGCGCCTTGGGGTCCCAGCAGCCGCGGCGCATCTCCTCGCGGGTGATGCCCTCCAGGGTCATGTCGTCGCGGTCGAAGCCGACGGCGGCGATGTTGCGCTTGTACGGGAACTTCAGGTCCTCGTAGATCCACCAGTCGGTCGGCGGTCCGTCGGGGTCCATGGTGATGACGTACTTGCCGCCGGTGTAGGCGAGTTCGCCGATGCCGGCGGTGAGCGCCTTGGGCCCGCGGTCGCGGTACTTCGCGGGCAGCCAGACATCGAACAGGTGCGCGGGCTCGATCACGTGGTCGTCGACGCTGATGATCCGAGGCAGTTCCATGGTCTCCCCAATTCACCGATCTGATGGATCGTCAGAAACAAGCTAGCCCCGCCACCCCTGGACCGACAAGCGTCGGCGCCCTACGCTCTGCGCTTGATCTGACTATCCGTCAGCTCAAGGTTCGGCCACGAGCTCGGCCAAGGGGAGGTCTGGGATGACGGACACCGCGACCGCGACAGAACTGAGCCGGTCCCGCACCCTGTGGGAACTCATCTCCCGCCGGGCCGCACTGACCCCGGACACCACCGCCCTGATCGAGGCGGCCGACCACCCCGCCCACGACCGCCGGCTCACCTTCGGCGAACTGCACGACCGCGCCGAACGCGTCGCCGCCGGCCTGCACGACACGGGCGTACGCCCCGGCACCGTCGCCGCCTGGCAGCTCCCCACCCGCATCGAGACCGTGCTGCTCTCCGCCGCCCTCGCCCGCATCGGCGCCGTCCAGACCCCCGTCATCCCCTTCTACCGGGACCGCGAGGTCGGCTTCGCCCTCCGCGAGTCCAAGGCCGAGTACTTCGCCGTCCCCGGAACCTGGCGCGGCTTCGACCACACCGCCATGGCCTCCCGCCTCGGCGCGCGCGGCGTCCTGGAGGCCTACGACACCCTCCCCGAGGGCGACCCGGCCACCCTCCCCGCGCCACCCGCCTCCGGCACCGACGTCCGCTGGATCTACTGGACCTCCGGCACCACCTCCGACCCCAAGGGCGTCCTGCACACCGACCGCTCCCTGATCGCGGGCGGCTCCTGCCTCGCCCACGCCCTGCGCCTGCGCCCCTCCGACGTCGGCTCCATGGCCTTCCCGTACGCGCACATAGGCGGCCCCGACTACCTGGTGATGCTGCTCCTGTACGGCTTCCCCGCCGTCCTCTTCGAGAAGTTCGCGATGCCGGACGCGCTGGACGGGTACCGCCGCCACGGGGTCACCGTGGCCGGCGGATCGACGGCCTTCTACTCCATGTTCCTGACCGAGCAGCGCAAGGCCCCGGACATCCCGCTGATCCCCACCCTGCGCCTCCTGGCGGGCGGCGGCGCCCCCAAACCCCCGGAGATCTACCACGCGGTCGTACGGGAACTGCGCTGCCAGCTGACCCACGGCTACGGCATGACCGAGGTCCCGATGATCACCATGGGCGCCCCGGACGACACCCCCGAGAACCTCGCCGCCACCGAGGGCCGCCCCCCGGCGGGCATGTCCATCCGCATCACCACCCCGGACGGCACCGAACTGCCCCCGGACACGGACGGCGAGGTCCGCCTCCGGGGCGAGGCCGTCTGCCAGGGCTACCTGAACGGCGACGAGCGGACCGAGGCCTTCGACCGCGACGGCTACCTGGTCACGGGCGACCTCGGCCACCTCACGGAGGACGGCTACCTGGTCCTCACCGGCCGCAGCAAGGACGTCATCATCCGCAAGGGCGAGAACATCTCGGCGAAGGAGATCGAGGACCTCCTCCACCAGCTCCCCGGCGTCACGGACGTCGCGGTCATCGGCCTCCCGGACCCGACCCGCGGCGAACGCGTCTGCGCGGTCGTGGAACAACCTCCGTCGGCCGCCCCCCTGACCCTCCCCCAGCTGACCGCCTACCTCCGCACCCAAGGCCTGGCCACCCACAAACTCCCGGAACAACTGGAACTCCTGGAGGCCCTCCCCCGCAACGACACTCTGCGCAAGGTCCTGAAGTACAAACTGCGCGAGCGATACGCGTAGGGGGGACGGGGGTGGCGGGGGGGGGATGGGGAGACGGGGGACCCACCTTTCCAGGCGCGGGACGGCTGCGGGAGGAGCGGAATCCACGGGAGCGGTGGTCAGTGACGTGCTTGGGGGTTTCCCGTCAGTCTCATCGTCTCTCCGCGGCGGGCCGGTCCCTCAAGGGCGCTCCTCCTTCGTCGTCGCGTCGCTACGCGATGGCCTGACGGCCACCCTTGACCGACCGACCCGCCCCGGAAATCCGAAGACTGCCGAGAAGCCCCCAAAAGAACGAGCCGGGCACTCAAGGATCAGGACGGGGCGGCCAGAGACCCCCTGCCCGGACGGGGGCAGGGACACCCGACAGACGGGGCCCATCCAGACCCGGACCCGGATCGGGGGAGGCGCGTCCAATCGCTACGCGCTCCTGATGTCTCAGCGTCCGACGACCGTCCTGGGCTGGACATAGGCCGCCCAAGGCCTCGATCTGGCGCTCGACCTGCGTCCGACGGCCGGCCTGGGCTGGACATAGGCCGCCCACGGCCTCGGTTCGGCGCTCGACCTGCGTCCGACGACCGGCCGGGGGCCGGGCAAGACGGCCCACCACCCGTCGGCGCGCGTCCGACGGCCGGCGGGGGCGGCGGAGAGGGACTGGCGGCTCATTCCTCGGCTATTGCGTCGTGAACAAGGGTCATCGCAGCACCGGGCTCACGAGCTGGGGTGTAAATAGGGGCAATAAGACCCAAACGGCTGGCCTTTGAGACGCACACGTGGGCTGACCCGGATGCACGACGGAATAGCCGCAGTCCGGCGTCCGTCCGTCGACATCGAGCCACCCGCCGGATGCACGGCGAATGTGATCGTTTGACGCGGGCCAAATGAGTTGAACTCTTCTCGTCAGCCGGGAGGATGGGAGCGCTCGGCGAGGACGCGAGCAGATTCCGGGCGGTTGGAGGAAGCATGGCCAAGGAGTTCCAGGTGACGTACGACTGCGCGGATCCGGGAGCGCAGGCGGTGTTCTGGGCGCAGGCGCTGGGTTACCAGGTCCAGCCCCCGCCCGAGGGGTTCCCCGACTGGCCGGCCGCACTCACCGCTTGGGGCGTACCGCCCGAGCAGCACAACAGCCGGTCCGCCATCACGGATCCGGACGGAAAGGGGCCGAGGATCTTCTTCCAGCAGGTCCCGGAGGGAAAGACCGGCAAGAACCGCCTGCATCTGGACGTGCGCTCCGCCCCCGGCCTCAAGGGGGACGAGCGGATGGCCGTGCTGGAGGAGGAGTGCACCCGGCTGGAAGGCCTGGGCGCGAAGCGGCTGTACCGCTTGGACGGCAATGCCATGGATCAGGGGATCATCGTCATGGCCGACCCTGAGGGGAACGAGTTCTGCCTGGACTGACGGGCGGATCAGCCACGGACGGCCGCCGGTCGCGGTCCGCGAGAAGCGCGTAGCGATCCGGGGCGGCCTATGTCCGGCCCACGACGGGCTGGAGACGCTGAGACGTCGGGAGCGCGTAGCGATTGGACGCGCCTCCCCCGACCCGGCAGGCCGCTGCCATGGGCCCCCGTCTGTCGGGTGTCCCCGCCCCCGACCGGGCCGGGCATCTCTGGCCGCCCCGTCCCTTGGAGCCTGGACCGGCTCGTTCTTTTGGGGGCTTCTCGGCAGTCTTCGGATTTCCGGGGCGGGACGGTCGGTCAAGGGTGGCCGAAGGCCATCGCGAAGCGACGCGAGGAACGAGCGCCCTTGAGGGACCGGCCCGACACGGAGAGACGATGAGACTGACGGGAAACCCCCAAGCACATCACTGACCACCGCCCGAGCAGCTCCCGCCCTCCGGAGCCCCCGCCCCACCACCCGACCCCGCCCGCAGCGGCCTCGCTCCTACAGCCTGCTCAGTGAGGCCGCCGCGAACAGGACATCGCGGATCGCCTCGCGGTCACCGTGCTGGCCCACCGCGCCTCCTCCGGGGAGATGTGCCCGGCGGCCAGCTGGCAGAACTCGATGCCGTCCAGGGCGATCTCCGCGACCGTCCGTTCCGGCGACGGTTTCGCTCCCGGCGAGTCCAGCGCGATGTCCCAGCCTCCGCCGCCCGCTCCCTCGATCTCCAGGTGCAGGGTCCGCCCGGGCGCGCCCGCCGCGACCAGGCCCCGCGCCGGGGCGGCCAGACCCGCACGCCTGCGCTGCGCCAGCGCGCTCGGCAGGAGCCGCGCCGCCAGGTCGATCATCCCGTGCAGGTGCGGCCCGGACGGCGGCTCGTACGGGTAGTCCACCGCCTCCGCGATGTCCCACGCGTGCACCCAGCACTCGAAGGCCCGTTCCAGGAAGGCGTCTCCGAGCGGCAGCGCGAAGCCCCCGTAGTCCACCGCCAGCTCGGCGACTCCCCGGCCCGCGAAGGAGACCGTACGCACCAGCGTGTGGCCCTGTTCCCGCCACGGGTCGCGGACCTGCCGGGTGACCGGGTACGGCGACGCACCCCAGAAGTGCTCGGTCCGCAGGGTCGGACCGCCCTTCGGCGCGTCCGGACCCAGCGGGTCGTCGAGCCCCAGCGCCGAGGCGATCAGCCCGTCCACCGACAGCAGATGGCCGATCACCCCCGCCACCGTGGTCCGCTGCGACCGGCGCCGTTCCTCCTCGAACCACTTGAGCCGCACCGGGGTGTGCCATTCCGAGTCCCCGAAGTCCTGCAGCAGCGCGTCGAGCCGCGCGGTCTCGGTGTCGTACGGACTCGCCCACACCGGCACCGGAATGCGGGCCGGCCGCTTGCCCAGGCAGTCCTCCAGGACGCGCGAGCGCAGCAGCGGTTTCAGGTCGAGGTTCTCCTCCGGGTGCAGCAGCCCCACCGCGTCGCGCAGCCGCAGCGCCTCCTCCGCGCAGGGCGCGCACTCGGTGAGGTGGTCCTCCACCGCCTGGGTCTCCTCGGCGGAGCAGGCCGCCAGTGCCCACGCGCCGAGCAGGGACTTCAGCACGGAGTGCGAGGGCGGTGGCGCCGGCTCGAACGGCACCGGCTCGAACGGCGGCAGCTCGATCGGCGGCGGCATCAACCGCGGCGCGTGCCCCGGGTCGAGGTCGTCGGCGGCGCCGCGCGGACCCGGTATCCGTGCCTGGCCGCCGCCGGGACGCTCGTATCCGTCATCGGGCGACTGGGGAGGGCCGTTCATCGGGGTGTTCCATATCCGGACTGGGCGGATTCCTCCTGCGGGAGGGCGTTGGCGGTCGACAGCAACTGCAGCCCGAGCCGCAGCCTGCGCCGCGCCTCGTCCTCGCTGATCTGCAGGTCGGCGGCGGCCTGCCGGTAGTCGCGCCGCTTGAAGTACGCGAGTTCCAGCGCGGCGCGCAGGGGCGCGGGCATCGAGGTGACGATGTAGTCGGCGCGGGCGGCCGCGTTGGCGCTGCGCACCTTCTGCTCCAGCTCCTCGCGGGAGCCCCGGCCCAGTTCGGCCTGGCGCAGCCGGGCAACGGCCTGGCCCTGGGTGATCCGGGCGACCCATGAGCGCATGGAGCCCTGCTTGGGGTCGTAGGCGTCCGGGTTCTCCCAGATGTAGCCGAACACCTCGCGGGTGATCCGGTCAGCCGCCTTCTCGTCGCCCAGCACCCGGTGCGCCAGGCTGTGCACGAGCGAGGCGAACCGGTCGTACAGCTCCCCGAGCGCGGCGGCCTCGCCACGGGCGAGTCGCTGCTGCATGCGGCGGTCCCAGCGCGGTGGTGCGTCCTTCGGCATGAATGCCCCCAGCCGTGTGTCGACGCATCGAATGTAGTGGGCACATGGCGGATCGCGCCTCTTTTGCGAGAACCTCACCCTGGAAGTGCGCCCTGCGTGATAGGCGCGTGGCAGGGCGTGAACGGTGGTACGGCCGACGGCACATGGGGACAGGTGTACGCGCCCCACCGCGCTCCCCGTGCGCGGGTTCGATGCGGCCGCCTCCTTGACCACTTCGCTTAACGCGCAGGCCACATAGGCCTTACGCTCCTGCCTTGTCTTGTCTTGATCTGAACCCCACTGCACACGTGAAGGCGGAACGCCGAAATGGACAGCGCAGAATACGAGCGCAAGATCGCCGCCCGATTCGCCACCTTCGACCAGGACGGGTCCGGCTATATCGACCGGGAGGACTTCAGCGCGGCCGCTAAGGCCGTCCTGGCCGAATTCGGTACCACCGCCCGGTCGGACAAGGGCCAGGCCGTCTTCGCGGGCGCCGAGGCCTTCTGGCAGGGAATGGCCGGCATCGCGGACGTCGACGGGGACCAGCGGGTGTCCCGCGAGGAGTTCATCACCGGGGCCGCGAAGCGGCTGCGCGACAACCCGGAGCGGTTCGCGGAGATCGCGCGGCCGTTCCTGCGGGCCGTGATCGCGGTGGCGGACGAGGACGGCGGCGGCGCGACGCCACCGAACGCGGCCCGGGTGCTGCGCGTCCTGGGCACCGCCCCGGAGCTGGCCACCGAGGTGGCGGCGGCCCTGGACGCGGACCGCGACGGCCGTATCTCGGAGGACGAGATCCTGGCGGCCTTCGCGGGCTACTGCGGGGTGGAAGCCCCCGACGCGTAACGCCTGCGGCGCGCCCGGCCGTACATCCGGCTGCGCCGACACGATCCAGCCCCGTCGGCGTGCGAGGCGCGGGGGTCCGGGGGCAGCGCCCCCGGCAGCCCGGCCCGCACGGGCCGACCGCGCCTCACACGCCGGCGGGGCCGTACTTCGCTACGCGAACACCACCGTGCGGGCGCCGTTCAGGAGCACGCGGTGCTCGCTGTGCCACTTCACCGCGCGCGCGAGCGCCTGGCACTCCACGTCCCGCCCGATCGCCACCAGCTGGTCCGGCGTCACCTCGTGGCCGACCCGCTCGACCTCCTGCTCGATGATCGGTCCCTCGTCGAGGTTCGCCGTCACGTAGTGCGCGGTCGCGCCGATCAGCTTCACGCCTCGCGCGTGCGCCTGGTGGTACGGCTTCGCGCCCTTGAAGCTCGGCAGGAACGAGTGGTGGATGTTGATGATCCGCCCGCTCAGTTCCGTGCACAGCTTGTCCGACAGCACCTGCATGTAGCGCGCCAGGACCACCAGGTCGACGTTCTCGGCGCGCACCAGCTCCAGCAGCCGCTCCTCCGCCTCCGCCTTCGTGTCCTTCGTGACCGGAATGTGCACGAACGGGATGTCGTAGGAGCCGACCAGTTCGGCGAAGTCGGTGTGGTTGGAGACCACGGCCGCGATCTCCACCGGCAGGGCGCCGATCCGCGTACGGAACAGCAGGTCGTTCAGGCAGTGCCCGAACTTGGACACCATGAGGATGATCCGCATGCGCTCCTCGGAGCGGTGGATCTGCCAGTCCATCTTGAACGAGTCGCCGATCGCGGCGAAGCTGGCGCGCAGCTTGTCGACCGTCACCGGGGGCTCGGCCTCGAAGTGCACCCGCATGAAGAAGAGCCCGGTCTCCCGGTCTCCGAACTGCTGGCTGTCCACGATGTTGCATCCGGTCATGAAGAGGTAACTCGACACGGCATGCACGATGCCCTGCTTGTCGGGGCAGGACATGGTCAGGACGTACTGCGGCTGGGGCTGGTGCTGGGCCGGGGCCTCGGTGTGCGGGTCGCTCATGACCGCACAGCCTTTCACACCGCGCGGGTGAGGATCTTCAGCGCATCGAGCGATGTCGGTCGCACGTCGGGGTCGTCCCCGTCGGCTTCCGCCAGCCGTACGTGCGCCTCGCGCGCGGCACGTACCGCCTCGGGCCACGCGTGGTGCTCCAGGTAGGCGGAGACGGGGGCGTCGGGCCCGACCTGGTGGAGGATGCGGAGCACCCGCAGCACGGCGAGGTCGACGACGGCCGCCTCCTGCGAGTCGCGGAAGATCGTGCCGACGTACTTCTCGGCGGACCAGCTGTCGAGCCAAGTGTCCTCGACGAGCCGGTACACGGCGTCGGTGATGTCGCCGTACGCCTCGTCGCCGGTCAGCCAGGTGTCCTCGTGGAAGACCGGATCGGAAAGCATGTGCAGCGCCGAGCGCACGTTGCTGCGCCAGCGCCACCACGGCATGTCATTGAGGGGCATGCCGCCCATGGTGGAGGAGCGGCCGCCGCGTCGGGAAGAGTTCTTCGAACCTTGGGCGAATGTCACGCTTTCGATCGTACGTTCCTGTTCAGCGCGATCTTGAGGCGCCCACGGCGACGGCGCCCCCGCAATTCACCTGGCCGTCACCCGATGTTGTGTCCATCTCACTCGACAGTTACCAGCGGGGCGGAATGGTGCATGGACATGACCATCTCGCGACGCGCCGTATCCCTCTCCCGCACCTTCGTGGCCACGGCGATGGGTACGTGCCTCATCGCCGCGTGCGGGGCGCTCCCCGGGGGTTCCGGAGGGTCCGGCGGGACCGTCACCGTCATGACCTTCGCCCCCGAAGAGACCAAAGCGACCAACATGCCCGGAATGACCGGCATGGCCAAGGCGTACGAGCGCTACGTGAACTCCAAGGGCGGGATCAACGGGCGCAAACTGCGCGTACTGACCTGCAACGAGAAGAACACGCCCTCCGGTGCCGCCGACTGCGCCCGCAAGGCCGTCGCCGAGAAGGCGGTCGCCGTCGTCGGCTCCTACAGCCAGCACGGACGCGCCTTCATGGCCCCGCTGGAGGCGGAGGGCATCCCCTTCATCGGCGGCTACGGAGTCTCCTCCGAGGAGTTCCAGTCCCCCCTGTCCTACCCGGTCAACGGCGGCCAGCCCGTCCTCATCGCCGGGGCCGGCCACCAGCTGGGCCGCGCCTGCAACCAGGTCGCCCTGGTCCGCCCCGACACCATCGCGGGCGACACCCTGCCGGTCCTCCTCAACGCCGGACTGCGGGCCAACAAGATGGCGGACGCATCCGACATCCGGGCCGCCGAGGACTCCGCCGACTTCGTGGCGCAGGCCCGCGAGGCCCTCGCGCACACCAGCGGCACCGGCAAGGAGAAGGAAAAGGAGAAGGGCTGCGTGACCGCCGTCCTCGGCGAGCGCACCGAGACCTTCTTCGACGCCTTCCGCCGGACCGACGCCCAGCGCAAGAAGCCGCAGATCTCCTCCGTCCTGGGCAGCGTGAGCCAGTCCCTCGTGGACCGCACCGGCGGCAAGGAGAGCCCCTTCGAGGGCGCCTACCTGACCAGCTGGTACCCGGTGTCCGCCGATCCCCTCTGGGAGCCCATGCGGAAGGTGGTCTCCGAGTTCGCCTTCGGCGACGACAGCGTCGACCCCGACGACAGCGGGGCGCAGACCACCTGGATCGCGTACACGGTGCTCAGCGAGATCCTCAAGCGCTTCGCGTCGGACGCGCCCGTCACCGGCCGCACGGTCAAGCGGGCCCTGAACGAGTCGCAGCCGGTCAACACCGGCGGCCTCACCCCGGCCCTGAGCTGGCGCTACCAGGACATGCGCGCCGTCGCCGGCTTCCCCCGCATCGTCAACGGCCAGGTCACCTTCCAGATCGTGCAGGCCGGGCGGCTCGTGGCACAGCCCGGCGAGCAGTCCCTGGACATGACCCCGACCCTGGTGGCGGCCCCGCCCACGGCCTGATCCGAACCGGCTCTCAAAGCTGGGTCTTGTCCCGCTTGGTGAGGCCGTACTTGCCGGCGATCGCGTTCCACAGGGTCGCGGCGGACTCCTTGGCCTTCGTCGCCTCGCCGCTGGACTTGTTGCCCTCGGAGGCGTTCTTGGTGGCCTTGGCCTTGCCGTCCTTGCACTTGTCGTCGTCCACGTCGTCCGCCCAGGCCGCGTAGCTGTTGTCGGCGTCCGCGGAGGACTGCCAGGCCTTGGTCAGGGACGCGGACAGCTTGACGTGGTCCGGCAGCTGGTCCAGCTTCAGCTCCTGGAGACGGGTGACGAGCTCCTCGCGCTGGCGGGCCGCGTCGCGCAGGTCGGCGGCCGCCTGGTCGAGGTTGCTGCAGGCCTTGATGTCCTCCACGGCCTTGATCACCGCGGCCCGGCTGTCGTTGCTGTCCGCGAGGACCTTGTCGAGCTGGACGGCCTGCGGGCGGGCCGGGTCGACCGGAGCCTCACCGCCGGGGGCCGCGGATCCGCCGTTCGCGGCCGGGGCGTCGGCGACCGCGCCGGGGTCGTTGTTCTGCGGCTTGCCGTCGGCGAGCAGCGAACCGACGCCGAGCCCGACGACGGCCAGGCCGATGACCACCGCCGCGATGATCGCGGGCGATACCTTGCGCGCGGGCTCCGGGGGCGGCGGGGGCGGGGCGTACTGCTGCTGCGGCGGCTGGTGCGGCTGCTGGTACTGGGGCTGCTGCGGGTGGGGACGCGGCGACGGCCGGCGCAGCACGGGATCCTGTACGGGCGGCAGGTGCTGCGTCTGCCCGGCGGCGTCGTCGCCGCGGAAGAGCCCGTCGAACCCTTCGGCGGCGGGGACCGGCGGCATGTACTGGGTCGCCGCCTCGTGCACGGGGGCCGCCGGGACCGGCGGTATGTACTGCGTCGCCGCCTCGTCGTGCCCGGGACCCGCCGGCACCGGCGGGATGTACTGGGTCGCGGCCTCATCGTGGGCCGGGGCGGCCGGGACCGGCGGGATGTACTGGGTCGCGGCCTCATCGTGGGCCGGGGCGGCCGGGACCGGCGGGATGTACTGGGTCGCGGCCTCGGGCAGCGGGGGGTAGCCGTAGCCGTGCGGATCCCCCGGCCCCTCGTAGCCGGGTCCCACCACGTGCCCGGGCACGGCCTCCGCGCCGGGGTAGGCCTGCGGGTATCCGTACGCGGCCCCGGGCTGCGGCTGCTGCTCCTGCGGCGGCTGCTGCTGATCCGGGTACGCCGGATATCCGGACGCCGGGTCCGGACCCCACGGGGCACCCTGCTGGGGGGCGCCCCCTTGTCCGTTCTGCGTCACCGGGACTCCTTCTCCGACTCGCCCGACCCTACGGAACCGTCGGCTCACGCTACCCGGTCACGCACCGCCACCGGGAGAGCACCCCGAACCCCACCCCGGCCGACCGAACCGGCTGCGCCGACATCCGGGGCCCGGGGCCGGGAACACAGCCCCGAACGGTCGGCGCCGGACATTCCTAGGCCGTCACCTCCAGCCGCGCCGCGAACTCCCGCACCGCCGCCTCCTCCCGGTACGGCTCCAGCCGCGCCCGGAAGTCGTCCAGGTACTCCACGCCCCGGTTCGAGCGGAGCCCCTCCAGCAGCTCCGCCGCCTGCGTCGCCGTCAGGCAGGCCTGTTCCACCTCCCGCTGCTGCACCTGCGCCGCCGCCAGCAGCAGCAGCCCGATCGCCCGGCGGCGTGCCTTGCCCGCCGGGAGACCCCGCAGGGCCTCCTCCGCCCGCCTGGCCGCCGCGTCCGCCTGGCCCAGGTCGCGGTGGCAGTGGGCCAGCTCGTCCGCCAGGTACGCCGCGTCGAAGTGGCGGATCCACACCGGGTCGTCACCCGACTCCGGCTCGGCCCGCTCCAGCGCGCTCACCGCCCGCCCGGACAGCACCGCCGTCGCCCGGGTGTCCCCGAGCAGCGCGTGCCCGCGCGCCTCGGCCGCGTAGAACATGGCCTCGACCCGCGGGGTGACCTGCCCGCGCGTCCCCTCCTGGGCGGCCCGGGCCAGCTGCGCGATCTCCCTCGGGTTGCCCAGTTCGGCGGCCAGGTGGCTCATGGACGCTGCGAGCACGTAGCCCCCGTACGCCCGGTCCCCCGCCGCCTGGGCCAGGCGCAGCGCCTGGATGTAGTAGCGCTGGGCCAGGCCCGGCTGGCCCGTGTCCACCGCCATGTAGCCGGCGAGCTCGGTCAGCCGGGCCACCGCCGCGAACAGGGCCCGCCCGACGGGTTCCCGGTACGAGCCGCCGATCAGCCCGGACACCACCGAGTTGAGGTAGTGCACGACCACCGGCCTGACGTGCCCGCTGCCGAAGCGGTGGTCGAGGTCCTTGAGCGCCTCGGTGGTCGCGCGGACCGCCTCGACGTCCGGCATGCCGACCCGCGAGCCGCCACTGCGGGCCACCTGGGTGTCGGCCCCGGTGATCAGCCAGTCGCGGCTCGGCTCGACGAGCGCGGAGGCGGCCACGCTGGAGCCGGCGAGGAAGTCACGGCGGCCGACATCGCTGCGCCACAGCTCGCAGACCTGCTCGATGGCGCCGACGACGGTCGGGGAGAACTGCAGGCCGACCCCTGAAGCGAGGTTCTTGCCGTTGGCCATGCCGATCTCGTCGATCGTGACGGTCCGGCCGAGTTTGCGCCCGAGCGCCTCGGCGATGATTCCGGGAGCCCGGCCGCGCGGCTGCTGGCCGCGCAGCCACCGGGCCACGGAGGTCTTGTCGTAGCGGAGATCGAGACCGTGCTCGGCCCCGCACATGTTCACGCGCCGGGCTAGCCCGGCGTTGGAGCACCCGGCTTCCTGGATGAGCGCCTGCAGCCGTTCGTTCGGCTGGCGGGCGACGAGAGGCCTGGCTGCCATGAAAACCCCCTGCTGACCGCGGGTGATCCGTTGGAATGATCACTTCCCGCCTGATGTGCGGAGAATCTTCCGCTCTGCGTCGTGTCGCTACCCAACTCCGGCGCCCCGGCCTCCTACGCGCCCCCACGCGTGCATCAGTGCGCCCCGTATGCAGGATCGATGCTCCGCCCGCCGCCGGGTTTACGCCCGTAACCCCGGGTGACCCGGAGAGTTGTGATGGGCGTGGAAGAGACCATCGGAGTCACGGAGACCGCACCCATCCCCAAGCAGCGCGGCGAGCAGCTGCTGGACCATGCCGTGCGGTACGCGGAAGAACGGCACTGGGATGTCTTCGCCGGCACCTGGTTGGAGCCCGGGGACGGCCGCGAGCTGTGCTCCTGCGGGGCCGAGGACTGCCCGGCGCCCGGCGCGCACCCGGCGGTGAAGGACTGGGCGGCGCACGCCACCGGCAGCGCGGTGCAGGTGCGCCGGATCTGGGCGAAGCACCCGCAGGCCTCGATCCTGCTGCCGACGGGCCGGACCTTCGACGCGCTCGACGTGCCCGAGTCGGCCGGATTCCTCGCGCTGGCGCGGCTGGAGCGGATGGAGCGCACCCTCGGGCCGGTCACGCTCACGCCCGAACACCGGATGCTGTTCTTCGTCCTGCCGGGCGCCGGCGTCAAGGTGCCCGACCTGGTGCGCAAGCTGGGCTGGCCGGCCGCCACGATCGACCTGGTGGCACGGGGCGAGGGCGAGTACGTGGCGGCGCCGCCCACCCGGTTCGGCGGCCGGGGCTCGGTCCAGTGGGCGCGGCGGCCCACGCCGGCGAACCGGTGGCTGCCGGACACCGAGGAGCTGATCGACGCTCTGGCGTACGCGTGCGGCAGTGAGGCCGCGGCGGAACGCAAGCGCCGCCAGGGCTGACCCGGACACCCGGACCCCGCCCTGCCGACCTGCGAAATCAGGGCGAAAACTGATGACATAAGTAACTGCTCAAGCCTCTCCCCCTCCTCCTATGGTGAAGAAGGAACGACCAACGGGGACGTAATGAGAGGCAGGCGCATGCCGGACCAGGGCGATGCGACGGGTGGAACGTACGGAACGGGTGGCGCGCGATCCGCGCCGCCCGCCGTGCGCGTGGAAGGTCTGTGGAAGCGGTTCGGCGAGCAGGTGGCCGTCGCCGGGATAGACCTGGAGCTGCCCGCGGGGCAGTTCATCGGCCTGGTGGGCCCCAACGGCGCGGGCAAGACGACCACGCTGTCGATGGTGACCGGCCTGCTGCGCCCGGACATGGGGCGGGTCCACGTCGCGGGGCACGACGTGTGGGCGGACCCGACCGAGGTGAAGGCGCGGATCGGCGTACTGCCCGAGGGGCTGCGGCTCTTCGAGCGGCTGTCGGGACGCGAACTGCTCGGCTACATGGGCCGGCTGCGCGGGCTGCCGGGCGAGGAGACCGACAAGCGGGCGACGCAGCTGCTGGACGTCCTCGACCTCGCGGGCTCGCAGCACAAACTGGTCGTGGACTACTCGACCGGTATGCGCAAGAAGATCGGCCTGGCGGCGGCGCTGCTGCACAACCCCGAAGTGCTCTTCCTGGACGAGCCGTTCGAGGGCGTCGACCCGGTGTCGGCGCAGACCATCCGCGGGGTGCTGGAGCGCTACACGGCCTCCGGTGCCACGGTCATCTTCTCCTCCCACGTGATGGAGCTCGTCGAGTCGCTGTGCGACTGGGTGGCCGTGATGGCCGCCGGCCGGATCCGCGCCGCGGGCCCGCTGGCCGACGTACGGGGCTCCGCGCCCTCGCTGCAGGCCGCCTTCCTCGAACTGGTCGGCGCACACGGGCGGGACGCGGCCGGTGACTCGCTGGACTGGCTCGGCGGCGGCTCCGGGGCGGGATCGCGATGACCTCGTCCTCGCCCTCGCCCGCCAACCCGGCTACCGGAACGGCTGCCGGACCGGCCGGCACCGTGACCGCCTCCGCCTCCGGAGCCCCGGGGCCCACGGACGCCGCAGGCGCCGCAGGCGCCACCCGGGTCCCGTCCGCCGCGTCGGTCCCGCTGACCCCGGTCTTCGTCCGCCTCAAGCTGTCGCTGCTGCGCAACGGACTGAAGGGCTCCTCGAAGCGCAAGGCCGCCTACTTCTCGACGCTCGCCCTCGCCCTGGTCGTCGGCTTCTTCGTGACGCTCGGCCTGGCCCTGCTGCACGGGAACGCCCACGCGGGCACGGTCGTCGTGCTGCTGGCCGCGATCCTGGCCCTCGGCTGGACCTTCATGCCGCTGTTCTTCCCCTCCGGGGACGAGACCCTCGACCCGAGCCGGCTGGTCATGCTGCCGCTGCGCCCGCGTCCTCTCGTACAGGCCCTCCTCGCCTCCTCGCTGGTCGGCATCGGGCCGCTGTTCACCCTGTGCCTGGCCATCGGTTCCGTACTGGCCGTGGCACGCGGCGCAGCCGGCGCGGTGGCCGCGGTGGTGGCCGCGCCCCTGCTGGTGCTCGGCTGCGTGGCCCTCGCCCGGGCGGTGGCCACGGCCAACGTACGGCTGCTCACCAGCCGCAAGGGACGCGACCTGGCCGTGCTCAGCGGCCTGCTGATCGCGGTGGGCGGGCAGGTGGCCAACTTCGCCAGCCAGAGCCTGTTCCAGGCGGGTGGCCTGGCCTCGCTGGAGCCCGTCGAGGATGTCGTGCGCTGGCTGCCGCCGGCGACCGCCATCGGCATGGTGGACTCGGCGAGCGAGGGCGCGTACGGGGTGGCGGCCGCCCAGCTGGCCCTGACCCTGGCCGCGGTGATCGCCCTCCTGTGGTTCTGGGAGCGGACCCTGACCCGGCTGATGGTCACCCCGGACGGCTCGACCATCACCGCGGCCCGGCCGATGAAGGACCGCGGCGCGGGCGGCCGGCGGTCCCTGCTGCCCGCCGGACGCACGGGAGCGACGATGCGGCGCACCCTGCGCTACGCCGTCCGCGATCCGAAGACCAAGTCGGGCTGGGTGACCTCGCTGGCGATCGGCGTGATCATCCCTGTCTTCAACGCCCTCCAGGGCTCGGGGTCCGTATACCTCGGCTGCTTCGGCGCGGGCATGCTCGGCATGCTGATGTACAACCAGTTCGGTCAGGACACCTCGGCGTTCTGGATGGTCGCGCAGACCATCTCCTCCACGCGCGACGCGTACGTCGAACTGCGCGCGCGGGCCGCCGCGCTGGCCCTGGTCACCGTCCCGTACACGGTGCTGGTCACCTCGGTCACGGCCGCGGTGATCGGCGACTGGTCCGCCCTCCCGGCGGCCACGGGCCTGGCCCTGGCCCTGCTGGGTTCGATGCTCTGCACGGGTGCGCTGGCCTCGGCCCACTTCCCGTACTCGATCCCGTCGGACGGCGCCTTCAAGAACGTCGCCCCGGGGCAGGGCGGTCTCGCCTGGGGCGGAATCCTCGCCGGGATGGTGGTCTCGGCGATCGTCTCCGCGCCGGTGATCGTCATGACGATCTGGCTCAACGTGGGTGACCACCAGGACATCTCCTGGATCGTGCTCCCGCTGGGTGCGGCCTGGGGCACGCTGGCCGCCTGGGCGGGCCTGCGACTCGCGGCCCCCACGGTGGCGCGCAAGCTCCCGGAGATCCTGTGGGCGGTCAGCAAGGGCTGACCGGCGACCGCGACTGCCGACCGCTGACCGGCGACCGCGCCGGAACGGGCCGGGCTCCGCTCCCTCACGGGGGCGGAGCCCGGCCCGTTCCCGTCACTCCGGCATCGGTCGGCTCCGCGGCAGGTGCGTCGGGTGGGTGTCGGGGGTCTCGGTTTTGATGCCGTCGAGGAAGGGTTCCAGGACTTCGCGCCAGGCCGTCGGCTGGTCGTAGTGGAGGTAGTGGCCCGCGTCGGGGATTTCCGCGTACTGGCCGGCCGGGAGGACGCGGACCATTTCCTGGGCCTCGGCCCGGCCCAGTTCGCCGTCCAGGCCGCGGACCACCAGGGTCGGGCAGCGGACCTGGGCGAGCTCCTCCCAGTGGGCGTCGTACACCCACGTCTCGCGGGCCGTCAGCATCTGGCGGCGGGAGAAGACCGGACGCCAGCCGTCCGACGCCTCGTGCATGACCTCGGCGAAGAAGGCGCCGCGGCCGGGATCGGGCCGCTCCACCCGGGGGTCGTCCTCGCCGAACCAGCGGCGGGCCGCGTCCTGGGTGGGAAAGGGCAGAGGCCAGTGGTGGAACCAGTCCTCCCACTCCTGCTGGGAGGCCGCGCCCAGGGCGGAGGCGCGCATGTCGCAGATGACCACGGCTTCGACCAGGTCCGGGCGGCGGGCCGCGAGCTGCCAGGCGGTGAGGGCGCCCATGGAGTGGCCGATCAGGGTCACGGGGGCGAGGCCGAGCTGCTCGACGGTGGCTTCGGCGTCCGCCACGAAGGCCTCGCGGCCCAGGGCGGTCGGGGTGCCGCCGGAGGCGGCGGGCGGGCGGGCGCTCTGGCCGTGTCCGCGCTGGTCCAGGGCCACGACGCGGCGGCGCTCGCGGAGCCAGCGGGCGGTGCCTGCCCAGTGGAAGGCGCGGCCCATCAGGCCGTGCAGTAACAGCACGCCCGGGCGGGTGTCGGGCTCGGCCTCTGCTTCGCGGAACTCCCAGGCAGCCAGGCGGACACCTTCGGCCCCTGTCACATCGACGCGCTGTACCACCGCAGATGCACCCCCTTCGCTCCCCGCCAGACTATCGAACCCATATTCGAAAACGGGTTTCTCGTCCCCAACACCGCTCTTTCGAGTGACCTTGCTCAAGGATTGGCCGCCACTGCCGATGGAGATCCTTTCAACAGGGAGGCGGGCCGCTCGGGGAAGACGGTCCGAGGGGACGACCTTGAGAGCTCGGGGCTCCAGGTCACAAGGGGAGGACCGGTCCCGGCGCCGAAAGGCGCCGGGACCGCCCACACCAAGGGCTGGTCTTCCATACGGGTAACGACCCGTGAGGCAGGAACCCCCGAGTCACGGCTCGTACGGACCGGTCCACCGGACGCATCCGCGTCGACGCGGGCACCGACGCGAACGCCGACGCACCGCGGAGATCAGCGCTTCGCGACGAACACGTGCGAAGCGACCTCCACGTCCAGCTCGGCGGCCTCGCCGCCACTGCCGACCAGCACGCCCCCCGGGGACTCGGTCACGCTCACCACCGAGCCGGGCTGCACGCCGGCCCGCCGGAGCGTGTACATCAGCTGCGCATCCGTCTGGATCGGCTCACCGATCCGGCGGACGACCACCGTCTTGCCCTCGGAACCCGGGTCGAGCTCGGACAGACTGACCATGCCGTCCTCGAGGAACGGGTCGGCCTCGGCCTTCTCACCCAGCTCCTCCAGCCCGGGGATCGGGTTCCCGTACGGCGACTCGGTCGGGTGGCGCAGCAGCTCCAGCACCCGCCGCTCCACCGCCTCGCTCATCACGTGCTCCCACCGGCAGGCCTCCGCGTGCACCTGCTCCCACTCCAGCCCGATGACGTCGACGAGCAGACACTCCGCGAGCCGGTGCTTGCGCATGACACGCGTAGCCAGTCGACGCCCCTCCTCCGTCAGCTCAAGGTGCCGGTCGCTGGCGACCGCCACCAAGCCGTCCCGCTCCATGCGCGCCACCGTCTGGCTCACCGTCGGACCGCTCTGGTCGAGCCGCTCGGCGATGCGGGCGCGCATGGGTACCACGCCTTCCTCTTCCAGCTCGAGGATGGTGCGGAGATACATCTCCGTGGTATCGATCAGTCCGGACATTCGTGCCCCTCGGATAGCGTGCGCTGGCCCTGCCCCCAATTCTGACGCATCGGGCCGACAACCGTCCCGTGCCAAGGGTCAAGAGCCCTCACGGACATCTCCCGGACATCCCGGGGAAGATCCACCGGAGATGCGCGGGGCGCGCGACCAGAGCTTTCGGCCCGGGATTGACGTTCGTATTGACACGCCCTTGGTCCAGACCGCACGGTGAGCGGCGGACACGGACGCTCCCCCACCCCTGGAAGGGCCATCGGCGTATGAGCGAGAGCAAGCTGGCCGGTCAGTTCTTCGATGCCGCCATCGGTCTGCTGGAGCGCGTGCGGGACGAGGAGGCCGCGCACATCGCCGAGGCAGGCTCCCTCGTCGCCGACGCGGTCGCCTCCGGCAACCGGCTCTTCGCCTTCGGCGCCGGGCACTCCTCGCTGCCCGCCCAGGACGTCGTCTACCGGGCCGGCGGACTGGCCCTGATGAACTTCCTCGCCGTCCCCGGCACGGCCGGCATCGACGTCATGCCCGCGACCCTGGGCAGCGCCCTGGAACGGGTCGACGGCCTGGCCGGCGCCGTCCTCGACAGCAGCCCCGCCTCCGACGGCGACGTCCTCGTGATCATCTCCCTCTCCGGACGCAACGCCCTGCCCGTCGAGATGGCGATGAACGCCCGCGCCATCGGCCTCAAGGTCATCGGCGTGACCTCGGTGGCGTACGCGACCGGGACCAAGTCACGGCACCTCTCCGGCACCTTCCTCAAGGACCACTGCGACGTCGTCCTCGACAGCAAGATCGCGGTCGGTGACGCCGAGCTGAGCATCGACGGCATCGACGCGCCCTTCGCCCCCGCCTCCACCGTCGTGACCAGCGCGATCATGCAGGCGGTCATGGCGGCCGCGGCCGGCGAGCTCGCGGCCCGCGGGGTCGAGCCCCCGCTGCTGCGCTCGGGCAACGTCGACGGCGGCCACGAGTGGAACGGCCGCGTGATGCAGGAGTACGGCGACCGGATCTTCTTCCGGCACTGAGCCCCACGGCGCGGGCGCGCGCCGCGCCATCAGCCCCCGTCCGGGCCGGCCGGACCCGCCGCCAGGTCCAGGTCGGCCGCGACCCGGGCCGCGACCTCCTCCGCGTACGCCGCGTCCACGCGCTCGAAGGCCACCCGCGAGGGTCCGCGCAGGAACGTCAGCGCCCCCAGGGTCCGCCCCCGGCTCCGCAGCACCGTGCACAGCCCGTGCGCGGCGTCCTCGGGCCACCGGCGGGCCCGCGCCCACTCCGCGTCCGCCTCCCCGCGCGGGGCACTCGTACGCACCGAGCCGATCCGGTCCAGGGCCTGCAGCGCCGGGTGCCCGGCCGCGTACCGGACCGGGATCGACCCCGGGCCCGGCAGCGCCGGCGGCGACGCGGCCGACCGTACGAGCCTTCGCCGCTCGGGATCGGCCGTCGGGTCCAGTACGTCCAGCAGCGCGTGCTCCGCGAAGCCGGCCAGGGCGAAGTCCAGGCGTACGGCGGCCGCCTCGGCCGGGTCCTCGCACTCGGCGGCGGCCCGCCCCGCGCGGTGGAGCTGGTGCGAGCGGAACCGCAGCTGCGCGGTGTCCAGCTGCTCCTGGCGGGCCTCGGTGACGTCCTGGAACAGCCAGCCGACGCCCAGCGGTACCGGCTCCTCCGCGAGCGGCGAAGCCAGCCGCAGGAACCCGCACCGCCAGCACCTGCGCCGCACCCCCTCCGGCGTGCGCACCGACACCCACATCTCCACCGGCGCGGACGGGGCCCCCTCGGCGAGCACGTACTGGAGCGCGCCCTCCAACTCCTCGACGCCCTGGACCAGCAGTTCCCCCAGGGGCCGCCCGAGGAGCGCGGTGCGGCCGGCCCCGAAGGCCCGTGCGGCGTGCGCGTTGACCACGGCGGGCCGCAGATCGACGTCGACCAGGACCACGCCCCACGAGGCGTCCTCCAGCAGGGCCTCGCTCAGCGCGATGGAGCGCTCCAGGTCGATCTGGGCGTGCACCTCGCTGAAGGCGCAGTACACCCCGGCGGGTTTCCCGTCCGCACCGGGCACCCCGGCGGACTGGGTCCGCACGAGGACGCGCCCGCCGTCCTTGGTCAGCAGCGCGAACTCGTGCACCTGCCGGCCGGGCACCTGCCGGGCGGCCATCAGCCGGTCCTGGACGTCGTGCGCGTCGGCGGCACGCACCGCCCACCCCTCGAAGCCCTTGCGCCCCACGGCCTCGGCGGCGGTCCACCCCAGGATCCGCTCGGCCTCGCGGTTCCAGTGGGTGATCACCCCGTCGGAGTCGAACGCGCACAGGGCTGCGTCCATCCCGTCCAACAGCGCGGCGAGCAGATCGTCAGCGGTCTCGTTACGCCCGTAAGCACTCACCTGGAACCCCCAGCAGGTGTTCGCGTATGCGGCACGTCAGATCATTGAACTCGAACGTGACCCACACCACACCGCTTTCGCCGGATTAGGGATACGAAATCCGGTCAGGCCGGTCCGCCGAGCCATGTCGTGAGGACGATCCCCGCGAGGACGGCGGCGGCCACACCGAAGATGAGCACGTACGACCGCCACCCGTCGAACCACCGGTCCCAGGCCTCCTCGCGCGCGTTCTGCAGGGCGATACGCGGCTCCGCCCGCGGATCGGGGACCCGGCCGGCGCTCCGCCGCCGCACCAGGAGCGCCCGCAGGAAGGCGAGCTCCGGCTCCAGGGCCGGGAGCTCCTCGTCGTCCACACACAGCAACAGGACGCGCCGGCCGTCGGTGCGGTAGGCATACGTGACGGTGCCGGGCCCCCAGCCGCGTCCCGCGGGGACGGCCACGCACCGGATGTCGTGGATGCCGTCCCAGGCGAGGCGGCGCGGCGGGCGCAGGCCGCGCACGACGATGCCCTCCCGGTCGACGAGAGCCCGGCCGAGACCGTGCCGTAGAAGCACCAGTTCCGGGCCCTGTGCCCGTAGTGGCGTGGAAGGGCCCCGTGGTCGCCGTCCGTGTGTCCCCCGTGCCGATCGCTCCCGTGGGGGCATCCTCGCTCGCGGTGATCGAGAAATAAAACGCTTGTGGCCGTCGGTGCGCCTGCCTAGGCTCTGACTTACACGAGAAGGGAGGTGGTTCCCGAAATGTACGGAAACCGGACGCGTGAGGTGACTGCGGGCTAAGCGCCCGTCGTCAGCAACGCACCCAGTGCGGTGCCCGGCGGAACGCCTGGCGCCAATCCCAAGCAGTCACCCGACCCGCGGGCTCGCCGGTACGTCCGGCCGGCTTCTCTCACTGCAGGAGAGAAACCCGAGCCCGCGGGTCGTCTGCGTGTACCGCCCCGGCGCCGCACGGCTACGGGCAGAGCCGGTCCACGTGCCACTCCTCCCCGTCCAGGGTGTAGCGCAGCCGGTCGTGCAGGCGGTTCTCGTGGCCCTGCCAGAACTCGATCTCCCGCGGCACCACGCGCAGGCCGCCCCACTCCGGCGGGACCGGCACCTGCTCGCCCTCCGGGTAGCGGGCCTCCAGCTCGGCGTAGCGCCGGTCCAGCTCCGCGCGGGAGCCGATCACGCTCGACTGCTCGCTCGCCCAGGCGCCCAGCTGGGAGCCGTGCGGGCGGGAGCGGAAGTACGCGGCCGTCTCGTCACGGCCGATACGGGACGCCGTACCGGTGACGATCACCTGGCGGGCGATCGGATGCCAGGGGAAGAGCAGCGCGACGTGCGGGTTCTCGGCCAGCTCGCGGCCCTTGCGGGAGGCGTAGTTGGTGAAGAAGACGAAGCCCCGGCCGTCGAACTGCTTCATCAGCACCGTCCGCGAACTCGGCCGTCCGTCGGAGGTGGCCGTCGATACGACCATGGCGTTCGGTTCGAAGAGGTGCGAGTCGGCGGCCTGCTGGAACCAGAGGGCGAACTGGTCCATCGGATTCCCGGCGAGACTGCCCTCGTCGACGATCTCCGAGCGGTACTGCTTGCG